>NZ_PUQF01000001.1:0-508788 GCF_003331015.1 Enterobacter sp. GER_MD16_1505_Eko_090 | reverse complement strand
GTCTCCTCTTCTATGCCAGTTATAACTGTTACCCATGTATCCGGTCTAAAGTGTTACCCATGTTTCCGGTTCATACCGAAGCGCCACCGGGCTTTTTTTAGCCGTCGATACCTTTGCTGCGCAGGTAATCTTCGTAGTTACCGGTAAAGTCCACCACGCGCTCTGGCGTAATCTCGATCACGCGGGTTGCCAGCGAGCTGACGAACTCACGGTCGTGAGAGACGAAGATCAGGGTGCCCTGATACATCTCCAGCGCCATGTTCAGCGATTCGATCGATTCCATATCCAGGTGGTTAGTCGGTTCGTCCATCACCAGAATGTTTGGTTTTTCCATCATCAGCTTGCCGAACAGCATGCGGCCTTTCTCGCCACCGGAGAGCACTTTAGCCGGCTTTTTGATGTCGTCCTGGCTGAACAGCAGACGGCCCAGGATGCTGCGCACCGCCTGCTCATCGTCGCCTTCCTGCTTCCACTGGCTCATCCAGTCGAAGACGGTCAGGTCATTTTCGAACTCGTACTCATGATCCTGCGCGTAGTAGCCAATCTGCGCGTTCTCGGACCATTTCACGGTGCCGTTGTCCGGCTGCAGTTCGCCGACCAGGGTTTTCAGCATGGTGGATTTACCCACGCCGTTGGCGCCCAGAATGGCAATCTTCTCGCCCACTTCCAGCAGCAGGTTGAAGTTTTTAAACAGCGGGCCTTCATCGAAGCCTTTGGTAAGGGCCTCCACTTCCAGCGCGTTACGGAACAGCTTCTTGTCCTGCTCGAAGCGGATGAACGGGTTCTGACGGCTGGAGGCTTTAACCTCTTCCAGCTTGATTTTATCAATCTGACGCGCACGCGAGGTCGCCTGACGCGACTTAGAGGCGTTGGCGCTGAAGCGGCTAACGAAGGACTGCAGGTCCGCAATCTGCGCTTTCTTCTTGGCGTTGTCCGCCAGCAGACGCTCGCGCGCCTGGGTGGCGGCGGTCATGTACTCGTCATAGTTGCCCGGATAGACGCGCAGCTCGCCGTAGTCCAGATCCGCCATGTGCGTACAGACCATGTTCAGGAAGTGACGGTCGTGCGAGATGATGATCATCGTGCTGTCACGGTCGTTGAGCGTCTGCTCCAGCCAGCGGATGGTGTCGATGTCCAGGTTGTTCGTTGGTTCGTCGAGCAGCAGGATGTCCGGGTTAGAGAACAGCGCCTGAGCCAGCAGCACGCGCAGCTTCCAGCCTGGCGCAACTTCGCTCATCGGGCCGTAATGCTGTTCGACCGGAATGCCGACGCCCAGCAGCAGCTCGCCCGCACGCGCTTCCGCAGAGTAACCGTCCATCTCGCCGTACTGCGTTTCCAGATCGGCCACTTTATAGCCGTCTTCTTCGCTCATTTCGGCCAGCGCGTAGATGCGATCGCGCTCCTGCTTCACTTCCCACAGCTCCGCGTGCCCCATGATCACGGTGTCCAGCACGGTGAACTCTTCGAAGGCGAACTGATCCTGACGCAGCTTACCGATACGCTCGTTAGGGTCGAGCGAGACGTTGCCGAGGGTCGGCTCCAGATCGCCGCCGAGGATCTTCATGAAGGTGGATTTTCCGCTACCGTTGGCGCCAATCAGGCCGTAACGGTTGCCGCCGCCAAATTTGACGGAAATGTTTTCGAACAGCGGCTTACTGCCAAACTGCATAGTGACGTTGCTGGTAACTAACACGGGGAGATTCCTGCGAAAAGTGTGATAAACACGGCATTATGCCACAATTCCGAATTGAGATCCCGTGTTGCGGCAATCCACTAAACTTTAACAAAATCGAAAAAAATGTGATTTCGTACACATCTGAATTCCCAGTGAGCGGGAATGCACATATAATGCGCTCCCATCACAGATTCAGACTTATCAACTCATCGCCTGAATGGCTTAGATACCTCGCACAACATGAACATGAAATTAACAGCGCTTTTTGCGGCGGCGTTAGCCGTAGTAGGTTTTTGTAAGACCGCGTCTGCGGTGACGTATCCCCTGCCGACCGACGGAAGCCGTCTGGTGGGTCAAAACCAGGTGGTGACGGTGCCTGAGGGTAACTCTCAGCCGCTGGAGTATTTCGCCGCGCAGTACCAGCTGGGCCTGTCTAACATGCTGGAAGCGAACCCGGGCGTTGACCCGTATCTGCCGAAAGCAGGTACCGTGCTGAATATTCCTCAGCAGCTGATCCTGCCGGATACCGTTCATGAAGGTATCGTGATCAACAGCGCCGAAATGCGTCTGTATTACTACCCGAAAGGCACCAACACCGTTATCGTGCTGCCAATCGGTATCGGCCAGCTGGGTAAAGACACCCCGCTGAACTGGACCACCAAAGTTGAACGTAAGAAAGCGGGCCCAACCTGGACCCCAACCGCCAAAATGCACGCGGAATACATCGCTGCGGGCGAACCGCTGCCAGCCGTTGTGCCAGCCGGCCCGGATAACCCGATGGGTCTGTATGCCCTGTACATTGGTCGTCTGTATGCGATTCACGGCACCAACGCCAACTTCGGTATCGGTCTGCGCGTAAGCCACGGCTGCGTGCGTCTGCGTAACGACGATATCAAGTTCCTGTTCGAAAACGTGCCGGTCGGTACGCGCGTGCAGTTCATCAACGAACCGGTGAAAGCGACGTCTGAGCCAGACGGCAGCCGCTACATCGAAGTGCACAACCCGCTGTCCACCAGCGAAGACCAGATCAACAACAACGAGATCGTGCCGATTACGCTGAACAGCGCGGTGCAGTCCGTGACCTCTCAGCCTGACGTGGAAACCACCATCGTCGACCAGGCGATTCAGAACCGTTCCGGTATGCCGGTGCGTCTGAACTGATCTTTCTGAATCTTTAAAGTACCTTATAAGACCTCGAAATCTCGGGGTCTTATTACTCCGCGATACCCACTGCACTCATCGTTTCTGAACAGCAATTATTGCCGTAAGTCCCATTCTTGCCATTTTCTGCCAACCCGGCGTGGTTACATCTGATCCTCTAAGTGTTATGATGCGCCTACTTATAACATCAGTTTAATCTGTATTTATAGGGTCTTTTTATTTCCTGGAGCACACTTAGTACAATGATCAGTATTAACTTAACAACAACAAAATCGCGCCTTTATCTCTGTTCGCAGACAGTGTGGTCACTAGCGAACCAGAGAAAAAAAGTCGATCGAATTGTTGTATGGGTCTCCAGTACACCTTATCTCAGTGATGAAGGCATCACTGAAGAGCCTGAATGGGCGCAGAAAATTCGCCAGACAGGTACAAACCTGGTTTTTAAATGGGTTAAAAACACCGGGCCTTATCGTAAATTGTTTCCTGCGTTACAAGCGGCAACGGAAGAGGATATTCTGATTTATGCCGACGATGACGCCATTTATAACGAAATGTGGGCAGAAACCCTACTAGATGATTTTTACCACCACAATCAGGAATATGTGGTTGCTGCGCGCGTGCGCGAAACAGTAAAGAAGAAGAAAGAACTTCTTGATACCTATCGTAATTTCCCGCTTATCACCGTGCCAAAAGTTGTTAAGCAAAACTATATCATCACCGGTCTTGGTGGCGTTGTCCTCAAGAAAAACATGATTCCGGAGTATTTCCATTTTAACGAGGATTTTATTCGGGTTTGTCCTCGCGCAGATGATATTTGGATCAGCAAACTGATTCAGCTCACCAAAACACCGGTCTATGTTTCAGCAAAGAGCATTCGTTTTGTTCATGAGATAATTCATGATTATGGATTATCACGCGACAATACCAGCAAAATAAAACGATCCTGGATCCAAAAAATCCGTTTTACATTTAAGCCGGGTCATATTCAGCATCTGTGTCAGAACGATCTTTACATAAAAGATACAGACAGCTATTTCGAGTCGTGTGCCTGAAGGACGGACTATCCGTTATTCACGATAACAATCCCGCCGTGGTCGTACCGATAGTGGCAGTGGGCATACTCCAGCGCAGTGCCGTCCTCCAGATAAATCACCTGCTCCACTTCCAGCACCGGATCGGTATGCTCGCAGACCAGATGCTCCCTGTCCAGCGCGCTGGGCTTAAGCGCCCGCACCACCCGATATGACCCCATAATTTTCAGCCCCAGGGTCTCCTGCACGTACTGGAACACTGACCCTTCAAGATGGCTTTTCGTCAGGCCAGGCACCAGATTCATCGGCATCACCGTGGAATCCAGCGACATGGGTTCGCCGTTTAATAAGCGCAGACGAATAAAGTCATAGACGGGCGCATCGGCGTTAATCATCAGCGACGCCTGCTCTTTTTCGTTCGGGAAGCGCAGTTCAAAATGCACCACCTGGCTCGTGACCGTGCCCAGATGTTCCCAGGTTTTGGTGG
This sequence comes from Enterobacter sp. GER_MD16_1505_Eko_090, assembly GCF_003331015.1. Lineage (NCBI taxonomy): Bacteria > Pseudomonadati > Pseudomonadota > Gammaproteobacteria > Enterobacterales > Enterobacteriaceae > Enterobacter > Enterobacter sp. GER_MD16_1505_Eko_090. The sequence continues at coordinate 504,434 of NZ_PUQF01000001.1, read as the reverse complement.
CACCGAAATAGTCGCTGCCGGAGAGATCCCACTGCGAGAGCTGGAGGAAGTTTTTGCGGATGAACGTCCCTTGCCCCTGACGGGTGTAGACCAGCCCTTCGACGATCAGCTGGCGCATCGCCTGCTGGATGGTCATCCGGCTGGTGCTGAACTCCGCCGCCAGCGCAAACTGGTCCGGGAGCGGTTCATTGGCGGCGTACTGCTGGCTGATAATGCGTTTCTTGATTTCCCGCGCTATGGTGATGTACTTCGCCGCCATCGTCCTTCCTTACAGTTAGTTTTCTATCCCGCTGTTTTTCAACGCCACTCGCTCGGCAATCTTGAGGAAAGGCAGGTAGAAGAATACACCAAATACGATGATTGCCAACTGCACTACCACCGCCCGCCAGTCCCCTGCCGTCGCCAGCCAGGCGCTGAGAATCGGCGGCGTGGTCCACGGGATCATCACCACGCAGCGCGACATGAATCCCAGCGTGGTACAGAGCCAGGCGAAGTAAATGCCGATGGCGGGCAACAGCACAAACGGGATCATCAGCGGCAGGTTAAAGACAATCGGCAGGCCGAAGATCACCGGCTCGTTGATGTTGAACAGGCCCGGCGCCAGCGACAGGCGCGCTACCTGCTTCGCCGACTGCTGGCGCGAGAAGATAAATATCGCAATCAGCAGCGAGATCGTGCTGCCGGTTCCGCCCACCATGCCAAACGTCGGCACGAAGATGTTGTTGATGATGTGCGGAATGGGCTGGCCGTTGGCGAAGGCCAGCATGTTCTCGTTGGTGTTGATCAGCAGGAACGGCTCCAGCACCACGCTGTTGACCACCGACTGATGAATACCGAGCGTGAACAGGAAGTTGCCGAAGCTGTAGATGAAAATCGTCCCCGGCAGGCTGGTGTTGATCAGCCGCAGCGGCTGCTGGATAAAGGTGGTAATGAGATGGATCAGATCCGTGTGCAGCACGTTTGCCAGCACGGCCGCCAGTACCGCGAACAGGGAGAGCGTGAGGATCGTTGGGATCAGCGCGGTAAAGGATTTGCTGACCGCTGGGGGCACATTTTCCCCGAGCGATATGTGCAGCGCCTTCAGGCGCGAAATCGCGATAAACACTTCCGTTGAGAGCAGCCCAATCAGCACCCCGGCGAAAATCCCGGTGGAGCCGATATTGGCGAAGGTCAGCACCTGCGTGACGTTCACCGCGGCGTCGCTGCCAACGGGCGTAACCTGTAAGCGCATCGGCATCATGATGATAAAACTGCTGACGGCGATAACCACTGCCGAAACCGGGTTGTCGAAATCTTTGTTGCGCGCCAGTGACCAGGCGATCATCGGGGCCAGCAGCAGCGCGGCGATGTTAAGCGTGCCGTTGATAATCGCCTCGCCCCACACTTTGAAGTGTGCCAGCGTATCGCCGTGAAAAATCCACGGGAACACCACGTTGTTCACCAGCACCGCCAGGCCGGCGAGGATGAAAATCGGCATCACCGTGGCGAAGGCGTCGCGCAGGGAGCGCAGGTGCACCTGGTTTGCCAGGCGCGCCGAGAACTCAACAAACTTATCGACAAAGGACTGCATGTGCGGTGTGATTTTTGTTTCAGACATAGCGGCGTGTTCCCATCAATCAGTCACAAAAACGGCCCGGCAGCGTACGGCTTACATCTCGCGTCCGTTGGTATGGATAACCTGTTTTAACCACGCGTAGCTCTTCTTCGGCACGCGCCTGAGGTCTTTCAGGTCGTGGTTTTCCCGGTTGACGTAGACCACGCCGTAGCGCTTACGCATGTCGCCCTGGGAGCTGAGAATGTCGATTAACCCCCAGCCGAGGTAGCCCATGACCTCTGCCCCATCCTCGAATATCGCCGCTTTCATCGCCTCGATGTGCGCCCGGTGGTAGTCGATGCGGTAGGTATCCTCGATGGGGTTGACGCCATCCCACGACTCAATCACGCCAATGCCGTTTTCAATCGGGAAGACCGGCATGCGCCAGTCGTTGGCGTAGCGGGTAATGATGGTGCGAAAACCGAGCGGGTCGATCTGCCAGTTCCACTCGGTGGCTTTCAGGTAGGGGTTATTTTTCTCGCCGTGCAGCAGGTAATAGTTGACCGGCGTGCCTTCCGGGATCGCATCGCTGTCCAGCGTTTTGCTGGCGTAGTAGCTGAAGGCCATATAGTCGTTTCTGGTGCGTGCCAGTAGCGCTAAATCTTCGGCGCGGTAGATATCACCAAAGCCTTCCTGCTCCACCACCGCCATCACCGCCGGGCTGTAGCCCTGCCCGGCAAAGACGCGCAGCAGGTTCTGGTTGAGGAACTCGTCATACTGCTGGGCGCAGAAGATATCGCGCGGTTTGCAGGTGGCCGGGTAAACCAACTGGTGCGCCAGCATGCCGCCCATCAGCTGGCCCGGTTTCGTCTGGTGCAGATACTCGGTCAGCGCCATGTGCGCCACCATGGTATGGTGCTGCAGCTCGTACAGCTCGCGCAGGGTTTGATCGCCTTTCATGTAGCCAGAAATGCGAAACGCTTCCGGCATATGGAAGATGTTCTGCTCGTTGAAGGTCAGCCAGTACTTCACGCGGTCGCCAAAGCAGTCGATCATCTTTTTACCGTAGCGGATAAAGGCGTCCATTACCCGGCGGTCATTGAAGCCGTTGTACTCCTGCGCCAGCGCCAGCGGCATATCGAAGTGGTAGAGGCAGATCATCGGCTCAATACCGCGGGCGATGAGATCGTCAATAAAGCGGTCGTAAAACGCGATGCCCTCGTCGTTGAACGCGCCGTCACCCTGCGGACAGACGCGGCTCCAGGAGATCTGGAAGCGGTAGCAGTTCATGCCCAGATCCTGCATCAGGTCGAAATCTTCCCGGTAGCGATGGTAGGAGTCGGTCGCGACTTTCCAGTCGGAGATGTTCTCCCCAGCTTCGCGAATGTCGTACACCGACATCCCCTTCCCGCCCTCGTTCCAGGCCCCTTCCGTCTGCATGCTCGATACCGAGTTGCCCCATAAAAAGTTGGCCGGCAGCTGATTGCTCATGTTTCCTCCCTATATGACTAGTCATTTAAAATTTCATGACTAGTCATATAAGCGAAGATGGCATGTCGATCAAAGCGGAGGATCGTTTTTTGTGAGGTAGGTTAGAAAGAAGACGCCGGGCAGGAAAAATGAATCGCGCAAACCCTGTTATTGAGGCCGGTGCGTTAGCCTATGCAAAATCACATTTCCCGATCGTGCCGCTGGCTGGCCTCATAAAATCACTATTAACTTAATGAGCACGAACCACGGCCCAGGCCGAAAAATAAAAATCTCAACCCTATCAAATGGAAAATGACGCTCATGAAGATATTTACTAGCCGTATCGCATTCGCTCTCAGCTTAGCGTTGCCATGCTCAATGACTCACGCGGCAACGGTGTATACGGGTGATAAGGTGCAGGGAGTGCCGGTTATCTCGACTCTGGATGTATCAGACCTGACAGCAGGACAGCATCGCTTCATGTTCGAGGGGGTTGAGACAGGAACAGGACAGCGCTGGTATGTCCCCATCATGGTGGCAAAAGGCAAAACGGACGGGAAGAAAGTCCTTCTGCAGGCGGGCGTCCACGGCGATGAGCTAAACGGAGTGCGCATCGTACAAAAAGTGATGGAACAACTGGACCCCGCAAAAATGAACGGCAGCGTTATTGGCATTATAGGTCCAAACCGTTCTGGACTTGAAAGGGTCTCCCGGACATGGTCCGTTTCAACCGATGGGGGTGAGACGATCGACTACAACCGCGTGCATCCAGGAAAAGAAACGGGTAACCCTGCCGAGCGTCAGGCATGGATGATGTGGAATAAGGTTTACAAAGGAAATGTCGACCTGGCGATTGACTATCACACCCAGTCTACCGGAACGGCTTATCCGCTGTTCATTTATGCCGACTACCGCAATGCGGATGCCCGGACGATTGCAGAACTTTTTCCGGCCGATCAAATTAAGAAAGATCCCGGCGAAGCCGGCTCAATGGAAACCACCTTTATTCAAAATGGTATCCCGGCGATAACGGCCGAGACGGGAGAGCCGAGGATTTACCAGCAGGATATGATTGCCAGGGGTGTAGAGGGTGCCCTCAATGTACTGATTCATTACAAGGTGATTGAAGGCAAAATCGGCGCAACCGCCAGCAGCAATAAAACGTATATTGGTAATGCGATCAGTTCAATACGAGCAACCACGGGTGGGTTTGCGGAAGTTTTCGTTAAACCCGGCGACACGGTAAAAGCAGGACAAGAGGTCGCCCTGCAGCGAAATGCATTCGGTGATGTTGTCGCGAAGTATTCAGCAGAACGGGACGGCAAAGTACTGTCAATTGGAACAGATGTCGTGAGAGAACCCCGAGCCCTGCTGGTAAGAATCCTTGAGCAAAACCCAGCGGCAACCTGCAAAGACGGTTGCTGATTCCCGCCACAGCCCATCGTTGAATCGGCAAAAGCGTGCTCAGTGAAATAAGCCGCTTTTGCCGATTTCTGTACCGATGGGCAAACAAATTTAAAAAATACCTGATGCGGAGAGTTACTGTTGCGCGAGCTGATTACGGCGATACTCCCCCTGACGCTCCAGCATCCAGCCCGGATACTCGCGCGGCAGCGCGCTCACCGCATCCAGCTGTTTGAGCTCGTCTTCGCTGAGGCGGATCCCGGTGGCGGCAATGTTGTCGTCCAGCTGCTCAACGCGTTTCGCGCCAATGATGACGCTGGTGACGGCTTTCTGATGCAGCAGCCACGCCAGCGCGATTTGCGCGACGGAGACGCCCTTGCTTTCGGCAATCACGCGCATCACGTCCACGCAGTCAAAGGCGCGATCTTTGTTCACCGGCGGGAAGTCAAATTCCAGACGGCGGCTACCGGCTTCGCTCTGCCCGTCGCGGCCATATTTTCCGCTCAGCAGGCCGCCCGCCAGCGGGCTCCAGACCATCAGCCCGACGCCTTCGCTCTGCATCATCGGCACAAGCTCGCGCTCAAGATCGCGTCCGGCGATGGTGTAATACGCCTGGAGAGATGCGAAGCGCGCCAGCCCGAGGCGCTCGGAAATGCCCAGCGCTTTGGCAATCTGCCACGCCGCCCAGTTCGAGACGCCGATATAGCGCACGTGGCCGTGCTGCACCAGGTTATCCAGCGCATACAGCGTCTCTTCAATCGGCGTGGCCGGGTCGAAGCCGTGCAGCTGATAGAGATCGATATGATCGAGCTGCAGGCGGCGCAGGCTCTCCTTCACGCTGCTGATGATGTGATAGCGCGAGCTGCCGCGCGAGTTCACTCCTGCCGTTCCCGTTTCGCCAAATACTTTAGTGGCGACGACCACGTTCTCGCGCGGAATTTTCAGGTTTTTCAGCGCCTGGCCGACGATCGCCTCCGAACGCCCTTCCGAGTAAACGTCCGCGGTGTCGATAAAGTTGATCCCGGCATCCAGCGCGCGGCCCACCAGCTGTTCTGCTTCGCTTTGCTGGAGCTGACCAATCTTGCCCCACATGCCGCCTTCTCCGCCGAAGGTCATGGTGCCGAGGCAGAGTTCAGAAACGAACAGTCCGGTATTGCCCAGTTTTTGATAACGCATATGATAATCCTCGCATGTCGTTTAAGGGGTACACGATAGTTATACCCGCCCCTCTGCCATCGCGAATGTGGCGTTCCTGTCCGTTTCTTGCCCAATCCTCTGAATATTTATCCGCGCGGGGCGTCGCCAAAGACGCTGTAGTCCGGCAGCTGCACCTGCTGATACGGCTCCCAGCCGCCACCGAGCGCCTTGTAGAGCGCCACCAGATCGAGCGCGCTTTGCACCTGCGCCTGCGCGCGCTGCTGCTCGGCCTGCGCCAGCTGTCGCTGGGCGTCCAGCACGTCGATAAAGCTGGCGATCCCCTGCCGATAGCTGTCGCTCGCCAGGTCAAAGGCGTTTTGCAGGGCATCAATGGTTTTCGCCAGGCCCGCTTCACGCTGCTGGTCGGTGCGATAGCTCACCAGCGCATTTTCGACATCGCCGAGCGCGGTGAGCACCGTCTGCCGATAGTCCAGCACCGCGGCCCCCTGCTGCGCGCGCGCCACCTTCACGCTGGAAACCAGTCGACCGCCCTGGAAAATCGGAATGGAGACCTGCGGACCAAAGCTGTAGAAGTGGCTGCTCCAGTCGGTCAGCCAGTTGGTTTCACTGTTGCGCAGGCCAAACTGCCCGGAGAGGGTAAAACTCGGGAACAGCTGGGCCACCGACACGCCAATCTGCGCCGTGGCGGCATGAAGATTCGCCTCCGCTTCGCGCACGTCCGGACGGCGTCGCGCGAGCGTAGACGGAATGCCGGTTTGCACGATATCCGGCAATTCGGGCATCGGCTGCACGCTTTGTAACTCCGCATCGAGCGCACCCGGCGGCTTGCCGAGGAGGATCGCCAGGCCATTCATCGCCTGCCGCGCCTGCGCCTGGTACTGCGGCAGCTGCGCCTCCAGGTTACCCAGCTGTGCCCGCGCATTCTCCACGTCCATCTGCGGCGACAGCCCGCCCCGCTGGCGGCTTTCGGTCAGATCCAGCGTCTGCTGCGCGCTTTTAATCTGGGTGTTCAGCGTGGCGATAATGCTCTGCGCCCCGCGCAGCTGGAGCCACGCGCGCGCCACTTCCGCCTCCAGCGACACCAGCGCGTCGTTACGCTGCTCGATAGCGGCTTTCTGCTGCGCTTCGGCGGCTTCCACCTGTCGGCGCACCTTGCCCCAGAGGTCAATTTCCCACTGGGCGTCGAAGCTGCCCTGGTAGAGGTTGATCGGCTGCGTCAGGGGGCCTAACGCGCCCCGCAGCTCAGGATCGACATTATCCAGCTGGTCATACACGCCGTGGGATTTCAGCTCCCCTTCCAGCCCGAGCTGCTGGCGCGTCGCCTGCAGATTGCCGTTCACCGACGGGTAAAACGCCCCGCCCGCCTGGTTAATCTGCTCGCGCGCGCCGGCGATGCGCAGCACCGTCTGCTGCAGCGTCAGGTTTCCGGCGAAGGCGCGCTCAACCAGGCTGTCGAGCTGCGGCGAGCCGAAGGTCTTCCACCAGCGCGGATTGGTCGCGGCGGAGGTCGTCTGCGATTTTACCCCGCTGTCGCCCTTATCGTTCCAGTGCGTCACGGCAGGCGGCGCGGGCGGCTGATAGTCCGGCCCGACGGCGCAGCCTGCCAGCAGCATCATTATCATCAGGGGGTGTAAACGTCTGTGTATCATCAATGTGCTCCTGCACTCCCCTCGCTCTTAACCGGCGAGAGCAACAAACAAAACGGAATCAATAGCAAGGCCACGGCGCTCAGAAGGGTAAAGACGTCGATGTAGGCCAGGAAGCGCGACTGCTCGATCATGGTCTGGTACAGGCGTCCGGTGGCAATCCCGGTGGGATCGCCCACCTGGGTCGTGAAGTTCTGGATCGCCTGGGCGCTTTCGCGTATTGCCTGCTGAAACTGCTCGTTAAACGGCGAGGCGTGGTACGCAAGGTGCGCGCTATGCGCCTGAGACCGTTCGGTGATGGCCGCCGTCGACAGCGAGATCCCGACCGAGCCCGCGACGTTACGGAACATAGTGAACAGCGCCGCCGCGTCGGCATTCAGCCGTCTTGGAATCGAAATAAAGGCAATGGTGGTCAGGGGCACAAACAGGAACCCCAGCCCCAGCGACTGGGCGCTGCGGAACAGCACCAGGGTTTCAAAGTCGATATCCGGGGTCAGCGTGCGCGACCAGAAGAACGACACCGCCAGGCAGGTAAAGCCAAAGGCGATAATCCAGCGCGTCTGCACCACCGGCATCAGCTTCAGCACCAGCGGGATCGTTAATACAATCAGCACCGCCCCGGGCGACAGCACCAGCCCGGACCAGGTGGCGGTATAGCCTAAATCCTGCTGCGCCAGCTGGGGGATCACCACCGAGCTTCCGTACAAAATCATCGCCATCCCCGCCATCAGCAGGCTGGAAATTGCAAAGTTGCGGTCCTTCATGCAGTGCAGATCCACCACCGGTTTTTTGGCATACACCAGCCAGTAAATGGCACCGATAATGCCGATTAGCGTTAACACCGCGAAGGTACGGATAAAGTTCGAGTAGAACCAGTCCTCATCTTCTCCCCGGTCAAGCATCACCTGCAGGCAGCCAAGCCCTAAGGCGATCAGGCCGATCCCCGTCCAGTCGATGGTCAGCTTCTCTTTAGACTTGCTCTCCCACGGCGGATCTTCCAGCAGCTGGTAGATCGCCAGCACCGTGACAATCCCCACCGGGATATTGATGAAGAACACCCAGCGCCAGGAGTAGTTGTCGGTGATCCAGCCCCCCAGCGTCGGGCCGAGGACCGGTGCAACAATAATCGCGATGGAGGAGAGGCCGAACGCTTTGCCCCTGTCCTCCGGCTTGAAGTAGTCGAGCAGTACCGACTGCTGCGTGGGCTGCAGCCCGCCGCCAAAAAAGCCCTGCATCACGCGGAACAGGATGATCTGCCACAGCTCGGTGGCGATGCCGCAGAGGAACGAGCAGACGGTAAACATGACGATGCAGATCAGGAAGAACTGCTTGCGGCCAAATACCCGGCTCAGAAACGCCGAGATGGGCAGCACGATGCCGTTCGCGACCAGGTAGCTGGTTAATACCCAGGTGGATTCGTCATAGCTGGACGAGAGTGAACCCGCCACGTGGGGCAGCGCCACGTTGACGATGGTGGTGTCGAGGATCTCCATAAACACCGCCAGGGTGACGACAATCGCCACCGCCCACGGATTGCTGGCGGGCTTCCAGCTGTCGTGGCTGTGATCCGTCATTCCACCGTCACCTTCGGCGCGACCGACAGCCCCAGCGGCAGCGGTTTGTTCGGATCGAGCCCCTTATCAATCACGATTTTCACCGGCACGCGCTGCACAATTTTGACAAAGTTACCGGTGGCATTTTCAGCCGGGAAGGCGGAGAAGCGCGAGCCGCTGCCCTGCTGGATACTGTCAACGTGGCCCTCAAGCGCCATATCCGGCCACGCGTCGACCGACACGGTGACTTTATCGCCGGGCTTCATGCGCTCAAGCTGGGACTCTTTGAAGTTCGCCACCACCCACACGTTCGGCGAAACCAGCGAGAACAGCGCCGTACCCGCCTGCACCAGCGTGCCGGGCTGCACGTTGCGTTTGGTGACAAACCCGTCGAACGGGGCGCGGACTTCGGTGTAAGAGAGGTTCAGATTGGCCGTTTCCAGCTGCGCTTTGGCCTGTTCGACCTGACGCTCGCGCGCTTCAACGTTGGTTTCCTGCTGGCGGATTTGCAGCTGTACCTGCTCTGCCACTTCCAGCTGCGCCTGAGCGCTGGCCAGACCCGCCTGGGCGCTGCGCAGTTGCGCATTCGCAGAATCAATACTTTGCTGGGTGGTCGCCCGCGGATCGACGCCGCGCTGGCGGCGATACTCCGCCTGCGCGTTCGCCAGATCGGCCTGCGCTTTCAGCACCTGCGCTTTGGCTTCGTCACGCTGGGCGGGATACTGCACTTTGGAGAGTGCGAGCTGCGCCTGGGCCTGGTGCAGCTGCGCGATAGCCAGCCCAAGCTGGGCCTGGGCCTGATCGCGCTGCGCGGTGGTATCACGCGGATCGATGACCACCAGCAGATCGCCTTTTTTCACGCGCTGGTTATCGCGCACCCGCAGCTCGGTGACGTAGCCTGCCGTTTTCGGGGCAATCGTCACCACGTCGCCGTCGGTAAAGGCGTCGTCGGTCGTCTCTTCGTTACGGGTTAAAAACCACCAGACCAGCGCCACGACGACCATCACCACCACGACAATGCCGAGGATAATTAACGGTTTTTTGCCCGGGCGCTTACGCTCATTATTATTTTTGTCCTGCTCGTCAGCAGGTGGAGTTTGATCTTCAGCCATAGTTCAGCAACGGTCCTGTCAGTGAGCGGCATCACACTATGCCGTTCACTAAAGCTAGGACGTTGCTATACGTTTGCCAGGAAAAACTGACAAATTGCGCACTATATGAGAAGGAATATTCCGAAACCGATCGCCGCGGCCCAAACCAGCATCGGGATTGACCAGAGATGGAAGCGCCACCAGATGCGGCGATCGTTGGCCATGCGCAGGGCAATCAGGTTGGCCAGCGAGCCGGGCAGCAGCCCAAACCCGCCGATATTCACCGCCCAGGCCAGCAGCGTGTCCGGCGGAACATAGTTGAGCAGCAGAATGGTGGAAGGCACGTTGCTGATAAACTGCGACAGGCCAATCGCCGTCAGCCACAGTCCCGGCTGAGACAGCGTGCTGACGCTGTGGAGCACGTTTTGCAGCACCGGAAGCTGAATAAGCAGATGCACATCAATAAACATCACCATAAAGACCAGCAGCAGCGTCCAGTCCACGCTGACCAGCACGCGTCGCGCGAGGACGACAAAGCCCGCGGCGACAAGCAACACGCCCGCCACCTCATACTTCAGCTCCAGCGCGAACAGAAAGACGATATATAACCCGAGGCAGCTCCAGACCAGACGCGGCTGCCACTGCGGGCCCGTGGTGCCGCTGTGGTATTGCAGTTTTTTATCCGGAAAGGCAAACCAGCAGACCGCCAGCAGCGACAGCATCATCACCAGCGCCAGCGGCGCCATCTGCCAGGTAAAAGCGGCGAACGACAGCCCGGAACGGCCCCAGAGGAGGATATTTTGCGGGTTACCGATGGGCGTTAACAGAGAACCGGCATTAACGGCGAGCGCTTCGAAGATGATGAGCCGGCTTACCGGGATCTCGCAAAGCTTACGCAGCGTGAGGGTGAGGGGCACGATGATAAACAGCGCCACGTCGTTGGTCAGAAACGTCGACAGCACCGCGGCGGAAAACACCATAAACAGGGACAACCTGCGCTCGGTGGCAAAGCGGCGCACCATTTTACGGCCCAGAACGTCAAAATAGCCGCTCAGCTCAACCCCTTTGGTGAGCATCATCAGGCCGCTCAGGGTAATGATGGTGCGCCAGTCAATGGCAGCGGGCCAGGCCTGCGGCGCAAACGGCACAAAGAGGCTTAACCCTGCGCCAATGAGTAATAAGAGATGGAAGAAACGATCGCGTGCCAGGGCCTGCAGTCCAGGGATTTTCATTCAGCGGAGGGACCATATTTAAGGGTAAATTCGCGAAACTTCACCAGCGTCTCTTCGCTGACGTGGTGTTCCATGCCTTCCGCATCCCGGCGGGCAATCTCCGGGCTGACGCCCAGCACCAGTAAAAAATTCTCGACAAGCTGGTGGCGCTCGCGGCTCTCCTGCGCGAGTTTCTCCCCTTCCGGCGTCAGAAAGACCCCGCGCCAGGGGATCATTTCAATTAGGCCCACGGAGGCGAGACGTTTTAACATTTTTGCGACAGTTGGCTGCGACACCCCCAGCCTGGCGGCCATATCGACCTGACGCGCTTCCCCGACCTCACGAATCAGATCGGAAATGAGTTCAACATAATCATCAATCAGTTCACGCCGGTGCGCTTCTCGGACCTGGCGAAAACCTTCGACATGCTCTTCAACATTCACCAGTTGCGTCGTTTTTTTAATGGTTGGCTTACCTGCGCGACGGTTCATTGTACTTCCTCAGTGGGGTGACGCTTCCAGCGCCCGGTATCGAGAGCGCACATTGTAAACCATCCCTCCACAAGCACAAAAAATTAACGAAATAGCCATAGCTATACAATATAGCCTGTGCTATATCTGTATGTAATGCAGTCACCCTTCACGGATCGAAGGGATCAAAAATCAGGAGGTCTTATGAACGAATTCAAGAGGTGCATGACCGTGTTTACCCACTCCCCCTTTAAAGTGCGCTTAATGCTGCTGAACATGCTGTGCGATATGTTTAACGGCAAACCGCATCAGGATGATAAACCTTCCCACTAAGCAGCGTTGCGGTACGCCGCTTCATTTTCCCGTCACAATCTCGCTCTAAACTGGCTCCCAGCCGCCTTATTCCCGATCTTTTTTACGGATTTGCAATCCCCTTCGCAAAACATCTGCTTAGCAACTGTTGATATTATTTAGCGCTCGCACTATCTTCTTGCAGCCCTGCACAATTTGCGGCTCGCTGAAGCGGACCCTCATTCCCTCTCCACGCACTGTCAGGCAGGTTATGACCCTTGACGCCAGGGTGAGCACATGGCGTTTTCATCCATGATAGTGACCTATGAATGTAACCCTGATAGATACCGTTGTGACCCGCAGCCGGGCCTTAAGCCCGTGGACGGGTTTTTACTTTTTGCAGTCATTACTGATTAACTTTGCGCTGGGTTATCCCTTTAGTCTGCTCTACGCGGTGGCCTTCACCTGCATTCTGCATGTGCTATGGCGCGCCGCCCCGCGCGCGCAAAAAGCGTTAATCGGCATCTGTTCGCTGGTTGCGGCACTCTATTTCCCGTTTGGTCAGGCGTACGGCTCGCCAAACTTTAATACCCTTCTGGCGCTGCACTCGACCAATATGGAAGAGTCGACGGAGATCCTGACGATCTTCCCGTGGTACAGCTACGTGGTCGGGCTCTTTATCTTCGCGTTGGGCGTTATCGCCATTCGTCGTCAGCCGGGCGAGAAAAAATCCTGGGGTAAGATCGACATACTCTGTCTGGTGTTCAGCATTGCCGTGGCGTTTGTCGCCCCCATCCAGAACATTCCCTGGGACGGTAAGCTAAGGCTCACCAATATCGGCTACCCGGTTTTCCGCTTCGTGAAAGACGTCGTTGTTAACAATAAAGAGGTTCTCGACGAACAGGCCCGCATGGCTGAGCTTTCCAATATGAAAGACACCTGGAACGTGCTGGCCGTGAAGCCGAAATATCACACCTATGTAGTGGTGATTGGTGAAAGCGCGCGTCGCGATGCAATGGGCGCGTTTGGCGGCCACTGGGATAACACCCCGTTTGCCAGTTCGGTCAAAGGCACCCTGTTTACCGATTATGTTGCGGCCAGCGGCTCGACGCAGAAATCACTCGGTCTGACCCTTAACCGGGTGGTGGATGGCAAACCGCAGTATCAGGATAACTTCGTCACCCTGGCAAACCGCGCGGGTTTTCAGACGTGGTGGTTCTCTAATCAGGGGCAAATTGGCGAATACGATACGGCGATTGCCAGCATCGCCAAACGGGCTGACGAAGTGCAGTTCCTGAAAAATGGCGACTTTGAAGCTGACAAAAACACTAAAGACGAAGCGCTGCTGAAAATGACGGCGCAGGTCTTCGCCACCCCGCGCACCCAGCCGCAGCTGATCGTCCTGCACCTCATGGGGTCGCACCCACAGGCCTGCGATCGGACAGGCGGAAAGTACGCGGAGTTTGTGCAGTCCAAAGAGACCTCCTGCTATCTCTACACCATGACGCAAACCGACGACCTGCTGAGCAAGCTGTACGATCAGCTGCGCAATACGGGCGACAGCTTCTCCATGGTCTATTTCTCGGATCACGGGCTGGCGTTTAAAGAGCGCGGTAAAGAGGTGCAGTATCTGGCGCACGATGACAAGTTCCAGCAGAACTTCCAGGTGCCGTTTATGGTGCTGTCGAGTGACGATAAAACGCATCGCGTCATTAAAGCACGCCGTTCAGCAAATGATTTCCTGCAGTTTTTCTCGCAGTGGACGGGGATTACCGCCGGGCAGATAAAAAATGTTTACCCGTTTGTCTCTAACAAGAAAGCTCCCCCAGTGTACGTTACCAACTTCAAGTTACAGAAAGTTGACTACAACCATCTGGGTACGGATATTTTTGATATTAAGAATAAGTAATTGCCGTCTCGTGCGGACCGATGCCCTCTCCCACGGGGAGAGGGAACCAACACTCAAAACGGCAACCTCAGGTTGCCGTTTTGCTTTTATCTTCGACAAAAAAAATCCGCCACAGTGGGCGGATTTTTTATTTAATCACCGAAGTGATTAGAAGCGGTAACCTACGCCCGCGATCCAGGTGCCAACGTCAACGTTGCGGATACGGCTCTGCTCATAGGAGAAGTCCAGAGCAACGTCCTGGATTGGGTTGAACTGCAGGCCTGCGCCATAGGAGAAGCCGTAGTCGCTGTTGCTTGCAGTGCGGTTCAGACCTTCGTTTTCGGTCTGCTGGAATTTACCGTAGCCAACACCTACAACACCGTAGATGCTTGCCCAGTCGTTCAGACGGTAAGCTGGACCAGCAGTGATACCGTAGTACTGGCCTTTGTTGTATGCGCCGTTTTCAGAACGATCTTTCTCGGTGTAGGTGAAAGAACCGATCACGCCCAGTGGGTTGTTATCCTGCTCGTAACGATACTTCAGGTTGAAACCGTTAGCTTTGTTCATCACGCCCTGATAGTCGCTCTGAGCGTAACCACCAGTAACAGTAGAAGTAGCAGCTACAGCGGTACCTGCGGAAACAGCCAGTACAGCGGCCAGTGCTGAAAGACATGCAATTTTTTTCATAACCACCTCAAATGTGATCCAAGTAAGTCCGTAAGTTTTAAATATATCAAAAAAATTTGCGAAACTCTTTGTGATTCGTGATGTCTAATGAAGCCTTTCCTGTAACAGAACGTTTCCAGCGTAAGCTATCTCTTTCAAATCACATGCAATTTTCACTACTAAATGCGCATAGTGCGCGTCTGCGCCGTTACATTCATCCAGATTATTCCTAATCTGACAGGCGATAAATCCACCAGCGCTTATCCATTTTACGGATTTCACCTGCTTTTTTTTCAACAGCGCCTCAACCGTCGCCGCATATTTCCTTTACACTGCAACCTTTACCTCATTTGACATAAGCTGACAGGAGAAAGGATGCCTGGGTTATCCCGCACGTCGTCGGTCTGGTTGCCGGTTGCAGTCATACTCATTGCCATGTTGTCCATTCAAAGCGGCGCCTCGCTGGCAAAATCGCTTTTTCCACTGGTTGGCGCGCCCGGGGTGACCGCCCTGCGTATTGTTCTGGGCACGGCGATACTGGTGGTCATTTTCAAACCGTGGCGACTGCGCTTTAAAAAGGAGCAGCGTTTACCGCTGCTGTTTTATGGACTCTCCCTGGGGGCGATGAACTACCTGTTCTACCTCTCCATCCAGACGATACCGCTGGGTATTGCCGTCGCGCTGGAGTTTACCGGCCCGCTGGCGGTGGCGCTGTTCTCCTCCCGACGTCCGGTCGATTTTATCTGGGTTGTGTTGGCCGTATTGGGCTTATGGTTCCTGCTGCCGCTGGGCCAGAGTGTTTCTGAGATTGACCTGACGGGCGCAGCGCTGGCACTGGGCGCAGGTGCCTGCTGGGCTGTCTATATCCTCACCGGCCAGCGCGCAGGGGAAGAGCACGGACCGGCAACGGTGGCGCTGGGTTCCCTGATTGCGGCCATCGTGTTTGTGCCCATCGGCATGGCGCAGGCGACAGAATCGATCTGGCAATGGTCCGTCATGCCCATCGGGCTGGCGGTTGCGATTCTCTCTACCGCACTCCCCTACTCTCTGGAGATGATTGCCCTTACGCGTCTGCCGACGCGCATATTTGGCACCCTGATGAGCATGGAGCCTGCGCTTGCAGCCATTTCCGGGATGGTGTTTCTCGGTGAAACCCTGACATTGACCCAGACGCTGGCGCTCTGCTCGATTATCGCGGCATCAATGGGATCGACGCTCACCATGCGCCCCGAACCTAAAGTTGAGAAAGTGGATATCAACTAAGGCCATATATTCTGCATGGCTTCAACGCCATGCAGAATAAAGGCCAAAAAGACAGTCGTTATAATTTCTTACACTCTGATTCCTGCCAGCTAAATATCCCTCTGCGCTGACTTCCTCATTCAGCAATTAAGATTGATCTGTATCAATTTAAAAATTATTCAATATTTTCAATACATTAATTTCTCAACCTCCTTCTCGCTATTAAACCGATAGGCACAGCCAAACCGCAGAGAAAAAATCCGGTGCTATACTTAGTTCCGTAATTACCTGGGACATAAACATCAAGAGGATATGAGATTATGAGTACCGCTAAACTGGTGAAAACGAAAGCGTCTAATCTGCTTTATACCCGTAACGATGTATCGGACAGCGACAAAAAAGCGACCATTGAGTTGCTGAATCGCCAGGTGATCCAGTTCATCGATCTTTCGCTGATCACCAAACAGGCCCACTGGAATATGCGCGGTGCAAACTTTATTGCCGTTCATGAAATGCTGGATGGCTTCCGCACAGCACTGGTTACCCACCTCGATACGATGGCTGAACGTGCCGTTCAGTTAGGCGGCGTGGCGCTGGGTACCACACAGGTGATCAACAGCAAAACCCCGCTGAAAAGCTATCCGCTGGATATCCATACCGTTCAGGATCACCTGAAAGAGCTGGCGGACCGCTACGCGATTGTGGCGAACGATGTGCGCAAAGCGATTAGCGAAGCGAAAGACGAAGATACCGCAGATATCTTCACCGCCGCGTCCCGCGATCTGGATCAGTTCCTGTGGTTCATCGAATCTAACATCGAATAATTCATACGAATTTTCTATCAAACCCTCGCCTTCCGGTGAGGGTTTTGCACATCTATGGTGCACGTTTTTTGCCTGAGAACGTGCAAAAGTGAAGAAATTGTAATAATCACCTCACACAACCGTTAACGGAAGATTGTTTTTTCGTCAGAATTTACGCTAAATATCTCCCTGTCAGTTAAGCCAAACGAAGCGCACCAAAACAGTGCTCCACTTTGGTGCAATAAAACCTCATTGCCCCATTTATTGTGCAATGCATGACATCATCCCCTTTGCAAAACAACAGCTTGTAAAGTTGGCACGATTTTTTCATTGTGCCACCTGTTCTCGCAGGGGATCGCCCCGTGGATATAAAAGGAAATGCTATGAAGTCTGTATTAAAAGTTTCACTGGCTGCACTTACCCTGGCTTTTGCGGTGTCCTCTCAGGCTGCCGACAAACTGGTTGTGGCGACCGACACGGCGTTCGTTCCGTTTGAATTCAAACAGGGTGATAAATACGTTGGTTTTGATGTGGATCTGTGGGCCGCAGTCGCAAAAGAACTCAAGCTGGATTATACCCTGAAGCCGATGGACTTCAGCGGCATCATCCCGGCACTGCAAACCAAGAACGTTGATCTGGCGCTGGCGGGTATCACCATTACCGACGAGCGTAAAAAAGCGATCGACTTCTCTGACGGCTACTACAAAAGCGGCCTGCTGGTGATGGTCAAAGCCGATAATAACGACGTAAAAAGCGTGAAAGATCTCGACGGCAAAGTGGTGGCAGTGAAGAGCGGCACCGGGTCAGTTGATTACGCGAAAGCGAATATCAAAACCAAAGACCTGCGCCAGTTCCCGAACATCGACAATGCGTACATGGAGCTGGGTACCGGCCGCGCTGACGCAGTGCTGCACGACACGCCAAACATCCTGTACTTCATCAAAACCGCGGGCAACGGCAAGTTCAAATCTGTGGGCGAATCTCTGGAAGCTCAGCAGTACGGTATCGCCTTCCCGAAAGGCAGCGACGACCTGCGCACGAAAGTTAACGGCGCGCTGAAAACGCTGAAAGAGAACGGCACCTATAACGAAATCTACAAAAAATGGTTCGGTACCGAGCCTAAATAATTTCACCTGAATTCAGGTTTGTAACGCCCGGTGGCGCTGCCGCTTACCGGGCCTACGTTTTTCGTTTTTCACCACGGTATACAGGAATACATCATGCAGTTTGACTGGAGCGCCATCTGGCCTGCCATTCCACTCTTGCTTGAAGGCGCTAAAATGACCCTGTGGATTTCGGTCCTGGGTCTGGTTGGCGGGTTGATTATCGGTCTTGTCGCCGGTTTCGCCCGCACCTACGGTGGCTGGATTGCAAACCACATCGCACTGGTTTTCATCGAAGTGATCCGCGGCACCCCCATTGTCGTGCAGGTCATGTTCATCTACTTCGCCCTGCCTATGGCATTCACCGACCTGCGCATCGACCCGTTCAGCGCCGCCGTCGTCACCATTATGATCAACTCGGGCGCCTACATTGCGGAAATTACCCGCGGTGCGGTGCTGTCGATTCATAAAGGGTTCAGTGAAGCCGGTCTGGCATTAGGCCTTTCACGTCGCGAAACGATCCGCCACGTTATTCTGCCGCTGGCGCTGCGTCGCATGCTGCCACCGTTGGGTAACCAGTGGATCATCAGCATTAAAGATACGTCGCTGTTCATTGTTATCGGCGTGGCCGAACTGACCCGTCAGGGGCAGGAGATCATTGCTGGCAACTTCCGCGCGCTGGAAATCTGGAGTGCGGTGGCCGTTGTCTACCTGATCATTACTCTGGTTCTGAGCTTCGTTCTGCGTCGTCTTGAAAGAAGGATGAAAATCCTGTGATTGAATTTAAAAACGTTTCCAAGCACTTTGGCCCAACCCAGGTGCTGCACAATATCGATCTGAACATCAAACAGGGTGAAGTGGTGGTGATTATCGGGCCATCCGGCTCCGGTAAGTCGACCCTGCTGCGCTGCATCAACAAGCTGGAAGAGATCACCAGCGGCGACCTGATTGTCGACGGTCTGAAGGTGAATGACCCGAAAGTGGATGACCGTCTGATTCGTCAGGAAGCGGGCATGGTGTTCCAGCAGTTCTACCTGTTCCCGCACCTGACGGCGCTGGAGAACGTGATGTTTGGCCCGCTGCGCGTGCGCGGTGCCAACAAAGCGGCGGCAGAAGCGCTGGCCAAAGATCTGCTGGCGAAAGTCGGCCTCGCAGAACGCGCCCATCATTACCCTTCCGAGCTGTCCGGTGGTCAACAGCAGCGCGTGGCGATTGCCCGTGCGCTGGCGGTCAAGCCGAAGTTAATGCTGTTTGATGAGCCTACGTCCGCACTCGACCCGGAGCTGCGTCACGAGGTGCTAAAGGTCATGCAGGATCTGGCGGAAGAAGGGATGACGATGGTTATCGTGACCCACGAAATCGGCTTCGCGGAGAAAGTGGCGTCCCGCCTGATCTTTATTGATAAAGGCCGTATCGCGGAAGACGGTAACCCGCAGGAGTTGATTGCGAATCCGCCGAGCCCGCGTTTGCAGGAGTTCCTGCAGCACGTCTCCTGATCCCTCGCGTTACGCTAAGCCGGGCCTGCCCGGCTTTTTTACGCCAGATTGTTCCCAAAAATCCCCCTCCGCGTTCCGACTTCTATACTTATCATTTTGTTCGACATTTTCACCGGAGGACGCCGTGCCGTGGATCCTGTTGCTGTTGATTAGCCTGTTTAGTGCGCCATCGTTCGCCGTCGCGATCCCCGGTGTGACCACCGGAACAACCGCCAGCCAGCAAAGTACGCCCCCGCCGGAACCGGATGTTGAACAGAAGAAAGCGGCTTACGGCGCGCTTGCCGACGTTCTTGAGAACGACACCTCCCGAAAGGAATTAATCGAGCAGTTGCGCAAAGCCGCCGCCACGCCGCCCCAGGAAACCGTTCCGACCCTCACCCCTCCGCAGGAGGAGGAGCAAAAAACGGTGCTGGAAAATGTCACCGACGTGAGCCGCCACTATGGGGAAGCGCTCTCCTCGCGCTTTGCCCAGCTCTACCGCAACCTGATTGGCTCACCGCATAAGCCGTTTAACCCACAAACGTTTACCGCCGCCGCCATGCAGTTCCTGATGCTGGCCGGTGCAGTCTTCCTTTTTTACTGGCTGGTGCGCCTGTGCGCGTGGCCGCTGTACCGCAAAATGGGGCAATGGGGACGCAGAAAGAATCAGCAGAAAAGCAGCTGGCTGCACCTGCCGTTGATGATCGCCTCAGCGTTTATCATCGATTTACTGCTGCTGGCGCTGACGCTGTTCTTAGGCCAGATGCTGGCCGACAGGCTGAACGCGGGCAACAAAACCATCGCCTTCCAGCAGTCGCTTTTCCTGAATGCCTTTGCCCTGATTGAGTTCTTCAAGGCGCTGCTGCGGTTACTCTTTTGCCCTCACGTGCCGGCGCTGCGTCCCTTCTCCATTCGGGACGAGAGCGCAACATACTGGGCGCTGCGCCTGAGCGTGCTCAGCGGGCTGATTGGCTACGGTCTGCTGGTTGCCGTGCCGATCATCTCCAACCAGGTGAACGTGCAGTTTGGCGCGCTGGCAAACGTCATTATCATGCTCTGCATTACCGTCTGGTCGCTGTACCTTATCTTCCACAATAAAAAGACCATCACTGAGAGCCTGCTGCATCTGGCCGATCGTTCCCTCTCGTTCTTCAGCCTGTTTATTCGCGCATTCGCCCTGGTGTGGCACTGGCTGGCAAGCGCCTACTTCATCGTATTGTGCTTCTTCTCGCTGTTCGACCCGGGAAACAGCCTGAAATTTATGATGGGGGCAACATTCAAAAGCCTGGCCATTATCGGCATCGCGGCATTTGTCTCGGGGCTGCTGTCGCGCTGGATCTCGAAAACCATCACCCTGTCGCCGCAGGTACAGCGTAATTACCCGGAACTGCAAAAACGGGTGAACGGCTGGATGTCGGTATCCCTCAAGGTGGCGCGCATTCTCACCGTCTGCGTGGCGATCATGCTGCTCCTTAACGCGTGGAGCCTGTTTGATTTCTGGAACTGGCTGCACAACGGCGCAGGTGAAAAAACGGTCGACATTCTGATTCGCATCGCGCTGATTTTGTTCTTCTCTGCCGTCGGCTGGACGCTGCTGGCGAGCCTCATCGAGAACCGTCTGGTGTCAGATATTCACGGCAGGCCCCTGCCCAGCGCGCGGGCCCGCACCTTGCTTACGCTGTTCCGCAACGCGCTGGCGGTCATCATCAGTACCATCACCATCATGATTGTGCTGTCAGAAATCGGGGTGAATATCGCCCCGCTGCTGGCCGGTGCAGGTGCCCTGGGGCTGGCGATCTCCTTCGGGTCGCAAACGCTGGTGAAGGATATTATTACCGGCATCTTTATCCAGTTTGAGAACGGGATGAACACGGGCGATCTGGTGACCATCGGGCCGCTGACCGGCACGGTGGAGCGGATGTCGATTCGCTCGGTGGGCGTGCGTCAGGATACCGGGGCGTACCACATCATCCCCTGGTCTTCGATCACCACCTTTGCCAACTTTGTGCGCGGCATTGGTTCCGTGGTGGCGAACTACGATGTGGATCGTCATGAGGATGCCGATAAAGCGAAGCAGGCGCTGCGCGATGCGGTAGAAGAGCTGATGCAGATGGAAGATATTCGCGGGCTGGTGATTGGCGAGCCGTCATTTGCCGGCATTGTCGGGCTGACGAACACGGCCTTTACCCTGCGCGTGTCGTTCACCACCCAGCCGCTGAAGCAGTGGACGGTGCGCTTTGCGCTCGACAGCATGGTGAAAAAGCACTTCGATCTGGCGAACGTGCGGATGCCGGTACAGACGTATCAGGTCCTGCCGCCGCCCGCAGCGCCGCTCCCTCCGCAGGAGCCGACGCTGTAGCCGGGTTGCCGGGTGGCGGCTTCGCCTGACCCGGCCTGCGACGCAGCGCTATTTGCGGCGTTTGTTATCGTCCATAAATGACCAGGCGATAAAGCGGCTTTGCTTCTGGCCCTGCGCCATCTCTTTTTTCACTACTTTCACCGCGCCCGCTTCGGTGAGCGCGCGGTAAAGTGGCGGCAGGTTATCTCCGCGGGAAACCAGCGTCGTAAACCACTTCACCTGACGGCCAAACTGTTTGCTTTCCGCAATCATGCGCAGGATAAAGGCCACCTCGCCGCCTTCACACCACAGCTCCTGCTGCTGACCGCCGAAGTTCAGCGCGGCGTCTTCAGCCTGACCCAGGTTGCGGCGCTTGCGCTCGCTGCCCGCGCGGGCTGCTGCCGCCGAATCGTGGAACGGCGGGTTGCACATCGTGGCGTCATAGGTTTCATTTTTATGAATAATGCCGTTGAAGATTGAGGCGGCCTCTTTCTGACGACGCAGGCGAATGGCGCGGCTTAATCCCGGGTTCGCGTTGATAATCGCCTGGGCGCTGGCGAAGGCCTCGGCACCGATTTCGCTTCCGGTAAAGCGCCAGTGATACTCATGCGCGCCGATCAGCGGGTAAATCAGGTTCGCCCCGGTGCCGATATCCAGCACGGTCGCCTGCTGAGGAATAATGCCATCACGGTCTTCAGCCAGAAGATCGGCAAGGTGATGAAGGTAATCCGCGCGGCCCGGAACGGGTGGACAGAGAAAGCCTTCCGGAATATCCCAGTTCGCCACACCGTAGTAATGTGCGAGCAGCGCTTTGTTCAACATTTTAACCGCCTGGGGGTCAGCAAAGTTGACCGAAGGTTCACCCGCGGGGGTCTGGACAATATAGTCCTTTAACGGCGGGCAGCTCAGGCATAACGCATTCATGTCGTAGCGGCTGCGGTGGCGGTTTCGTGGGTGCAATCCCGGCTTTTGGGAAGTCATGGCGTTCTCCTTTAAACAGCGGCGTAAGATACCCTTTGCTGGCCCAACGGTAAATCTTTCTCTGCGGCGCTGAAAAAGCCGCCATAAATCAAACACCTTTATGTCTATGATCTGTCAGCGTAATGTCAATTTTTATCGTTCAAAAAATAAGCAGATCATCATCAAATATTTGCGCTAAGTCACACTCGTCAGGCTTCTAAACTTAATGGGAATCACCTGTTGTTTCCTCATGAGGATGTGATTATGAAAAAGTACCTGACCCTTGTTGTTATCGCCGCCGCCCTGACGACCGCGTCATTTTCTGCGATGGCCGTTCAGTCGCTGACCCAGAGTACCGACACCAGCCAGCTTCAGCCTGCAGGCACCGTTTCGGTTAGCCGCGCAAGTAACCTGGACGATCTGCAGAATAAACTGGCGGAAAAAGCCCGCCAGGAAGGTGCAAAAGGCTTCGTGGTGAATTCCGCTGGCGGAGATAACCATATGTACGGCACAGCGACCATCTATAAATAATCTGCCCCACCCCATGACTGCATCTGCCTGCCAGATGCAGTTTGCTCTCTTCCTCGCCTTGATTGTTCATTTTTTAACCCCACATTAAAAGCAGGGCATAACACCATTTCAGGAGGATGCTATGGCTTCCGGTTGGGCGAATGATGACGCCGTAAACGAACAGATCAACAGTACGATTGAAGATGCGGTTGCGCGCGCTCGCGGTGAAATCCCGCGCGGCGAAAGCCTGAAGGAGTGCGAAGAGTGTGGAGAACCTATCCCGGAGGCGCGGCGTAAAGCCATTCCAGGGGTAAGGTTATGCATTACCTGTCAGCAGAATAAAGATTCAAAAAATGCTTCACATTCAGGTTATAATCGCAGAGGTTCGAAAGACAGCCAGTTACGTTGACTTTCCTTTACCTAAGTTAACCGCCGGGGCGCTTACCTTTACGCTCACGATTTTTAGCGAACCGCGTAGCAAAATGTGCCCTTCATTTTTGTTCTGTAAAGCGCATCCACAAGAAGTGTAAAGTGCCACTTTGAATTTATTAGTAATCAATAAGTTATTTGTCATTCAAATTTTTTGATTGACCACGTCAATTCTCTTCGATTTTATCTCTCAAGAAAAAACGTGATACTCATCACATCGACGGAACATCGTCCCCTTAACAGAAACACCTGCGAGAGATTACTTATGAAAACCATCAAATATGCTGTAGCTGCTGTTGCCCTGTCCGCTCTGTCTTTCGGCGCTTTCGCCGTAGAGCCAGTCTCTTCTGCTCAGGCACAGAACATGAACAAAGTCGGTGTGGTGAGTGCTGATGGCGCGACCACCCTGGACGGTCTGGAAGCCAAACTGGCTGAGAAAGCGGCTGCTGCCGGTGCAAGCGGATACACCATTACCTCCGCTAACGGCAATAACAAGCTGAGCGGTACCGCGGTTATCTACAAATAATCGCCTGAATGAATGCTGTCCCCTCGCCAAACCCTCTGGTGAGCTGCTCCAACCCTCATTGACCCTGTTGTTTGTTACCCTTGCTTGCCCGTCCGCCACTGGACGGGCTTTTTTTTGCCTAAAACGCCGCGTCCACGCGTTTGAGACCGGCCTCGACCGTATCAACTTCCCCGGTTGCCAGCAGGCAGCAGGCCATCTGCAGCTTAATGGACTGCGGCACAGGCACGTTTCCGGCGAGGCACTGTTCAATCCAGTGCGCGGTGGTGTGCGGGTCTTTCGCTTCAGGGAGAATGACGTCCGTATTCTCTTCCCCGCGCGCCAGAACAGCGCGCGTACCGGCAGAATCGATCAGCATCAGCTGAGGGCAGCGGAGTGGATTGGCATACACCTCACCTTCTGTACCGTGCATCAGCAGCGCCCTGCCGCCAATCTCCTCAAAAAATTTCCCGACACGCCCCACGTATTCCGGGTGCGATACGCTGGAAAGGCGCAATGCGGCATCTTCTGCAAACGGCGTCGCCAGCTTCGCCAGGGTGTGGGCGCTGTTGCGCACGCCCATCCGCCAGCGCATATCCAGCTGCTTTTCCAGCGGCGGGCACAGGGCTCCGACGGGGATGTAAACCGGCTGATGGCCATCCAGCTTCGCCTGCGCCTGTCCTGCATGACGCGTTGGCTCAATCCCCAACATGCCGAAAATGGTCTCCGTCAACACGCGGGTGGGATCTTCGCTGACCCCGTGAACCACCACCGGGAACCCCAGCTTATGCAATAAGATCGCCAGCAGCGGAGTGAGGTTTGCCTGCTTGCGCGCGCCGTTATAGCTCGGGATGACAATCGGCATCGGTTTTGCCACCGGCGGCGTCAGGCGCAGCGTTTGCGCCTGCATCGCCTCGTAAAAACCGCGCATCTCCGCTTCGCCTTCGCCTTTGATACGCAGCGCAATCAGGATGCCGCCCATCTCCAGGTCAGGTACCTCGCCATCGAGCATTTGAGTATACAGGGCGCGAGCAGTTTCATGGTCCAGATCGCGGGCGTGGTTTTTGCCCCTGCCTACCTCTTTGATAATCTTGCGATAATCCACGACATCTCTCCTGAAAATATCCTTCTGGTAACAATATAGCCCTGTTAAACGTTCGGACGTTAGTTTTTTTCTACATCATCAACGTTCTGTTTTTAAGGATAAAAATGAAACTCAAGCATTATTTCAATTATTTGTGATTCCAGCAGAAGATTCTTAATGCACCATTATTTGTTTAAATAACCAGCGGAAAGTCATTAAGGGTCAACGGTGAAAACGTCCAGGCAACGCTTTCACCAGAAACATATCAGGATTTGTTATGAACAAGGTTGCTTTAGGTTTAATCATCGCCGCAGCGGTGGGATGTTCTGCATCCACGTTTGCGGCAACAAACGGTGAAGGTCAGATCAATTTCACCGGTGAAATTATCGATTCTGCTTGTCAGGTCGTGAATGGATTAAGTAATCCATTAAATGTTCAGCTGGGAAAAGTGTCTAAAACGGTATTTACCGGTGCTGGCTCTACCAGCACATTAACGAAGTTTGATATTCAGTTAACGAATTGTCCTGACACGGTCACCTCCGCAGCCATTAATTTCGGCGGTACGCCAGATGCGAATAACAACGCTACGCTGGCCTTAACGCCAGATAGCGATGCGGCGACCGGTGTGGCGATTCAACTGGTTGATGCCTCAGAGCAGCCTGTCAGCCTGTATACGCCATCGCAGCAGTATCAATTAACCTCCGGTACGGCGGTTAACGATCTGGAATTTGGTGCCCGTTATATCCAAACCGGCGCTGCGATCACCGCAGGCCCTGCTAACTCTGTATCGACCTTCACCGTTATTTATAACTGATCTTATCAATCCTGAGATATTAATGCTTTTGCGGGCATTAATATCTCATCTATTTATTGAGAAATCTGTATGCGCCACGGTTATTTACTGAGCACGCTTTTACTGGTAGCCGCCACTGCACATGCGGGCGTCATTATTAATGGCACCCGTCTGGTCTACCAGGGAGATAAAAAGGAATCATCTCTTGGTCTTTCAAATCCAGATGCGACGGATTATCTGGTGCAGTCCTGGGTTGATTCCGGCGGTAAAAACCTGGCCAAAGCCCCGTTCCTCATCACCCCACCGCTTTTCCGTCTGGATGCGAAAGAAGATAACGTTCTGCGCGTGGTACGTACGGGCGGAAATTTGCCTGAAGACAGGGAATCCCTGTACTGGTTGAATATTAAAGCGATCCCTTCCTCAAAGCAGGTGGAAGGCGTGAATACGCTGCAAATTGCGATTAATACCCGTATTAAATTGCTGTATCGCCCGTCTGCGGTAAAAGGCAGACCAGAAGACGTGGCCGATAAGCTTGAATGGCGTCGCGAAGGTAACGAGCTGGTGGTGAATAACCCCACGCCGTTTTATATGAATTTCCAGGCGGTCACCCTGAATGGTCAGAAAGTGACGAAAGCGACCTGGGCCGTTCCAAAAACAGAAACGCATTTTGCCATACCGGGTAATGTCAGAGGCTCGAACGTGGCGTATTCCATTATTACTGATTACGGCAGCATCAGCCATACCTGGTCGAAATCCGTTCATTAATACTTTCCCCCGGTAATAAAATAATCATGTACAGCCATAAAAAGCCGTTCACCTGCCGATTTTCGTCATTGCTGGTCATTCTTTTTGGCCTGGCGATGGCGATCTTTGCGCATCAGGTTATGGCTGATGATTATTTTAATCCTGCCCTGCTGGATATTGATAATCCCCAGCAGGGAAAAACCGATTTATCCGTCTATGAAAAAGGCCCAGGCCAGGCGCCGGGTAAATATCAGGTTACGGTGTTTATCAATAATAATAAAATTGATACCCGCGATGTCACCTTTACGCTGCAGAAAGACGATCACGGCAACAGCACGCTGCAACCTTGCTTTACCGTGGACGATTTAAAAAGCCTCGGGATCAAAACCCAAAAATATCCGCAGCTGAAAGCCAAAGGCCAGTGCGCCGATTTACACGCCATCCCTGCGGCATCCGCGACCTTCCGCGTTCGCAACCAGCAACTGCTGCTGAGCATTCCCCAGTCGGCGCTCGGTCAGGTGCCTCGCGGCTACATTGACCCAAAAGAGTTTGACGAAGGAATTAACGCGGGCCTGCTTAACTACAGTGCAAATGCCAGCCAAAGCCATGCGCGCCAGCCGGGTGAACAGGATAACAGCAGCCAGTACGTTAACCTGCGTCCGGGTTTGAACATTGGCGCATGGCGCATTCGCAACTATTCCACCTGGAATCGCAGCACCACGGGTAACGATGAGGACCAAAAATTCACCTCCGTATATACCTACGCGCAACGCGATATTGTGGCGATGAAAAGCGACCTCACCGTCGGCCAGAGTTCCTCGCCTTCCGACGTTTTTGACAGCGTACCCTACACCGGCGTGGAGCTGAAATCCGATAACGACATGCTGCCGGACAGTGAAAAAGGCTACGCCCCCATTATTCGCGGCACCGCCCACAGTAACGCGCAGGTGGTGGTACGCCAGAACGGTTACATCATTTATCAGAACACGGTCGCCCCCGGCGCGTTCGAAATTAACGATCTCTACCCCACCGGCAGCAGCGGCGATCTCCAGGTCACCGTGAAAGAGACCGACGGCAGCGAAAGCCATTTCGTCGTGCCGTTTGCCTCCGTGCCGGTATTGCAGCGTGAAAAAAATCTGCGCTACAGCGTGACTGCCGGACGCTACCGTTCTTATGACAACGACGTCGAGAAGACCCCGTTTGCCCAGGGCAGCGCCATCTACGGTTTACCCTACGGTTTCACCGCCTACGGTGGCGTGCAGCAGAGCAGCCATTACCAGTCTCAGGCGGCTGGCGTCGGGAAAAACATGGGCGATTTAGGCGCCTTTTCCATTGACGTGACCCGCGCGAAGGCCCTGTTGAAAAAACAGCAGGCCAGCAAAGGCCAGTCGTGGCGCGTGCGCTATAGCAAAGACATCGCCCGGTCAGGCACCAACTTCTCGCTGGCCGGCTATCGCTATAACAGCAAAGGGTTTTACACCCTTGAAGACACCATGGAGTCATATACCCGCTCCGACGACTGGTCTGCACCGCAGCAGCGCCGCGCCCGAACCGAAGCCACCATCGACCAGACGCTGCCGGAAGGCTGGGGATCCGTCACCCTGAGCATGGTGAAAGAGACGTACTGGAGTCAGAGCCAGAACATGACCTCGATGAGCGTCAGCTACAACAATAGCTGGCACGGGGTGAGCTACAGCCTCAGCTACAGCATGAACAAAAACACCCAGGACAGCGATGAAGACGGTAACGAGGTGACAAACGACAACCAGTTCTCGCTGAGCGTCTCGGTGCCGCTGGACCGCTGGATGCATAACACCTGGGCCACCTACAACCTGAACAACACCAAAGACGGCACGACGCAGAACATCGGCCTGAACGGCACGGCGCTGAAAGAGGACAACCTGAACTGGAACATCCAGGAAGGGCTGAGCAGCACCGGCAGCGGTAACTCCACCAGCATCAACGCCGATTATAAAGCGACCTACGGCGAAGTGAGCGCAGGCGTCAGTCAGGATAAATATCAGCAGACCGTGAACGTCGGTTTGCAGGGCGGCGTGGTTGCCCATGCGAACGGAATAACCCTGAGCCAGCCGCTCGGTGACACCATCGCGCTGGTGAAAGCGCCGGGCACGCACGGAACCCATATCACGAACCAGACGGGCGTCGAGACCGACTTCCGCGGCTACACCGTCGTGCCGTTTGTTACCGCGTATCGCCACAACACCATCGCGCTGGATACCGAAACGCTACCGGACAACGCCGACGTCACCCACGCGGCGCAGATCGTGACGCCAACCCGCGGGGCCGTGGTGCGCGCCAGCTTTAACACCCGCGTGGGTAACCGCGTCCTGATGACGCTTACGCAAAAGGGTAAACCGCTGCCCTTCGGCGCAACGGTCACCACCGAGGATAAGGACAGCGAATTTATTGTCGGGAATGACGGCCAGACCTACCTCTCTGGTCTGCCGCAGCAAGGGCATCTCTACGTTTCCTGGGGACAGGGGGCGGACGAGCACTGCGTCGCTGACTATGCGCTAACGGATGAGAAAGAGAAAACCAGCATCATTAACGCTGCCGCGCAGTGTCACTGATCCACCGTTCAGGCTAACGATTATGCAAATGATTAAACAGTGCTTTTTCTTACTGGTTCTGGGAACCGCCGCGTTATTTATGCCGCATGCGAAGGCGACCTGTACTACGCCAGATCTGCCGAAAATGATCAACGTGGCCTCTATCTCCGTTCCCACGACGCTGGCCGTTGGCGAAACGATCCCAGGTACAGAGCAAACCGCCCATATCGCCGGTAATTGTGACAATGCGGAAGATAAGGGACTGGAAATTGTCTCTTGTTACTACGGCACAGGGGCTGAGATTCCAGGCCTGAAAGGTGTCTACGATTCGGGCGTTCCTGGGATCGGTGTGGCCCTGATGAACGATCAGGGGCAGCGCATCAGCGGAGCCGGAGGCGTTAACTGCATTTCCACAGGAACGCCGTTGGGTTATGTTTCCAGCGATGGCAAACAGACCTTTAATTTCGACGTTACGCTGGAGTTGGTCAAAACCAGCGATACCGTAGCGTCAGGCACGCTGAATCAAAGTCAGACCCGTTTTGGGATCGGGGTTTATCACCACGAAGGGCTGGGCGATCCCAACACCATCTCCTATGCAGGCAACGTTATTCTGAAAGAGGTCACCTGCTCCGTCCTGCCGAAAAACCTGACGGTCAATCTGGGGGATTTCCCGGTCAGCGACTTTATCAGCGTGGGGATGCTCTCTTCCCCGGCACGAAACTTTGACGTCACGGTGAACTGCAACAGCACCGTACAGCCTGAAGTGAAAATTACCAGCTCAAACGGCTATGAAACGGCCTTCGAAGGGGTGCTGAAACTCACGCAGCAGACCGGCGTCGCGACGGGCGTCGGTGTCCGAATGCTGTTCGACGACAATATCGCCACCTTTGATACCTACGTTAACACCCGAAGCGAAGCCATTGCCAACGAAACGCTGACCATACCGTTTGAGGTGCGCTACGAGCAGGTCAGCGACGTGGTCACTCCCGGTCCGGCCAACACTGTTGCCACTATCACGCTTGCTTATAAGTAACTGACATGAAGAAGATAATTGCGTTTCTGGCGCTGGGGCTGATCGCCCAGGCACACGCCGAGGATATTCAGATCCAGATGACGGGCAACATTTACGCCAATACCTGCATCATCGACAGCGCCAGCCGGAACCTGACGGTGGATTTAGGTCAGGCGGCATCCGGTGATTTTAAAGACGTGGGCGATACCGGCGAGTGGAAAGACTTTTCCCTGTCAGTATCCCACTGCCCGCCAAGCCTCGCGCTTGCCACCGCCTATTTCTACGGCCAGGCGGACAGCACGCACCCCACTAAATTCGCCAATATCGGCAGCGCAAAGGGGCTGGCGCTGGAGCTGGCAGACCGGCAGGACAATATTCTCATCGCTCCGCAGGCGAGCTTTAACGCGGTGATTAATCAAAACGATCATACGGCCACCTTCCCACTCGCCGCACGCTACTACGCCACCTCCATGCCGGTGAGCGCGGGGACGTTCAGCAGCGTGGTGCAGGTGACCTTCACTTACCAGTAGGACCGCGCCCCTTAGCACGGATGCTTTTCCTGCGCCCGGCGGTCAGTGTTGCCGGGCGTTTTTTTACCTCGGGGACCTCTGGCTGTTCAATCGGAAAGATCGGCAGCGCGTTTAACAGGCGTTGGCCGTAATTTTTAGTGAGCAGACGCTTGTCATAAATCACCACCTCCCCCCAGCAGCCGTGACTACGGATCAGACGCCCGACCTGCTGAATAAGGTTAAACGACGCCGCAGGTAAGCTTTGCACCTCAAACGGATAGCGGTTGAGGCTCTTCAGCCACTCGCCCTCGGTGATAACGACCGGGCTGTCGATGGGCGGGAAGGCAATTTTATGAATATGCACCTGCGTCAGGTAATCGCCCTTCAAATCCAGACCTTCCGCGAAGGACTGCAATCCCACCAGCACGCTGCGCTCGCCGTTATCGATGCGCTTGCGATGGGTTTCCACCAGCCGGTAACGGGGCTGGTCGCCCTGGACCAGCAGAAGCAGGCGCAGGTCGGTCACATGTTCCAGAAAACGCTGCATCGCCCGTCCGCTGGCAAACAGCACCAGCATGCCGGGGTACTTCCTGCTCTCAACCTGTTCGCGGAAGTAGGCCGCCATTTCCGCAATGTGCTGCTCTTCGTTGTCGATCAGCGGCTCATACTTCATGCGCGGGATCACCAGCTTCCCCTGCTCGCAGTGGTTAAACGGCGAGTCCAGCGCGACAAAACGATCGCCCGCTTTCTCTTTCAGGCCGCTCATCTCCTGCAGCCGCGAGAAGCTGTTCAGGGAGCGCAGCGTGGCGGAGGTCACGACCACGTGCGGCACGCTGCGCCAGATGAGTTTTTCCAGCTGATCGGCCACGCGGATGCCCACGCAGTGGAAAAACAGGTGGACCTGGCCGTCGCGCACTTCACGCGTGGCCCATTTGGTGACCGGCGCGCCCGACGCCTGCGCCATCGAGGCCAGCCGCCAGAGCTTGCTCTGCGCTTCGAACATGCCGAGCGCACGGTTCATTTGCAAAAGAATACGGTGCAGGCGAACAACGTCATGGGTGCCGGTTTTCTCGCTGAGATCGTTTAAGAACATCTCCGCCAGCCCGCGCAGCTTTTCAAGATGCTTCGCCAGCTGCTGGCAAATCTCCATCACCTCCTCCGGCAGTTCGCCCATCGCAAAGCGGTGTTCCGCCTCCTGGGTAGCGGGAAGATAAAGATTCAGGATGTTGTTCAGAGACGAGATAAGGCTGTAAACCTCTTCGCAGTGGTCGCTCAGACGCTCCGGCACCGCCAGCGGCGGCGTGGTTTTCGGCCGGAACTGCTCCATGCAGGTGGCGACAAGCTTGCAGAAGAGATCCAGCTGCAGGCGGAACCAGGGCGCGGTAATTTCTGCGCTCATCTCCAGCGCGTCGCGCGCCACGTCGGGCAGATGGTGGCCTTCGTCGAGCACCAGCAGCAGGTTTTTCGGCTCCGGCAGCACCGCTTCGCTCTCCAGCGCCGCCATCACCAGCGCGTGGTTAGCCACCACCACTTCGGCTTCCTGAATTTCGCGCCGCGCGACGAAGAACGGGCATTCGCGGTAGTAGTGACAGTTGCGGTTCAGACAGCTGGCCTTGTCGGTGCTGAGCCTGCGCCACAGATCGTCGCTGATGGCTTTATCGGTGTGATCGCGCAGGCCATCCCATTTATAGCCATCAAGATCGCCTTTCAGCGTTGCGCAGAGCTCCTGCTCGGCTTTGTTGTTGGGCGTGAGATCGTCGTCGAGGAACGCCAGCAGATCCTGTTGCGACGCCTCGCTGCTGGCAAGCCCTGCCAGGTTACGCGGGCAGACGTAGCGCCCGCGGCCAAAGGCGGCCGTAAACCGCAGGTCGGGGATGATTTTGCGCAGCAGGGGCAAATCTTTGCTGAAGATCTGGTCCTGCAAGGCCACGTTGGCGGTGCTGACCACCAGCGTTTTGTCTTCCTCCCGCGCGATGGCGATGCCGGGAATGAGATACGACAGGGTTTTCCCGACGCCGGTCGGGGCTTCAATCGCCAGATGTCGCCCGTCGTCCCCGGCGAGCGTTTTTGCCACGTCGGCAATCATCTGCCGCTGCGGCGCTCGGGGGATAAAATCGGGGATCTGCTGCTGTAGCGCCTTATACCAGGCGCCTATTTGCGCTTTCAGCGCCGCGGTTAAAGCCATTGGAAAACCTGAAATACTGTATAAACAGCCACTATTGTGGCACTTTCTCTTCGCTGCCGCAAAAAGAAAAGCCCGGCTTTACGACCGGGCTTCCAGATTACTGCGGGTTAGCAGGCTTGCGCGGGCGGCGTCGGCGCTGCCCTTCGCCTGCCGGCTTGCCTTCGCCGCTGCGCCACGGATTGTCACCGGCCGGTTTGCTGTCGTTGCTACGACGCGGCGGTTTGCCCGCTGTCTTCGGCGCGCCACCTTCAGCACGGCGCGGCTGCTGGCCGCGACCACCGCCGCCCTGACCGCGACCGCCCTGACGACCGTTCTGAATCGGCTCGGCTTTGATCGACGGATCCACTTCATAACCCGGGGTTTCGATGCGCGGGATCTCTTTCTTCAGCAGGCGTTCGATGTCGCGCAGCAGCTTGTGCTCGTCCACGCACACCAGAGAGAGCGCTTCACCGGTGGCCGCCGCACGACCGGTACGGCCGATACGGTGCACGTAGTCTTCCGGCACGTTTGGCAGCTCGTAGTTCACCACATGCGGCAGCTCTTCAATGTCGAGGCCACGGGCGGCGATGTCGGTCGCCACCAGCACGCGGATGTCGCCAGACTTGAAGTCCGCCAGCGCACGGGTACGCGCCCCCTGGCTCTTGTTGCCGTGGATCGCCGCGCTGCGGATGCCGTCTTTGTTCAGCTGTTCCGCCAGGTGGTTCGCGCCGTGCTTGGTGCGGGTAAAGACCAGCACCTGCTGCCAGTTACCCTGGCCGATCATCTGGGAGAGCAGTTCGCGCTTGCGCTTTTTATCCACAAAGTGAACGTGCTGCGTCACCTGCTCAGAGGCGGTGTTGCGGCGCGCCACTTCCACTTCCAGCGGGTTATGCAGCAGCTTTTCCGCCAGCGCCTTGATCTCATCGGAGAAGGTCGCGGAGAAGAGCAGGTTCTGACGACGCGGCGGCAGCTTGGCCAGCACGCGGCGAATATCGTGAATAAAGCCCATGTCGAGCATGCGGTCGGCTTCGTCCAGTACCAGAATTTCGATGTTATCCAGCTTCACCGCGTTCTGGTGTTCCAGATCCAGCAGACGGCCCGGCGTTGCCACCAGTACGTCCACGCCGCCGCGCAGCTTCATCATCTGCGGGTTGATGCTGACACCGCCGAACACCACCAGCGAGCG
The DNA here is from genome assembly GCF_003331015.1 of Enterobacter sp. GER_MD16_1505_Eko_090. NCBI lineage: Bacteria > Pseudomonadati > Pseudomonadota > Gammaproteobacteria > Enterobacterales > Enterobacteriaceae > Enterobacter > Enterobacter sp. GER_MD16_1505_Eko_090. The sequence continues at coordinate 470,628 of NZ_PUQF01000001.1, read as the reverse complement.
AATGTTGAGATAGCGGCTGTAGTCACGCACGTTCTCACCAATCTGCGCGGCCAGCTCGCGGGTTGGGGTGAGGATCAGCGCACGAACCGGACGACGGCCTTTTGCGTGCGGCTGATTTTTTACCAGCAGCTCTAACAGCGGCAGCGTAAAGCCCGCGGTTTTACCGGTGCCGGTCTGGGCGCTGGCCATCAGGTCACGGCCCTGAAGAACGGCAGGAATAGCCTGCTGCTGGATTGGGGTTGGCTCAACGTAGCCCTGCTCTGCGATCGCGCGCAGAATTTCCGGGTTCAGGCCAAGGGAATCAAAAGACATAAAAACTCCGAACCGCCCCGACCATCACAGGTGTAGTTTTCAGGGAGATATAACAATTGAGAGGACAAAAACCACAATGTCGCGAAGGGGCGGAGTGTAGCAGCTTTTGTGACGTGGCGCATAAAATATCCCTCCGCGTTCCCTCGACGGGGATGCGAATCAGGCATAATCTTAATCAATCGATTGATTAATTTTTAATGCCGTCATGAATACAACACCCACAACAACCAAAGGTGAACAGGCCAAAAACCAGCTTATTGCCGCCGCGCTGGCGCAGTTTGGTGAGTACGGGCTGCACGCGACCACGCGCGATATCGCCGCGCTGGCCGGGCAAAACATTGCGGCGATTACCTACTATTTTGGCTCAAAAGAGGATTTATATCTCGCCTGCGCCGAGTGGATCGCCGATTTTATCGGCACGCAGTTTCACCCGCACGTTGAGGAGGCCACCGCGCTGCTCGGCCAGCCGTCGCCCGATCGCGAGGCCATCCGCCAGCTGATCCTGAGTGCCTGCCACAACATGATCCGCGTGCTGACGCACGACGATACGCTCAACCTGAGCAAGTTTATCTCCCGCGAGCAGCTCTCCCCCACTGCCGCCTACCAGCGGGTACACGATCGGGTCATTGCCCCGATGCATACCCACCTGACCCGGCTGATCGCCGCCTATACCGGGCGGGATGCCGGCGATACCGAGACAATTTTGCATACCCACGCCCTGCTGGGTGAAATCCTTGCCTTCCGTCTGGGCCGGGAAACCATCCTGTTACGCACCGGCTGGACACAATTTGATGAGGATAAAGCCGCGCAGATCGGTGAGGTGATCGCCTGTCATCTCGATCTGATCCTGCAAGGCTTAACGCAAAGGAGCCTGAAGTCATGAAAAAACCTGTCGCCATCATTCTGGTGGTCATTGTTTTGCTTGCCGCGGGCGTCGGTGGATGGCTGTGGTATCAGAGCCATCAGGATAAAGGCCTGACGCTGTACGGTAACGTGGATATTCGCACGGTGAACATGAGCTTCCGCGTCGGCGGACGTCTCGCCTCGCTGAGCGTTGACGAAGGCGATGCCATTAAAACCGGGCAGACTCTGGGGATGCTGGACAAAGCGCCCTATGAAAACGCGCTGCTGCAGGCCAAAGCGGGTGTCTCCGTTGCGCAGGCGCAGTATGACCTGATGCTGGCCGGCTATCGCGACGAAGAGATCGCCCAGGCCGCTGCCGCCGTCAAACAGGCACAGGCGGCCTATGACTACGCGCAGAACTTCTATGCCCGCCAGCAGGGGCTGTGGAAAAGCCGCACCATTTCCGCGAATGACCTGGAAAATGCGCGCTCGTCCCGCGACCAGGCGCAGGCAACCCTGAAGTCCGCGCAGGATAAATTAAGCCAGTACCACACCGGTAACCGCCCGCAGGATATCGCCCAGGCGAAAGCCAGCCTTGAACAGGCGCAGGCCCAGCTGGCGCAGGCAGAGCTGGATCTGCACGACACCACGCTCATCGCACCGTCTGACGGCACGCTGATGACCCGCGCCGTCGAGCCGGGCAGCATGCTCAGCGCGGGCAGCACCGTGTTAACCCTCTCCCTGACCCGCCCGGTCTGGGTGCGCGCCTACATTGATGAGCCTAATCTCGGCCAGATGCAGCCGGGCCGCGAGCTGCTGCTCTATACCGACGGTCGCCCGGACAAGCCGTATCACGGCAAGGTGGGCTTTGTCTCCCCTACCGCCGAATTCACGCCGAAAACGGTAGAAACGCCGGACCTGCGTACCGACCTGGTGTATCGCCTGCGCATCATCGTGACCGATGCGGACGACGCCCTGCGCCAGGGCATGCCCGTCACCGTAAAAGTGAACAGCGGGGAACGACATGAATGACGCGGTTATTCAGCTCAACAGTCTGGTTAAACGCTTTAAGGGGATGGATAAGCCTGCGGTCGCGCCGCTGAACTGCACCATCCGGAAAGGCTACGTGACCGGGCTGGTCGGTCCGGACGGCGCGGGGAAAACCACGCTGATGCGGATGCTGGCGGGGTTGCTGAAGCCGGATGAAGGATCGGCCCGCGTGCTGGGCCTGGATCCGATTAAGGACGACGGCCCGCTCCACGCCATGCTCGGCTATATGCCGCAGAAGTTTGGCCTGTATGAAGACCTGACGGTGATGGAAAACCTGAACCTGTACGCCGACCTGCGCAGCGTCACCGGCGAAACCCGGGAGAAAACCTTCGCCCGCCTGCTGGAATTTACCTCGCTCGGCCCGTTCACCGACCGGCTGGCGGGCAAGCTCTCCGGCGGGATGAAGCAGAAGCTGGGGCTGGCCTGCACGCTGGTGGGCGAGCCGAAGGTGCTGCTGCTGGACGAGCCCGGCGTCGGCGTAGACCCGATTTCCCGCCGCGAGCTGTGGCAGATGGTGCACGAGCTGGCGGGCGACGGGATGCTAATCCTCTGGAGCACCTCCTACCTCGACGAAGCGGAACAGTGCCGGGACGTGCTGCTGATGAACGAAGGCGAACTGCTCTATCAGGGCGAGCCGACGACGCTGACGCAGAGCATGGCCGGGCGCAGCTTCCTGCTGCACAGCCCGCAGGCGTCCAACCGCTCGCTGCTGCAGCGGGTGCTCAGGCTGCCGCAGGTCAGCGACGGGATGATTCAGGGCCGCTCGGTGCGGGTCATCCTCAAAAAAGAGGCCACCGTCGACGATATTCGCCGGGCGCCTGGAATGCCGACGATTGAGATGGAAGAGACGGCGCCGCGTTTTGAAGATGCGTTCATCGACCTGCTGGGCGGCGCGGGAACCTCCGAGTCGCCGCTTGGGGCGATCCTGCACACGGTGGAAGGTACGCCGGGCGAAACGGTGATCGAAGCCAAATCCCTCACCAAAAAGTTCGGGGATTTCGCCGCCACCGACAACGTCAATTTTGCCGTGAAGCGCGGCGAGATTTTTGGCCTGCTCGGGCCGAACGGCGCGGGAAAATCGACCACCTTTAAGATGATGTGTGGCCTGCTGGTGCCGACGTCCGGCAAAGCGCTGGTGCTGGATATGGATCTCAAAGTCAGCTCCGGCAAGGCGCGCCAGCACCTGGGCTATATGGCGCAGAAGTTCTCCCTGTACGGCAACCTGACGGTCGAGCAGAATCTGCGCTTTTTCTCCGGCGTGTACGGCCTGCGCGGGCGTGCGCAGAACGAGAAAATTCGCCGCATGAGCGACGCCTTCGGGTTAACGAATATTGCTTCCCACGCCACCGACGAACTGCCGCTCGGCTTTAAGCAGCGGCTGGCGCTGGCCTGCTCGCTGATGCACGAGCCGGATATTCTGTTTCTGGATGAGCCGACCTCCGGCGTTGATCCCATTACCCGCCGCGAGTTCTGGCTGCATATCAACAGCATGGTGGAAAAAGGGGTGACCGTGATGGTGACCACCCACTTCATGGACGAGGCGGAGTACTGCGACCGCATCGGGCTGGTGTATCGCGGCAAGCTGATTGCCCACGGCACGCCGGACGACCTGAAAAACCAGGCCGCCGACGATGAGGTCCCGGACCCGACCATGGAGCAGGCGTTTATCACCCTCATCCACGACTGGGATAAGGAGAATGCCCATGCGCAGTAACGCCCTTTCCTGGCGCCGGGTGCGCGCCCTGTGCGTTAAAGAGACGCGGCAGATCGTGCGCGATCCCAGCAGCTGGCTGATTGCGGTGGTGATCCCCCTGCTGCTGCTGTTTATCTTTGGCTACGGCATTAACCTGGACTCCAGCAAGCTGCGGGTCGGGATTTTACTCGAACAGCAGAGCGAAGAGGCGCTGGACTTTACCCACGCCATGACCGGTTCGCCCTACATTGATGCCACTATCAGCGACAATCGTCAGGAACTGATCCAGAAGATGCAGGCCGGGAAAATTCGCGGTCTGATCGTCATTCCGGTCGATTTTGCCGCCAACATGGCGCGGGCGAATACCGATGCGCCGATCCAGGTCATCACCGACGGCAGCGAGCCAAACACCGCGAACTTCGTGCAGGGCTACGCGGAGGGGATCTGGCAGCTCTGGCAGATGCAGCGCGCCGAAGACCGGGGTGAAGAATTTAAGCCGCTCATCGACGTGCAGACGCGCTACTGGTTTAACCCCGCCGCCATGAGCCAGCACTTTATTATTCCGGGCGCGGTGACGATTATTATGACGGTGATCGGCGCGATTTTGACCTCGCTGGTCATCGCCCGCGAGTGGGAGCGCGGCACCATGGAGGCGCTGCTTTCCACCGAAGTGACGCGCGTCGAGCTGCTGCTGTGCAAGCTTATTCCCTACTACTTCCTCGGCATGCTGGCGATGCTGCTCTGCATGCTGGTGTCCGTCTTTATCCTCGGCGTGCCGTATCGCGGCTCGCTGATCGTGCTGTTCTTTATCACCAGCCTGTTTTTACTCAGCACGCTGGGGATGGGGCTGCTCATCTCCACCATCACCCGCAACCAGTTTAACGCCGCGCAGGTGGCGCTGAACGCCGCTTTCCTGCCGTCGATTATGCTGTCCGGGTTTATCTTCCAGATAGACAGCATGCCTGCCGTCATCCGCGCCGTGACCTACATTATCCCGGCGCGCTACTTCGTGAGCACGCTGCAAAGCCTGTTCCTGGCGGGGAATATTCCGGTAGTGCTGATTATCAACACGCTGTTTTTAATGGCGTCGGCGGTGATGTTTATCGGGTTGACGTGGATGAAAACCAAACGGCGGTTAGATTAAGGAGCGCGCATGTTTCACCGTTTATGGACACTGATCCGCAAAGAGCTGCAATCCCTGCTGCGCGAGCCGCAAACCCGCGCCATACTGGTGTTGCCGGTGCTGATCCAGGTTTTACTGTTCCCGTTTGCCGCCACCCTTGAGGTGACCAACGCCACCATTGCCATTTACAACGAAGACAACGGCAAACATTCCGTCGAGCTGACGCAGCGCTTTGCGCGTGCGAAGGCCTTTACCCACATCCTGCTGCTGAAAAGCCCGCAGGACATTCAGTCCACCATCGACACGCAAAAAGCGCTGCTGCTGGTGCGGTTCCCGGCGGATTTCTCCCGCAATCTGGATACCTTCCAGACCGCGCCGATGCAGCTGATCCTCGACGGGCGCAACTCCAACAGCGCCCAGATTGCGGCCAACTATCTCCAGCAGGTGGTGAAGGATTACCAGCAGGAGCTGATGGACGGCAAACCGAAGCCCAACAACAGCGAACTGGTGGTGCGCAACTGGTATAACCCGAATCTGGACTACAAGTGGTTTGTGGTGCCGTCGCTGATCGCCATGATCACCACCATCGGGGTGATGATTGTGACCTCTCTCTCCGTCGCCCGCGAGCGCGAACAGGGCACGCTGGATCAGCTGCTGGTCTCCCCGCTCGCCACCTGGCAAATTTTCGTCGGCAAAGCGGTGCCGGCGCTAATTGTCGCCACCTTCCAGGCCACCATCGTGCTGGGCGTGGGAATATGGGCTTACCAGATCCCGTTCGCCGGATCGCTGGCGCTGTTTTACTTCACGATGGTGATTTACGGGCTGTCGCTGGTGGGGTTTGGGCTGCTGATCTCCGCACTCTGCTCGACGCAGCAGCAGGCGTTTATCGGGGTATTCGTCTTTATGATGCCCGCGATCCTGCTCTCCGGGTACGTCTCGCCGGTTGAGAATATGCCGGTGTGGCTCCAGGATCTGACGTGGATAAACCCGATAAGGCACTTTACGGATATCACCAAGCAAATCTATCTGAAGGATGCGAGTCTGGATATTGTCTGGGGAAGTTTGTGGCCGCTACTGGTCATCGCGGCCACGACAGGCTCAGTGGCCTATGCGATGTTTAGACGCAACATCGCGTAGCTTTTTCTCTTTGGTTAGCAACGAGACCACCGCAGGCCCTGCGAGGATTGCCAGACCCGCCAGGGCCAGCAGCAGGTTGTTTTGCAGCACGCGTGAAAGCAGCCACAGAACAATCATCGCCGCACCAAAGTACCAGGTGGTGGTGAGCTCTTCGAGCACGTCACCCACCTCGCGCCAGCGCGCGTCATGGTGGCGCTGTAAAAACAGCATCGACAGCACGGTGACGCCGTAAAGGACGCATAGCCCCAGGCCAACACGCACCAGCGTGCCGCTCATCCAGCCCATCACCAGTACGGCCACGACCAGTAAATGCAACATTATCTGCCAGCAACTCAGGCCAGTTGCGACACGAACACGTTGTTGCCACTTCATGGCTTCTCTCCTGAAGGATTTTTCTCTGCTTAATCAGACTACCGCACTTTACGGAAAATTCCGTAACGCCGCATCTTTTTGTGACGACGACTACACTTTATTTTCATCGGGATAGTCACTCAGGAAGGAGCTTATGACGAAAAAAATGCAGCATTTCTCGCTTAAAGTGCTGACGATAAACATTCATAAGGGCTTCACAGCATTTAACCGCCGCTTCATTTTACCGGAGCTGCGCGACGCGGTGCGCACCGTCAGCGCGGATATTGTCTGCCTGCAGGAGGTGATGGGCGCGCACGAAGTACATCCGCTTCACTTTGAGAACTGGCCCGACACGCCGCACTATGAATTTCTGGCCGATACCATGTGGAGCGATTACGCCTACGGCCGCAACGCGGTCTATCCTGAAGGTCATCACGGCAACGCGGTGCTGTCGCGTTATCCCATTGAACATTATGAAAACCGCGACGTTTCCGTCGGGGAGAGCGAAAAACGCGGCCTGCTCTACTGCCGCATTACCCCGCCCGACCTTGAGCTGCCCATCCACGTCGGCTGCGTTCATCTGGGCCTGCGCGAAGCCCATCGTCAGGCGCAGCTGAAAATGCTGGCCGAATGGGCCAACGCGCTGCCTGACGGTGAACCTGTTGTGGTGGCCGGCGATTTCAACGACTGGCGCCAGCGGGCAAACCATCCGTTGAAGGTGGATGCCGGGCTGGAGGAGATCTTCACCCGGGCGAACGGCAGGCCTGCGCGCACGTTCCCGGTCCGTTTCCCGCTGCTGCGGCTTGACCGCATCTACGTGAAAAATGCCCACGCCAGCAGCCCGACCGCTCTGGCGCTCCTCAACTGGCGGCATCTTTCCGACCATGCCCCGCTCAGCGCGGAGATCCACTTATGAAATGTTCCTGGCAGGAAGGCAACCGGATCACGCTGCTGGTCAACGGGGACGAGTATTACCCGGCCGTGTTTAAGGCAATTGATAACGCCCAGCAGAAAGTGATCCTCGAAACCTTTATCTGGTTCGAAGACAACGTCGGCAAGCAGCTGCACAGCGTGCTCCTGCGCGCCGCACAGCGCGGCGTCAAAATTGAAGTACTGCTGGATGGCTACGGCTCGCCGGACCTCAGCGATGCGTTCGTCAATGAACTGACCGCCGCAGGCGTGGTATTCCGCTACTACGATCCCGGCCCTCGCCTGTTCGGCATGCGGACCAACCTTTTCCGCCGAATGCACCGCAAAATTGTGGTGGTGGATGAGACGGTGGCGTTTGTCGGCGGCATTAACTACTCGGCGGAACATATGTCCGACTACGGCCCGGAAGCGAAGCAGGATTACGCCATTCGCATTGAAGGCCCGGTGGTGCAGGACATCTTGCTGTTTGAGCTGGAGAACCTGCCGGGGAAAGAGGCCGTTCGCCGCTGGTGGCGACGCCGCCATCGCCCGGAAGAGAACCGGAAGCCCGGCGAAGCGCAGGCGCTTTTCGTCTGGCGCGACAACGGCGAGCACCGGGACGACATTGAACGTCACTATCTCAAGATGCTGGCCAACGCCAAGCGCGAAGTGATCATCGCCAACGCCTACTTTTTCCCGGGCTATCGCCTGCTGCATGCCATGCGCAATGCGGCAAGACGCGGCGTGCGCGTGAAGCTGATTGTCCAGGGCGAGCCGGATATGCCGATCGTCAAAGTCGGGGCGCGGCTGCTGTACAACTACCTGGTGAAGGGCGGCGTCCAGATCTACGAATACCGCCGTCGACCGCTGCACGGCAAAGTCGCGCTGATGGACGATCACTGGGCCACCGTGGGCTCCAGCAACCTCGATCCGCTGAGCCTGTCGCTTAACCTTGAAGCCAACCTGATCATTCACGACCGCCAGTTTAACCAGACCCTGCGGGATAACCTGCAGGCGTTGATCGTTAACGACTGCGTGCGCGTGGATGAGTCTATGGTTCCCAAACGCACCTGGTGGAACCTGGGCATCAGCGTGGTGGTGTTCCACTTCCTGCGGCATTTCCCGGCGATGGTCGGCTGGCTGCCGGCGCATACGCCGAAGCTGGCGCAGGTGGACCCGCCGGTACAACCCGAAATGGAAACCCAGGACCGCATTGAAGCGGAAGACGGAGGCAAACCCTGATGTCAAAATCGCATCCACGCTGGCGTCTGGCAAAAAAGATCCTCACCTGGGTATTCTTTATTGCCGTCGCGGTGCTGCTGGTGGTCTACGCGCAGAAAGTGGACTGGGAAGAGGTGTGGAAGGTCATCCGCAACTATAACCGGATGGTGCTGCTGGGCGCGACGGGGCTGGTTATCGTGAGCTACCTGATGTACGGCTGCTATGACCTTCTGGGTCGGGCCTACTGCGGCCACAAGCTGGCCAAACGTCAGGTGATGCTGGTGTCGTTTATCTGCTACGCCTTTAACCTGACGCTGAGCACCTGGGTCGGGGGCATTGGCATGCGCTATCGCCTCTACTCGCGGCTCGGCCTGCCGGGCGGGACCATCACGCGCATTTTTTCCCTGAGCATTACCACCAACTGGCTGGGCTATATCCTGCTCGGCGGGGTGATCTTCACCATCGGCGTCGTGCAGCTGCCCGCGCACTGGTATATCGACGAGGCCACGCTGCGCATTCTGGGCATCGTGCTGCTGCTGATTATCGCCGTTTATCTCTGGGCCTGCGCGTTTGCAAAGCGCCGCCATATGACCATCAAAGGGCAAAAGCTGGTCCTGCCCTCGTGGAAGTTTGCGGTGCTGCAGATGGCGGTCTCCAGCGCCAACTGGATGGCCATGGGGGCGATTATCTGGCTGCTGATTGGCGAGGACGTCAATTACTTCTTCGTGCTGGGCGTGCTGCTGGTGAGCAGCATTGCCGGGGTGATTGTGCACATTCCGGCGGGGATCGGCGTGCTGGAGGCGGTGTTTATTGCCCTGCTGGCCGGGGAGCATGTTTCTCAGGGAACGATTATCGCCGCCCTGCTGGCGTACAGGATGCTGTATTACTTCCTGCCGCTGGCGCTGGCAACGATCTGCTATCTGGTGCTGGAAAGTCGGGCGAAAAAGCTGCGGGCGAAGAATGAGAGGATGCTAGCGAAGTGAATAAGTCGGGTGGCGGCTTCGCCTTACCCGACCTACGGTTCGCGATTCGCAGGACGGGTAAGGCGAAGCCGCCACCCGGCAAAGCAACCTTAGCGACGGTTGCCTAAAATCCGCAGCAGCATCAGGAACAGGTTGATGAAGTCCAGATAGAGCGTCAGCGCGCCCAGAATCGAGTATTTGCGCAGGTTGGAACTGTCGCGCACGTCGATCTGCTCGCCGATGTTTTTCAGCTTCTGGGTGTCATAGGCCGTCAACCCGACGAAGAGCACCACCCCGATATAGGTCACGGCCCACATCAGCGCGTCGCTCTTGAGCCACAGGTTCACCAGCGACGCCAGCACAATCCCGATCAGCCCCATAAACAGCATGCTGCCGAAACCGCTTAGATCGCGCTTCGTGGTGTAGCCGTACAGGCTCATCGCACCAAACATCCCGCCGGTGACCACGAAGGTGCTGGCGATGGAGGAGTAGGTGTAAACGATGAAAATACTGGAAAGCGTCAGCCCCGTTAGCGCCGAATAGAGCATAAACAGGGTCGTTGCCATGCCGGCACTTAGCTTATGCACCAGACCCGAAAGCACAAACACCAGCGCCAGCTGCGCGATAATCAGCCCAAAGAAGGTGATTTTGCTGGAGAAGATAAACATCATCAGCTCCGGCGTATTCGCCGCATACCACGCGATAAACGCGGTAAGCAGCAGGCCAACCGTCATCCAGCCGTACACCTGAGCCATATACGTCTGCAGGCCGCTACGGGTCTGCTGCACTATTGAATCGGAACGCGGAAATCGGTCCATGATTCACTCCTGATTAAGATTAAGTAGACACACTCTTTAAGAGTAACACATCCACGTAAACCGACTACCAACGGCTGGCGGCCTGTTTATCGCTGTCGCGAGATTCTACCCAGCGATCGCCTTCCGGCGTGGCTTCGCGCTTCCAGAACGGCGCTTTGGTTTTGAGGTAATCCATAATGAACTCCCCTGCCGCAAACGCGCTGCCGCGGTGCGCGCTGGTCACCCCGACAAAGACAATCTCCTCGCCGGGCCACATCTCGCCGATGCGGTGAATCACCGTGACGCGTCCGAGCGGCCAGCGGCCTCGCGCCTCGTCCACTATCTCCGCCAGCGATTTCTCCGTCATGCCGGGATAGTGCTCCAGCGTCAGCGCCTTCACGCTGTCACCGAGGTTGTGATTGCGCACTTTGCCGGTAAAGGTCACGACCGCACCGTCTTCGTCGCGTTCCGCCAGCCAGCTGTATTCTGTCCCTACGTTAAAGCGCTCAGGGCCAACCAGAATGCGGGTTTCACTCATATTAGCCCCCTGTGACCGGCGGGAAGAAGGCCACTTCATCCCCGGCCTTCAGCGGATGGGTAAGCTCCACCAGCGTCTGGTTAACGGCGGCCAGCAGCTTGCTTTCGTCGAGCGCCAGCGCCCAGCGCTCGCTCTGTGCCGCCAGATGCGCACGCAGAGCCGCAACGTTTTCAAAAGACGCATCCAGCGTCAGGCTGTCGGTATTCACCAGCTCGCGCACCTGCGCAAAAAAGAGCACCTTAATCATGGCTGTCCACCTTAAAATCTCCGGATTTGCCGCCGCTTTTTGCCAGCAGGCGAACCGGGCCAATCACCATGTCTTTCTGCACCGCCTTGCACATGTCGTAGATGGTCAGCGCGGCCACGGACGCTGCCGTCAGCGCCTCCATCTCCACGCCGGTTTTGCCGGTTAAGCGGCACAGCGATTCAATGCGCACGCGATTGTGCTCCGGCTGCGCCTGCAGGTTTACCTCCACCTTGCTCAGCATCAGCGGATGGCACAGCGGAATTAAGTCCCAGGTGCGCTTGGCGGCCTGAATACCGGCGATGCGCGCGGTGGCAAAGACGTCTCCCTTATGGTGGCTGCCGTCGATGATCATCGCCAGCGTTTCCGGCAGCATGGTGACGTACGCTTCGGCGCGCGCTTCGCGCACCGTTTCCGCTTTGGCGGAGACGTCCACCATATGCGCTTCGCCAGCGGCGTTAATGTGGGTCAGTTGTGACATAGCTTATTTCTTTAAATGGGGATGGAAATTACACGGACGGGTACGGGCATCCAGCTGCGGGGCGATGATGTTTTCCCACGCGGTACGGCAGGCTTTGGTCGAGCCCGGCATGGCGAAAATCAGGGTGTTGTTCGCCACCCCGGCAACGGCGCGCGACTGCAGCGTGGAGGTGCCAATCTCTTCAAAGGAGAGCATGCGGAACACCTCGCCGAAGCCTTCCACCTCGCGGTCGAACAGCGGGATCAGCGCTTCAGGCGCCTGATCGCCTGCGGTAAAGCCGGTGCCGCCGGTGATCAGCACCACCTGCACCTCATCGCTGGCGATCCACTGAGAGACCTGCGCGCGAATGGCGTAGCGGTTCTCCTTCACGATCGCTTTATCGACGATGTGATGCCCCGCGTCATGGGCCGCCTCGCGCAGCCAGTGGCCGGAGGTATCATCCTCTTCGCCACGGCGGTCGGAAACGGTAAGGATAGCAATGCGTGTCGGGATAAATTCTGCGCTTACCTGACTCATCTTCTGATTCCTTCTTAAGCCTGATTACCCGCCGATGTAAGACAGGTTCTGAGTAATGCCGGTATTGCCCTGATGCAGGAAGTGGGTCTGTTTTTTATGCGTCAGCGCTTCAGAAATGCGCGCTTCAAGCGCCTCCTGCTGGGCATCGTCTGCCAGCAGATCGCGCAGGTCTACGCCGCCGTCCCCGAACAGGCACAGGTGCAGCTTGCCGACGGAAGAGACGCGCAGGCGGTTGCAGCTGGCGCAGAAGTCTTTCTCGTAAGGCATGATAAGCCCAATTTCGCCTTCGTAATCAGGATGGCAGAAGACCTGCGCCGGGCCGTCGCTGCGCTGGCGGATCTGGTGGATCCAGCCGCGTTTCAGCAGCGCGTCGCGCAGCACCATGCCGGAGATGTGATGACGGCGGAACAGCTCGCTGCCCTCGCCGGTTTCCATCAGCTCAATAAAGCGCAGCTGAATGGGGCGGGATTTGATCCAGGCGAGGAAGGTGTCCAGCTGGTGGTGGTTGACGTCGCGCATCAGCACCGTATTGACTTTGACCTTCTCGAACCCGGCGCTGAACGCCGCGTCGATGCCGTCCATCACCTGGCGGAATTTATCCTGGCCGGTAATGGCGTGAAACTGGCGGGCGTCGAGACTGTCCACGCTGACGTTAATGGCGGTTAAGCCCGCATCGCGCCAGGTGGCCACGTCGCGCACCATGCGGTAACCGTTGGTGGTCACGGCAATCTGGCGAATGCGGTCGTTTTCACGCACGGCAGCAATGATGTCCGGGAAATCACGGCGCAGAGAGGGTTCACCGCCGGTCAGACGCACTTTTTCGGTGCCGAGCTCAGAGAAGGCGCGCGTGACGCGGCGCACTTCATCCACGGAGAGAAAGCCGTTATTGGTGACGCTGCCCGGTTTGTAGCCGTCGGGCAGGCAGTAGGTGCAACGGAAGTTGCACACATCGGTAATCGACAGACGTAAGTAATAAAACTTACGCGCGAAAGCATCAGTAAGTTGTGAAGCCATGTACACCTTTCCAGATACGGGAGGCACAGTCATTTCTTTCTGTACCCTGGTGGCAAATTCGCCACGGCCAGAGCGCCATATCTTTCGACACAGGCACAAGGGCTAGAGTGTATGTTTTCAGTGTTGAAAACGTGGTTAAGGCGATAGTAGCGCGGAAAGTCTGACAGCGCCATTATCGCTTTTCGCTATATAATTACGTATATAGCGAATCAATCCTGCATTTTCGCTACAGAATACCTAAAAACTGCACTTTCACATTGATATACGTCATTTTGCTTCGGGTGAGGCATCGTCTTTTAGGGGTAGTTAGGTTACTGTTACGCGATCGAACGTGATAAGGAATACGTATGCGCAATCGCACTTTTGCGGATCTTGACCGAGTGGTCGCTCTTGGCGGAGGCCACGGCCTGGGCCGCGTTATGTCCTCTTTGTCGTCACTCGGCTCAAGGCTGACAGGGATAGTGACCACCACCGATAACGGCGGCTCAACCGGGCGGATCAGACGTGCCGAAGGCGGCATTGCCTGGGGAGATATGCGCAACTGCCTGAACCAGTTAATTACCGAGCCGAGCGTCGCATCGGCGATGTTTGAGTACCGTTTTGGCGGCAATGGCGAACTTTCCGGACATAACCTCGGAAATCTGATGTTAAAGGCGCTGGATCACCTGAGCGTAAGGCCTCTCGAAGCCATCAATCTGATCCGTAACCTGCTCAAAGTGGACGCATTCCTGATCCCGATGTCTGAACAACCGGTCGATTTGATGGCCATCGACGCCGAAGGGCATGAAGTGTACGGCGAGGTGAATATTGACCAGCTTCTGCTGCCGCCCAAAGAGCTGATGACTTACCCGAGCGTGCCGGCGACGCGTGAAGCCGTAGAAGCAATTGGCGATGCGGATTTAATTCTGATCGGCCCGGGCAGCTTTTACACCAGCCTGATGCCGATCCTGCTGGTGAAAGAGCTGGCGCAGGCGCTGCGCCGCACCCCGGCGCCGATGGTCTACATCGGCAATTTAGGGCGTGAGCTGAGTCCGGCCGCGGCGAGCCTGTCGCTGGCGGATAAACTCAGTTTGATGGAGCACTACGTCGGTAAGAAGATCATTGACGGCGTGGTGGTGGGGCCAAAGGTGGATGTATCCGCTATCGGCGATCGTCTGGTGGTGCAGGAGCCGCTGGAGGCCTCAGACATCAAGTACCGTCACGACCGCCACCTGCTGCGCGAGGCGCTGGAGAAAGCAATTCAGGCGTTGGGTTAACAAAAACCCCGGTGGCGCTGCGCTTACGGGGGCGACAAAAGACGCTAAACCTGTAGGCCCGGTAAGCGCAGCGCCACCGGGCAAAAACTCACGATGCCGCGATAAACAGATCCCGCAGCTGATGAAGCTGGTCGCGGATCTGCGCCGCCTCTTCGAACTCCAGGTTCTGCGCGTGCTGCATCATCTGCCCTTCCAGCTCGTGGATCTTCTGCTGCAGCGCCTTCGGCGTCAGCACGACGGTATCTTCTTCCACCACTGAACGCGCCTTGCCGCGGCCTTTCGCTTTGGTTTTGGCAATGTTCTGGCCCAGCGCCAGAATATCCACCACCTTCTTGTTCAGCCCCTGCGGGGTAATGCCGTGCTCTTCGTTGTAGCGCTGCTGCTTCTCGCGGCGGCGCTCCGTCTCACCGATCGCTTTCGCCATCGACGGGGTAATTTTGTCACCGTACAGAATCGCTTTACCGTTGACGTTACGCGCGGCGCGGCCGATGGTCTGAATCAGCGAACGCTCGGAACGCAGGAAGCCCTCTTTATCCGCGTCCAGAATCGCCACCAGCGAGACTTCCGGCATATCCAGACCTTCCCGCAGCAGGTTAATCCCCACCAGCACGTCAAACTCGCCCAGACGCAGGTCGCGGATAATCTCCATGCGCTCCACGGTATCGATATCCGAGTGCAGATAACGCACCTTCTCGCCGTGCTCTTCGAGATACTCGGTCAGGTCTTCCGCCATACGCTTGGTGAGCGTGGTCACCAGCACGCGCTCGTTAATGGCGGAACGGGCGCGGATCTCAGAGAGCAGGTCGTCTACCTGCGTCGCCACCGGACGCACCTCGATAATCGGGTCCAGCAGCCCGGTCGGACGCACTACCTGGTCAACCACCTCATCGCCCGATTTTTCCAGCTCGTAGTTGCCCGGCGTGGCAGAGACATAGATGGTTTGCGGCGCCAGCGCCTCAAACTCTTCAAACTTCATCGGACGGTTATCCAGCGCTGACGGCAGGCGGAATCCGTACTCCACCAGCGTCTCTTTACGCGCCCGGTCGCCGCGGTACATCCCGCCGATCTGCGGGATCGTGACGTGGGATTCGTCGATCACCAGCAAACCGTCGGCCGGAAGGTAATCAAACAGCGTCGGCGGCGGCTCGCCCGGCCCGCGCCCGGAGAGGAAGCGGGAGTAGTTTTCGATGCCGGAGCAGTAGCCCAGCTCGTTCATCATCTCCAGGTCGAACTGGGTACGCTGGCTGAGGCGCTGCTCTTCCAGAAGCTTATTGTTCGCCAGCAGCACCTTACGGCGCTCGGCCAGCTCCACTTTGATCTCTTCCATCGCCTGCACGATACGCTCGCGCGGCGTCACGTAGTGCGTTTTCGGGTAGATGGTGAAGCGCTGGATCACCGACTCAACGTGTCCTGTCAGCGGGTCGAAGAGCGACAGGCGTTCGACCTCCTCGTCAAACAGCTCAACGCGCAGCGCCATATCGTCCGATTCCGCCGGGAAGATGTCGATCACTTCGCCACGCACGCGGAACGTACCACGCTGGAAGGCCTGGTCGTTGCGGGTGTACTGCAGCTCCGCCAGACGACGCAAAATCGCGCGCTGGTCGATGATCATCCCCTGCGTCAGGTGCAGCATCATCTTGAGATAGAGATCCGGATCGCCCAGGCCGTAAATCGCCGAAACAGAGGCCACCACAACCACATCGCGACGCTCCAGCAGCGCCTTAGTGGCCGACAGTCGCATCTGCTCAATGTGTTCGTTCACCGACGCATCTTTCTCGATGAAGGTATCAGAACTCGGCACATAGGCTTCTGGCTGGTAGTAATCGTAGTAGGAGACGAAATACTCAACGGCGTTTTCCGGGAAGAACTCTTTCATCTCGCCGTAAAGCTGCGCCGCCAGGGTTTTGTTGGGCGCCAGCACCATCGTAGGGCGCTGGAGATCCGCAATCACGTTGGCAATGGTAAAGGTTTTACCCGAGCCGGTAACCCCGAGCAGCGTCTGGTGCGCCAGCCCATCCTCCAGCCCCTCTTCCAGACGACGGATCGCTTCAGGCTGATCGCCAGACGGACGGAAAGCAGAATTCAATTTGAACGGTTTACTCATGGGCGACAACCTGATGACGTTATAAGCGGCAGGTGAATAATTTTACTCCTTGTTGCCAGGAATGCCAGTAAAAAACACTGGATGAAAAACCAGTAGCATGTCAGGATATTTAGCATAGCGCCTGAATGATTAGCGCGATAGCGGCCAAAATTTGGACAGTGGCAACATAAAACACCAGTCAGGTCAGGTTATCCCCAGAACTTTTTCTTTTTTAACATTTGTCAAGCCAGGTAATGATAGTTTTATGGCAACGGGTGACACTTTCATGACGGGAATTGATTTTATCTAACCAATTAAAAAATAAACGATATTTTCTAAAGCCGCGTTTCGCGTCAATTTGGGCGTAAGCCGCGTCTTCTCTCGCTTATCGCGTGTTTTCTAACTCTAATGCACATGGTTATCCACAGGAATAGTGGATAACTGCTTCCAGCCCATACAGACTGGCGCTCTGCAAATTCCCGGATTTTCCCACGAGGCGGCAGCAAAAAATTTTTATAGCTCTTTTTTGCTGATTAACAGTCGCGTCATTCATAACCAACTGACGAGATCTTGCTCACATTTCCATCATTTCTGGCTCTGCACCACAACTCAACACCGTCGGCACCGTCGATGTGCAATCCCCCTTTTTATCCCCCGCGCTTCTGTGACTTATTCCTAAAAAAGACGCTTTTTTAATCACTTTCCGCTTTATGGCAGGGGTTTTGCAGTTTAACAACGAGCCACACCTACACACATTTTTAAGGAGAGAAAGATGTTGAGCCTGCGTGCAGTGAATCAGTTTTACGGAAGTCAACATACGCTATGGAATGTGGATTTAGATTTTCCGCAAGGGATGTGTACAGGCGTCGTTGGCCTGCCGGGGATGGGGAAAACCACCCTCATGAATTGCATCGCCGGGAAAGTGCCCGTCGAAAGCGGCAGCATCATCTGGTATGAGGCGGGCGCGCCGCCGCGCGATTTGCTCAATCCGCCGCCAGAACAGCGTTCCGGGCCGGGAATAGGCTATGTCTCGCAGGACAGGCGGATCTTCTCCCAGCTCACGATTGAGGAGAACCTGCATATCGCCATGCGGGCGACGGGGAAACCGAACCCGGAGGCGAAAAATGACGTTTACGACCTGTTCCCGGCGCTCTATGCCTTGCGACGAACCCGCGCCAACACGCTCTCTCCGGACGACCAGTATCAGCTGGCGCTGGCTAATGCGCTGGTGAACCGCCCTCACCTGCTGATCCTGGATGAACCGCTGCACGGCGCGGGGCACAGCGTTGCCCAGAAGCTGGTGCAGCTGCTGGGGCGCTTAAACCGGGAGTTAGGGATGACGGTGCTGTTAGCCGAGCAGCAGCTGTCGTTTATCCGCCGGGTGGCGGACCGTTTCTGTCTGCTCTATCGCGGGCGTAACGTGGCGCAGGGCCACGTTAACGAACTGGATGACGAGCTTATCGCTCACTGGATGTCGCGGGAAGCAAAACGCTGAGATCGAGATAACGTCCGATTTCGGCATTTTCTGCGCCGTCAGCCAGCCAGGGAATTTCCCCGAGGCACGGCGCGGGAAGGACGCGCCTGAGCGTCGCCAGATACGCCTGATGGCGTTTACCCGGCGCAACCACGTCGTTGGCTATCCAGCCCGCCAGACGCAGCCCTGCCTGCTGTACGGCCTGTGCGGTCAACATGGCGTGATTGATGCAGCCCAGCTTGACGCCGACGACAAGAATGACCGGAAGCTGCTCGGCCTGCACCCAGTCAGCAAACGTCTGCGTGTCTGAAAGCGGCGTAAACCAGCCGCCGGCCCCTTCCACCAGCACCCAGTCGGCCTGTCTTTCCAGCGTCCGCAATCCGGCGGACAGCACGGCGAAATCAATCGGACGGCCTTCATCAGCGCTGATAATGTGCGGCGAGGTCGGCTCGGCAAAGGTGTACGGATTCACTGCAGAATAGGCGAGTTCACGCGTGCTGTTACGCTGGAGCGCCAGCGCGTCGGTGTTGCGTAACCCTTCCGCCGTCATCTCGCTGCCGGACGCCACGGGCTTATACCCGGCGGTGTTTTTCCCGAGCAGCCGTGCCGCCTGCAGCAATGCCGTGCTGGCAACCGTTTTGCCCACTTCTGTGTCCGTGCCGGTGACAAAATAACGTTCAGTCACGTTCGATAACCCCATGAAAAAGTTGATAGGAGAGCGGGAAATGCCCCCGCTGCTGCGGCCAGGCCAGCTCAAGGCGCTGCAGCTGCCCCCGGGTAAGCGGTTTTTTCTCGCGTCCGGTATGCAGGTGCGTGGCGCCGATGCCCTTCAGCGAACGCATGGCGCTGAACGCATCGCTAAAATTGAGCGTGATGGTCTGCACCGTGCTGCGATAGCGCCAGCCTGCCAGCGCCTGCGTCACCTGCTCATGCGATAAAAACCGGTTAGCGTGCGGCTGTTCATCCACCGCTTTCCAGGCCTGATTCAGCTCCGGCAGCGAACTTTCCAGCAGGGTGGTAAAGGCCACCTTCCCGCCCGGCCGCGCCACGCGATAAAGCTCGCGCAGGGCCTGCGGCAGGCTGCTGCACCACTGAACCGCCAGATGGCTCCAGACCAGATCGAACTGCGCGTCCGCCAGCGGGATCGCCTCGATATCGGCCAGCAGATAACGATCTGCCGCCTGCCGCTGGCGTGCCTCTTCCAGCATCCGGGCTGAGAGATCGATAGCCGTCACCTGGCTTCCCGCCCCGCGCCAGTAGCGGCTGTTGCTGCCGGGACCACACCCGGCGTCCAGCACCTGTGGAAAACCGTTCTCGCCAAGGGCGGCCAGAAGCCCCTGCGCGCTCAGACGCTGCAGCTCATCATGCTGCGAATAGCTCTGCGCGGCGCGGCCAAATGCGGCAGCGATGGCCTGCTTATTCACCGGCATCATGGAGCGCCTCCAGCAACGTCTCAATATCCTGTGCTTCATGCGCCGCCGTCAGGGTTAAGCGCAGCCGCGCCGTGCCCGGTGGGACGGTGGGCGGGCGGATGGCCGTGACCCACATGTCGCGCTGGCGCAGCGCCTGTGCCAGTGCCAGCGCGCGGGCATTTTCACCGACAATCACCGGCTGGATAGCGCTCTGCGAGTCGGGACTGTGGAAAGGCAGCGCCGCGAGTCCCTGACGGAAGCGCGCAATATGCTCTGCCAGCCGCTGGCGACGCTCATCTCCTTCCGCGCTGCGTATCACCGCCAGCGA
This sequence comes from Enterobacter sp. GER_MD16_1505_Eko_090, assembly GCF_003331015.1. Classification (NCBI taxonomy): domain Bacteria; kingdom Pseudomonadati; phylum Pseudomonadota; class Gammaproteobacteria; order Enterobacterales; family Enterobacteriaceae; genus Enterobacter; species Enterobacter sp. GER_MD16_1505_Eko_090. The sequence goes on along the minus strand of NZ_PUQF01000001.1, from coordinate 450,884 downwards.
CGCCGACAGCGCTACGGCCTGCGCCGGGGGCATGCTGGTGCTGTAAATCAGGTGTCGGGCAAACTGCAGCAGATAGTCGGCGACGGATTCGCTGCACAGCACGGCGGCCCCGCTGACGCCAAAGCCTTTGCCGAAGGTGACAATCAACAGCTCCGGCTTCACGTTTTGCTGGTATGCGCTCCCGCGCCCTTCGTCGCCCATCACGCCAGTGCCGTGGGCATCGTCCACCAGCAGCCAGGCATGCTGCCGCTTTGCGGCCTCGTGCAGCGCGGCAAGCGGCGCGCTGTCGCCGTCCATGCTGAACACCCCTTCCGTGACCGCCAGCTGTTGTCCGTCGCAGGGTTTATCCAGCAGCGCAGCAAGCTGCCCCGCATCGTTATGGGCAAAACGCCGCAGCTGCGCCGGGCTTAAATTTGCCGCCTCCAGCAGGGAGGCGTGGCTCAGGCGGTCGGCGACAATGCGATCGTCCTTGCCCATCAGGGCCGTGATGACCGCCTGGTTGGCGGCAAACCCAGAGATAAACAGCAGCGCGCGCGGGTAGCCCAGCCAGTCGGCAAGCGCCTCTTCCAGCGCCTGATGCGCCGTGGTGTATCCGCTGACGTGTCCCGATCCGCCGCTGCCCACGCCAAACCGCTCCGCGCCCTGCTGCCAGGCGCGGATAATGGCCGGATGCTGGCTCAGCCCGAGATAGTCGTTGCTGGAGAAATTGCAGAACTGCTGGCCTTCACGGGTAAGAAAACGGCCCGCGCCGTTTTCCACCACCCTGCGAACGCGAAATGCCTTTGCCGCCCGACGCTCGTCGAGCGCAGAGTTGATACGTGCCTGCCAGGTCATACAGCTGCCGCGTTGTAGAACTGGTCGGTGTCGGCGTTAAAAATCTGCTGCTCCAGCTGCTGCTGTTGCTCGTTATCGCCCGTCAGCACCTCGGTCTGGTGCGGGTTCAGCCCCAGCTTGCGGAACAGCTGAACGTCTTTGTCCTCTTCCGGGTTCGGCGTGGTCAGCAGCTTGCAGCCGTAGAAGATGGAGTTGGCTCCGGCCATAAAGCACATCGCCTGGGTCTGCTCGTTCATCTGCTCGCGGCCCGCTGAGAGGCGAACGTAAGACGTCGGCATCATGATGCGCGCCACCGCGATGGTGCGGATAAAATCAAACGCATCCACGTCCTCGTTATCCGCCAGCGGCGTGCCCTTAACCTTCACCAGCATGTTGATCGGCACGCTTTCCGGCGGGGTCGGCAGGTTCGCCAGCTGCAGCAGGAGGCCCGCGCGGTCTTTCACCGTCTCGCCTAAGCCCACGATGCCGCCGGAGCAGACCTTGATCCCCGCGTCACGCACCTTATCCAGCGTATCCAGACGCTCCTGGTAGGTACGCGTGGTGATGATGTTGCCGTAAAATTCCGGCGAGGTGTCGAGGTTGTGGTTGTAGTAGTCCAGCCCCGCCGCCGAGAGGCGCTGCGCCTGCTCCTCGTTGAGCGTGCCGAGGGTCATGCAGGCTTCGAGGCCCATCTCCTTCACGCCCTTCACCATCTGCTCCAGGTACGGCATGTCGCGATCGTGCGGGTTCTTCCACGCCGCGCCCATGCAGAAGCGGGTTGAACCGGCGTTTTTGGCCTTGCGCGCGGAGTCGAGGACCTGCTCGACCTCCATCAGGCGTTCTGACTCCAGGCCGGTTTTGTAGCGCGCGCTCTGCGGGCAATATTTGCAGTCTTCGGGGCAGGCGCCGGTCTTGATCGACAGCAGCGTGCTGACCTGAACATGGCGGGGATCGAAGTGCTGACGATGCACCTGTTGGGCTTCGAACATCAGCTCAAGGAAAGGTTTGTTGAATAATTCAGTAACTTGCGACATCGTCCAGCGTGCGTGGTGAGCCATCGGGCTTCTCCAAAGGGTTTTGTTAATTTTCGGTTCGGTTTATACTCGTAAACCTAAAACTTTTCAAAATGGTTTACAAGTCGATTATGACCCAGGACGATCTCGCCTTCGACAAGCAGCATATCTGGCACCCTTACACCTCCACCACCCGCCCCCTTCCCGTCTATCCGGTGGCCTCCGCCCACGGCTGCGAGCTGCACCTCGCCAGCGGCGAGCGGCTCGTTGACGGGATGTCCTCCTGGTGGGCGGCCATTCACGGGTACAACCACCCGCGCCTGAACGCGGCGATGAAGACGCAGATTGACCAGATGTCGCACGTGATGTTTGGCGGGCTCACCCACCAGCCCGCGGTGGATTTATGCCGTCGCCTGGTGGCGATGACGCCTGACTCGCTGGAGTGCGTGTTCCTGGCGGATTCCGGCTCCGTGGCGGTGGAAGTGGCGATGAAAATGGCGCTGCAGTACTGGCACGCTAAAGGCGAAACGCGCCAGCGTTTCCTCACCTTCCGCAACGGCTATCACGGGGATACCTTCGGGGCGATGTCGGTGTGCGATCCGGATAACTCCATGCACAGCCTGTGGAAGGGGTATCTGCCGGAAAACCTGTTCGCCCCTGCGCCGCAGAGCCGCTTCGACGGCGAGTGGAACGAGATGGACATGGTCGGCTTCGCGCGGCTGATGGCGGCACATCGCCATGAGATCGCCGCCGTCATTCTTGAACCGATCGTGCAGGGCGCGGGCGGTATGCGGATGTACCATCCGGAATGGCTGAGGCGTATTCGCAGGATGTGCGACCGCGAGGGCATTCTGCTGATTGCCGATGAGATCGCCACCGGCTTTGGCCGCACCGGCAAGCTGTTTGCCTGCGAACATGCGGGTATCGCGCCGGATATTCTGTGCCTCGGTAAAGCGCTGACCGGCGGCACCATGACGCTCTCCGCCACGCTCACGACCCGCCAGGTGGCCGACACCATCAGCGACGGTGAAGCCGGCTGCTTTATGCACGGCCCGACGTTTATGGGTAACCCGCTGGCCTGCGCCGTGGCGAGTGAAAGCCTTGCGATTCTGGAGAGCGGCGAGTGGCAGACGCAGGTTGCGGCGATAGAAGCGCAGCTGAAATCGGAGCTGAGCGCCGCCTCGGGCGCGAATTTCGTGGCGGACGTGCGCGTGCTGGGCGCCATCGGGGTGATTGAAACCACCCATCCGGTGAATATGGCGGCGCTGCAGCGCTTCTTCGTGGACCAGGGCGTGTGGGTCCGGCCTTTCGGCAAGCTTATCTATCTGATGCCGCCGTACAGCATCACGCCAGAGCAGCTTCGAAAATTAACCGACGCGGTTGTAACAGCCGTTAACATTCCCGCGCATTTCACGATTTAACCCAATGCATTACACTTGCTGAACGAGCGATCAACGAGGGTAAACCGTATGAAAATCATCAGTAAAGATCTGCGCGACGGTGAAAAGCTGCCGGAACGGCACGTTTTCAACGGCATGGGGTATCAGGGCGATAACATCTCCCCGCACCTGGCGTGGGACGAGGTTCCGGCAGGCACCAAAAGCTTTGTCGTGACCTGCTATGACCCGGATGCGCCAACCGGTTCCGGATGGTGGCACTGGATCGTGGCGAACCTGCCTGCCGACACGCGCGTGCTGCCGCAGGGTTCCGGTTCAGACCTGGTTGCCCTGCCTGAAGGTGCCATTCAGACGCGTACTGACTTCGGTAAAGCGGGCTACGGCGGCGCGGCGCCACCAAAAGGGGAAACCCACCGCTATATCTTCACGGTGCACGCGCTGGACGTGGAGAGAATTGAGGTCGATGAAGGCGCGAGCGGCGCGATGGTCGGGTTTAACGTGCATTTCCATTCCCTGGGGAGCGCGTCGATAACGGCGATGTATTCGTAAAAAAAGCCGGGTGGCGGCTACGCCTTACCCGGCCTGGATTTCGAACTCGTAGGCCCGGTAAGCGCAGCGCCACCGGGCAAAAAAATCACAGCACCGAAGGTAACAGCCCCACCAGCCGCCCTTCTTCCAGAAGCTGCATCGCCTTATCAATATCCGGGGCAAAAAAGCGGTCATCATCGTAATGCGTGACGTGCTCGCGCAGCACCTGGCGCGCCTGCTCCAGCAGCGGGCTGGATTTAAGCCCTTCACGCAGATCGATACCCTGACTTGCCGCCAGCCATTCCACCGCCAGCACGCCGCGGGTGTTGGAGGCCATCTCCCACAGACGACGCCCGGCAGCCGGTGCCATCGAAACGTGATCTTCCTGGTTTGCAGACGTTGGCAGGCTGTCCACGCTGTGCGGGTGCGACAGCGCCTTGTTCTCGCTTGCCAGCGCTGCGGCCGTCACCTGAGCAATCATAAAGCCCGAGTTGACCCCGCCGTTACGCACCAGGAACGGTGGCAGCTGGGACATATGTTTATCCATCATCAGCGCGATGCGGCGCTCGGACAACGCGCCGACTTCGGCAATCGCCAGCGCGATATTATCCGCCGCCATTGCCACCGGCTCGGCGTGGAAATTACCGCCGGAGACCACCTCGTTTTCCTGGGCGAACACCAGCGGGTTATCGGACACCGCGTTGGCCTCCACCAGCAGCACCTCCGCCGCCTGGCGCAGCTGCGTCAGGCACGCGCCCATCACCTGCGGCTGGCAGCGCAGGGAATACGGATCCTGCACCTTCTCACAGTTGTGGTGTGACTCCGCGATCTCGCTGGTGTCGGTAAGCACGTGACGGTACATCGCGGCGGCATCAATCTGTCCCCGCTGACCGCGCACCTCGTGGATGCGGGCATCGAACGGGCGACGCGAGCCCAGCACCGCTTCGGTGGTCAGCGCACCGCACACCACCGCCGAGGCAAACAGATCTTCCGCTTCAAACAGGCCGCGCAGCGCGAAGGCGGTCGATGCCTGAGTGCCGTTCAGCAACGCCAGCCCCTCTTTCGCCGCCAGCGTGATCGGCGTTAAGCCGGCTTTTTTCAGCGCCTCTTTCGCAGGCAGCCACTCGCCCTGCCAGCGCGCTTTGCCTTCGCCCAGCAGCAGCAGCGACATGTGCGCCAGCGGCGCGAGATCGCCGGAGGCACCGACGGAGCCCTTCGCCGGGATCCACGGATAGACCTCCGCATTCACCAGCGCCATCAGCGCCTGAATCACGCTCAGGCGAATGCCCGAGAAACCGCGCGCCAGGCTGTTGATTTTGAGCACCATCATCAGACGGACAATCTCATCGTCCAGCGGCTGACCGACGCCCGCCGCGTGCGACAGCACCAGCGAACGCTGCAGATTTTCCAGATCGTGCGTCGCGATGCGGGTCTGCGCCAGCAGCCCAAAGCCGGTATTAATCCCGTAAGCCGTGCGCCCTTCGGCAACGATGGCTTCAACGCAGGCCACGCTGTCGTTAATGGCGGCGTGGGCGCTTTCATCAAGCGACAGGGTGACCGGCTGACGCCAGACGTTACGCAGCTGCTTGAGCGTCAGTGAGCCGGGAGTGAGTGTTAACGCGTTCATTCATGCTTTCCTTGTGTGGCAGGGATCATCGGCAGGTTAAGTCCCTGCTCTTTGGCACAGTCAATGGCAATCTCGTAACCCGCATCCGCGTGACGCATCACGCCGGTGGCCGGGTCGTTGTGGAGCACGCGGGCGATACGCGCGGCGGCTTCATCGGTACCGTCGCAGACGATGACCATCCCGGAATGCTGGGAGAAGCCCATTCCCACGCCGCCGCCGTGGTGCAGCGACACCCAGGTCGCGCCGCTGGCGGTATTCAGCAGGGCGTTCAGCAATGGCCAGTCGGAGACCGCGTCCGAGCCGTCGCGCATGGCTTCGGTTTCGCGGTTCGGGCTGGCAACGGAGCCGGAGTCCAGGTGGTCGCGGCCAATCACAATCGGCGCGGAGACTTCACCGCTGCGCACCATTTCGTTAAAGGCGAGGCCGAGTTTTTGACGCCACTCCAGCCCTACCCAGCAGATACGCGCCGGCAGGCCCTGGAAGTTAATGCGCTCGCGGGCCATGTCCAGCCAGTGGTGAAGATGCTCGTCATCCGCGACGATCGCCTTCACTTTGGCGTCGGTTTTGTAGATATCCTCCGGGTCGCCGGACAGGGCAACCCAGCGGAACGGTCCGATGCCGCGGCAGAACAGCGGGCGGATATAGGCCGGGACGAAGCCGGGGAAGTCGAAGGCGTTACTCACGCCCATCTCTTTCGCCATCTGGCGAATGTTGTTGCCGTAGTCAAAGGTCGGAATGCCCATCTGGCTGAAGGCCAGCATCGCAGAGACGTGTTCCGCCATGGAGCGTTTCGCGGCAAGCACCGTGCCTTCCGGGTCGGTCTCCGCTTTTTGCTGATAGTCTTCCCACGACCAGCCTTTCGGCAGGTAGCCGTGCAGCGGATCGTGGGCGCTGGTCTGGTCGGTGACCAGATCCGGGCGCACGCCGCGGGCGACGAGTTCAGGAAGAATGTCCGCCGCGTTGCCGCACAGGGCAATCGACGCCGCTTTGCCTTCGGACGTGTACTTTTTAATGCGCGCCAGCGCGTCATCGAGATTCTCGGCCTGTTCGTCGACGTAACGGGTGCGCAGTCGGAAATCAATGCGGCTCTGCTGGCACTCAATGTTCAGCGAACACGCGCCGGCCAGCGTGGCGGCCAGCGGCTGCGCGCCGCCCATCCCGCCGAGACCGGCGGTCAATACCCAGCGGCCTTTCAGCGAGCCGTTGTAGTGCTGGCGACCGGCCTCCACGAAGGTTTCGTAGGTGCCCTGCACGATCCCCTGGCTGCCGATGTAGATCCAGCTCCCGGCGGTCATCTGGCCATACATCGCCAGCCCTTTCGCGTCGAGTTCGTTGAAGTGTTCCCAGGTGGCCCAGTGCGGCACGAGGTTAGAGTTGGCGATCAGCACGCGCGGGGCGTTTTTGTGGGTTTTAAACACGCCAACCGGCTTGCCGGACTGCACCAGCAGGGTTTCGTCGTTTTCGAGTTCGGTCAGTGCCTTAACAATGGCGTCATAGCATTCCCAGTTGCGCGCGGCGCGGCCAATGCCGCCGTAGACCACCAGCTCGTGGGGGTTTTCCGCCACCTCAGGATCAAGGTTGTTCATCAACATGCGCAGCGGGGCTTCGGTGAGCCAGCTTTTGGCGGTAAGGGTGGTGCCGCGCGCGGCGCGGACGTCCTGCTGGCGGTATTTACCTGACGACATTGTGTGCTCCTATACGGGACAGATGATGCATTTAGATATACTTGTATAGACAAGCACACACAAGGTCAGATTTAACAAAAAAGATACAATTTTGTTATATTGCGTTAGCGATCACGCTTATAAAACTTATGACATAAAGTGGCCCTGCAGCCGGTAACGGTTCCCCGGGAAAAGCAGCCGGGCATGTGACACGATGTGCGATGAGGACCAGGTTCGACGGCGGATCAGCAGGCACGGGTCGTGCTCTTTAATGCGCAGCCGTTCGCACTCCTGCGGCGTGGCGCGCACGGCTTCCACAATGTGCTCCCCTTCCGTCAGCGGTGCGACGAGCGAGAGATAGGCGTGCGGCGTGGTCTGGGTGTAATCCTGATTCAGATAGTCCGGTATCCGTTCAGCGTTCACGCAGCGATCTTCAATCTGCACCGGAATGTCGTTCTCAAAATGCACCATCACCGAGTGGAAGATGCGGCTGCCTTCTTTAACATTCAGCTCTACCGCCTGCTCGGCGCTGGCCTGGGTCTCTTCGAGCACCAGCACCTCACAGCGGTGCTGATGATTACGCGCGGCAATCTCGTCCGCAATGCTGCGGATTTCAAACAGGGCGGACTGCCCTTTCGGCTCCGCCACAAACGTCCCGACGCCCTGCAGGCGCACCAGAAGCCCTTCGTCGGTCAGCTCGCGCAGCGCCCGGTTGATGGTCATCCGGCTAAAGCCAAACTGCGCCACCAGATCGGCCTCCGAGGGAATGCGGTCGTGCGGCCGCCAGACGCCGGTGGCGATTTTTTCGCTGATCGCCTGCTTCACCTTTTCGTAGAAAGGCGCGGGAGGGCTCGACGGCGGCAGGGGTGAGCGTGAAAACATCGTGACTCCTTGAATAGTGTTATGCCCACCAGTGAGCAATTTGCCAGGCCAGACGGGCGGCAAGCTTTGCGCCCTGCCCGTCCCGATCGAACTGCGGGTTAAACTCTACCAGATCGGCGGCCTGTAGCTTACCGCTACGGCAGATTTGTTCGATAACGGGGAGGAGATCCAGTGCCGGTATGCCTAACGCAGCCGGAGCGGAAACGGCAGGCATTTCGCTGGCGGGCAGGACGTCCAGATCGATTGTCAGGTAGACGCGATCGGCCTGGGCCAGCACCTTTTCCAGCGCGGATAGCGCATCGCGCCTGAAATGGAGATCCTCCACCAGCGTGACGTTCAGGCGTTCAGCCTCATCCCACAGCGCCTGCGTGTTCGCCGCCCGGCTCACGCCAAAGCAGGCGTACTGAAATGCCCGCCCGCGCTCATCGCAGTAGTGCGCCAGCTGGCGAAACGGCGTGCCGGACGTCGCCCGGTCGGCCTTGCGCAGATCGAGATGGGCATCCAGGTTGATAATGACAACCCGCTCGTTCGGGAAGGCGTCCAGCACGCCGCGACCGTGCGCCCACGCGGTTTCGTGTCCGCCGCCAAAGACCAGCGTTCGCATCCCGGAGCGCTGGCAGGCTGTCACGGCATCGCTTAACGCCTGCTGTGCCGCTTCCAGGTCGTCACCTTCAACGTAAACCGACCCCATATCCGCCAGCCGCTCGTGTCCCGGATGGCTTGCCATATTTGCCAGCGCCTTGCGCAGCACATCAGGCGCCTGCACGGCGCCGGGCCTGCCCTGATTGCGTTTTACCCCTGCATCACATTCAAAGCCTATCAGCGCAATGCCGGATGCCAGCGGCGTGAACGCCCCCTGCTGCCGTATCGTCTGGAAAATACGCGTTGCGTTGCTGGCCTCGGCGCTGTCGTCGCGCCCCTGCCAGACCGTTTCGGCGACGGGCCGCCATAACCTCATACTGCCTCCCCACGGAAAATACGTTGATACAGCGGATTGCGTCCCGGCTCGTAGACCATCTCTACCGGATGATGCGCATCCCAGACGATAAAATCAGCGACAAACCCGGCTCGTAGCTGTCCGTGGGTTTCCCCGCGGCCCAGCGCCTGCGCGGCATGGCGCGTGACGCCAGCCCAGGCTTCCTCGGGCGTCAGGCCAAACTGGACGCAGGCCATGTTCATCGCCAGGTGCAGGCTGGCAAACGGGCTGGTGCCGGGGTTATAGTCGGTGGCGACCGCCATTGGCACGCCGTGTTTTCTGAGCTGTTCCACCGGCGGACGCTGGCGCTCCTGCAGAAAATAGAACGCGCCGGGCAACAGGACCGCAACCGTGCCGCTTTGCGCCATCGCCTGAACGCCTGCGTCGTCAAGATATTCGATATGATCGGCTGAGCGTCCTTCATACCGGCTGACCAGCGCCGCACCGCCCTGATTCGACAGCTGCTCGACGTGCCCTTTCACCGGAATACCGAGCGCGGTCGCCGCCTTGAAGAGGCGCTCGGTTTGCGACGGGGTAAAGCCGACGTTTTCACAGAACACGTCGACCGCTTCAAACAACTCTTTTTGCCACAGCGTGGGCAATATCTGATCGCAGACCAGCGTGAGGTAGGCATCCGGATCCTGTCGGTATTCCGGCGGAACGGCATGGGCCGCCAGCAGCGTTGGGCTGATATCGATCGGATTATTGAGGCTCAGCTGGCGTGCGACCTGCAGCATTTTCTCTTCGGCCTCGGCATTGAGGCCGTATCCCGATTTGATTTCAATCGTGGTCACGCCTTCATTCATCAGACGCTGAAGCCGCTGCTGTGCCAGATTAAGCAGGGTTTCGGGTGAACTGCTGCGCGTCGCCGTCACGGTCGCGTTAATCCCGCCCCCCTGGGCGCTGATGGTTTGATAAGAGACACCGTTCAGACGCTGCTCCCACTCCGCCGCGCGATCGCCGCCAAACACCAGGTGGGTATGGCAGTCAATCAGGCCCGGGGTGACCAGACGACCCTGAAGATCGACACAGTGAGTGTGTCCGGCCGGAATGTCAGATTCAGGGATCACGGCAAGGATAGTTTGACCCCGTATAACCAGGGCGTGATGATCTTTCAGTCCATAGGGCGCACGGACGTCCGGCGCCATCGTAGCCAGTCGCGCATTTCGCCATATCACATCGTCAGGATGAATCTGCTGCATGGGCTTTCCACTTGTCATGGGTTGTATAGACATTTATTTTCATCTGTTGTCTGCTGTCAACCGACTTTGCGGAAAATGTTATTTATTTGTGATCACTTACCCGCCGCTCCAGGGCTAAAAATGCAACTTTTACCCTTTTTATCTTCCCGTTTCGCTCAACTTAGTATAAAAAAGCAGGCTATTTCGTCTATCCCGTAAAGACTTGCATACCCAGGAGCTTCACCTTGAACATTTCCAGGATTTCCCGTCTGGCGTTAGCGCTCGCCTTTGGCGTGACCTTATCCGCATGCAGTTCAACCCCACCGGATCAGCGCCCTTCTGAGCAGGTCGCGCCCGGTACCGCCTCCCGCCCGATTTTGTCCGCTGATGAAGCGAAGAACTTCGACCGTGCGCACTACTTCTCGTCGATGGATCCTAACGCTGCGCCGTGGACCCCGTCTTCGATTAACCTGCCGAAACAGCCTGACTTCGTGGTTGGCCCGGCAGGTGCGCAGGGCGTAACGCATACCTCTATTCAGGCTGCGGTAGATGCTGCCATCACGAAACACAGCGCGTCTCGCCAGTACATCGCGATCCTGCCAGGCGAATATGAAGGCACCGTGTATGTTCCGGCGGCACCGGGCAGCCTTACGCTTTACGGTCTGGGCGAAAAAGCAATCGACGTAAAAATTGGCCTGGCGATCGATTCTGAAATCGACAGCAACACCTGGCGTCACCTGGTGAACCCGGCCGGTAAATATATGCCGGGCAAACCGGCGTGGTACATGTTTGATAACTGCCAGAGCAAGCGTTCCGCCACCGTTGGCGTGATGTGCTCAGCGGTATTCTGGTCCCAGAATAACGGTCTGCAGCTGCAGAACCTGACCATCCAGAATACCCTGGGCGACAGCGTTGACGCCGGTAACCACCAGGCCGTCGCGCTGCGCAGCGATGGCGATAAGGTGCAGATTAACAACGTCAACATTCTGGGTCGTCAGAACACCTTCTTCGTGACCAACAGCGGCGTGCAGAACACCCTGCAGAATAACCGTCTGACCCGTACGCTGGTAACCAACAGCTACGTTGAAGGTGACGTGGATCTGGTCTCCGGCCGCGGCGCGGTGGTATTTGATAACACCGATTTCCGCGTGGTGAACTCACGTACCCAGCAGGAAGGTTACGTGTTTGCTCCGGCAACCCCGTCGAACCTCTTCTTCGGCTTCCTGGCCGTGAACAGCCGCTTTAACGCTGCCGGTGACGGCGTGGCGCAGCTGGGACGCTCCCTGGACGTGGACGCGGCGACCAACGGTCAGGTTGTGATCCGCGACAGCGTGATCAACGAAGGCTTCAACATGGCGAAGCCGTGGGCGGATGCGGCGATCTCTAAACGTCCGTTCTCCGGCAATACCGGTGCGGTGGACGATAAAGGGAACGTGCAGCGCAACCTGAACGACGCTAGCTTCAACCGCATGTGGGAGTACAACAACCGCGGTCTGGGTAGCAAAGTGGTTGCTGAGCCGAAGCAGTAAGCTGTCCTTTTGCCGGGTGGCGGCTTTGCCTTACCCGGCCTACAGGTTATGTAAGCCCGGTAAACGCACTGCCACCGGGCATAAAAAAACCTCGCATTCGCGAGGTTTTTTGTTTTAAGCCGCTTAGTGAGCGTTAACCACCACCCACATCGGCCCCTGGCCTACGGCGTAGCGCCCTTTCTCTTCCAGCAGCCCCTGCTCGCCTTTGATTTCATACAGCGCGATATGGTGGGATTTCTGCCCCGCCGCAATCAGGTATTTGCCGCTGTGATCGATATTAAAGCCGCGCGGCTGGGTTTCCGTCGGCTGGAAGCCTTCAATCGCCAGCACGCTGCCGTCTTCAGAAACGCTAAACACGGTGATCAGGCTGGAGGTGCGGTCACAGGCGTACAGATGGCGGCCATTTGGCGTAATGTGAATATCCGCCGCCCAGCGGGTGTCGGAGAAATCAGACTGCATCATGTCCAGCGTCTGCACGCACTCAATCTGACCGTTTGGATCTTTCAGCTCCCATACGTCCACGGAGCTGTTCAGTTCGTTGACCACGTAGGCGTACTGCTGGTTCGGATGGAAGACCATATGACGCGGGCCCGCGCCTTCGACCGTCGTGACTTCAGCCGGATTCTGCGCCACCAGGTGACCATCGTCGCTCAGGGTGAACAGGCAGATACGATCCTGCTTCAGGGCAGGCACCCACAGCGTGCGGTTATCCGGAGAGATATTCGCCGAGTGGCAGCCTTCCAGCCCTTCCACCACATCCACGGTTTCGACCGGAATGCCATCTTCCAGACGCGTTACGCTGACGCAGCCCGCATTATACGAGCCGCTGAAGACAAAGTTGCCTTTACGATCGGTTGAGATATGGGTTGGACTGCCCGGCAGCGGCGCTTCGGCAGTGTAAGTCAGCGCGCCGTCGTCCGGAGAGATGCGATAGGCCAGCACGCGAAACTCCGGGCGCACACCCACGTACAAGAAACGTTTATCCGGGCTGATGACCATCGGCTGTACCTGGCCTGGCACATCAACAACCTGAACCAGCGTGAGTGTCCCTTCGGTATTTAAGCGCCAGACGTGGATCTGCTGGCTTTCAGGACTGGCGGTATAAACGGTTTGTTTCATGAATATTCACTCCTCACTGCGCATGAAAGTAATTAACTTTTGACGGTGAATGCTGAATTGTCGACAGGAATTTTGAAGCATTCGCCTCTCGGTGTACCATCCCATCAAAACGTAAATTCAATATTAACCCGGGAAAACAGATGACCTCGCGTGTGATTGCTCTGGATTTAGACGGTACCTTACTGACGCCGCAAAAAACCCTTCTCCCCTCCTCCCTTGAAGCGCTTAAACGCGCGCAGGAAGCGGGATATCAACTCCTTATCGTAACGGGTCGACATCACGTAGCCATTCACCCTTTTTATCAGGCACTGGCGTTAGATACACCTGCAATTTGTTGTAATGGCACTTATTTGTATGATTATCAGGCAAAAAAGGTTTTAGCCTCCGACCCGCTGCCGGTTCCCCAGGCGCTGCAACTGATTGATCTGCTGGATGAGCATGCCATTCACGGCCTGATGTATGTGGATAACGCAATGGTCTACGAGCGCCCTACCGGCCACGTGGTGCGCACCAGCAACTGGGCGTTGTCCCTGCCTGAAGCGCAGCGTCCGGTCTTTACCCAGGTTTCCTCCCTGCGTCAGGCAGCCCAGGACGTTGAGGCTATCTGGAAATTCGCCCTGACGGATGAAGACACGACCAAACTGAATACCTTCGCGAAGCACGTCGAGGAAACGCTGGGGCTGGAGTGCGAGTGGTCCTGGCACGATCAGGTGGATATTGCCCGCAAAGGCAACAGCAAAGGCAAGCGTCTGACGCAGTATGTGGAATCACAGGGCTGGTCAATGCAGGACGCGATCGCCTTCGGCGACAACTACAACGACATCAGCATGCTGGAAGCCGTCGGTACGGGCGTGGCGATGGGCAATGCCGACGACGCGGTAAAAGCGCGCGCTAACGTGGTGATTGGCGACAACACCACCGACAGCATCGCGCAGTATATTTATACCCACCTGCTGTAATCAGGCGGTGATCGAGACGCTCTTAATTTGCGCGTAAAGCCACAGGCCGGGTTTGATCCCTAACTCATCCCTGGCCCACGGGCTGATGCGCGCCCAGAGCGTTCGGCTTCCCACCTCGAGCTTCACTTCCACCTGGCCGTTATCATCAAAACACTCCGCGACTTTGGCGCGCAGGATATTTCGAATACTGGTTTGCAGCGGCGGCTGCAGCACCAGCGAGACGTCTGATGCCTGAATACGAATACGCAGCGCGGACTGCAACGGCTTGTCGATCTTATTGACCCACAGGTGCTGATCGCCCAGCGCCAGCGCCGTCATCGCGTAGTGCGGATGGTGTTCCAGCACGCTCACCTTCAGGATGCTGCTCTGCTGTTCCCGGGGTAACCACGGGTGCATTACGCTGCTGCCCCAGACCTCTTCCAGGTTGCCGAAGGCCTTGACGCTGCCCTCTTCCAGCACCAGCACTTTGTCGGCCAGATGGAGGATCTCATCCAGCGAATGGCTGACATAGAGCATCGGAATATTAATTTCTCGCGTCAGGCGCTGCAGGTAGGGCAGGAGCTCACGTTTGCGCGGAATATCCAGCGAGGCCAGCGGTTCGTCGAGCAGCAGCAGTTCGGGCGCGGTCAGCAACGCGCGGCCAATGGCCACGCGCTGTTTTTCTCCGCCGGAAAGCGACGAGGGCAGTCTGTCGAGCAGTGGCTCAATGCCTAAAAGCGTCACCAGCTTATCAAACTGTCCGGCCATGCTTTTCGCCATGCCGTAACGCAGGTTGCCGCGCACGCTGTAGTGCGGGAATAAGCGCGCGTCCTGGAAAACATAGCCAATGCGGCGTTTATCCGGCGTGAGATAAACCTTGTTTTCCACGTCGTTTAAGACGCGGTTATTCAATACAATCCGTCCTGACTGCGGGCGCGTCAGGCCGCTGATGGCATTTATCAGCGACGTTTTTCCCGCCCCCGAGACGCCGAAGATGGCGGTGATACCGCTTGCAGGCAGCGTCTCGTTAAGCGTCAGGGTATGGTTTCCCAGCGTCTGGGTGAAATTCAGTTCCAGCATGCTTATTTCCCCATCCGCTCGCGGCTCAGCCGCGCCAGCCATTCCGACACCAGCAGCGATACCAGGGCTAGTACGATTGAGATGATACACAGCCGCGCCGCCGCGCCCTCTCCGCCCGGCGTTTGAATCAGGGTATACATGGCCGACGGAATCGTTCGCGTCTCGCCGGGGATGTTCGAGACGAAGGTGATGGTCGCGCCAAACTCGCCCAGCGAGCGGGCGAACGCCAGTACCGTCCCGACAATAATGCCGGGTAACGTCAGGGGAAGCGTGATGGTGAAAAAGACGCGCCAGCGCCCGGCACCGAGCGTACGGGCCGCCTGTTCGAGCTTCATGTCCACGCCTTCCAGCGCGAGGCGGATCGCCCTCACCATCAGCGGGAATGACATTACCGCCGCCGCCAGTACCGCTCCGCGCCAGCTAAACGCAAAGGTCAGCCCAAACCAGTCGTAAAGTTTTTCGCCAATAAAACCGCGTCGCCCCATGGAAATTAACAGCAGATAACCGACCACCACGGGCGGCAACACGAGCGGAAGATGAAGCACGCTGTCGAGCAGCGCTTTGCCGGGAAACCGACAGCGAACCAGTAGCCAGGCAAAGAAGATCCCAAAGGGCAAACTCAGCGCAACCGCCAGGGAAGAGACTTTAAGGCTCAGCAGAACAGCCTGCCATTCAGGATCGGTCAATATCATCAGTGAGTCGTAAATCCGTAACGTTTAAAGATCGCGGACGCTTCCGGCCCCTTCAGATAATCGCGGAAGGCCGTCACGGTCGCATTTTTATGTCCATCAACAATCGCAACAGGATATTCCACTTTCTTGTGGGAGTCTTCCGGGAACGTTGCCACCACTTTCACACCCTTACTGGCAACGGCATCAGAGCCATACACAATGCCCAGCGGGGCTTCGTTGCGTTCCACCAGCGCCAGCGCGCCGCGGACATCTTCCGCCGGGGCCAGCTTCGGTGACAATGTCTCCCATGCGCCCAATTTTTGCAGCGCTTCTTTGGCGTAGATCCCGGCCGGAACGTGCTCCGGATCGCCCACCGCCAGACGCCCGCCGTTCAGCAGGCTTATCCAGTGGGTCTCTTTGTTGATGGTGAAGTCAGCCTGGGCGCTGGCTTTTGGCGCCACGACAACCAGGCTATTCCCCAGCAGCGTTTCGCGGGTTGCCGCATCAATCGCTTTTTTCTCCGCCGCGTAATCCATCCACTTCTGGTCAGCCGAGATGAACAGATCCGCCGGCGCGCCCGCTTCTATCTGGCGCGCGAGCGTCGAGGAAGAGGCAAACGAGGAGACCACCTCGACGTTTTTCTCTTTTTTATACGCCGCCGCGATATCCTGCAGCGCGTTAGTCAGCGACGCCGCCGCAAAGACCGTGATTTTACCGTCGTCCGCCAGCGCGTGTCCGGTAAGGGAAAGCGTCAGCGTTGCGCCTGCGAAAAGGCGTACCCAGGTACGTGCCATCTGTAACTCCTGTGAGTATCGTTATATACAAATTAATATAACGGTAACGTCAGGGAGATCCCAGCGTTTAATCGTACCGCTGAAGAGGTAAACCGGCGTGGTGCGTTAAAGAGTATCGGCGAAAATGGGAAAATCTTGAGAGCAAAACGCCCGGACAAGCCGGGCGTTTTGGGGGGAATCAATGCTGCTTTTTAGCCTGGTCTCTGTGACCAATGTTCGAAAAGACGTTGAACACTTCACCCAGGCCGTAGATGGCACCGAGGATGATGGCCATCACTACTGGTACCATGATCACGGCGAATACCAGACTTTTCAACAACTCTAACATGGTTTTCTCCAGATATTGTGAACAGCTTATTCTACCCTTTCAACTGAGAAAAACATCCCCTTTTGTGCGGTACCCTTTGCGCCCTGCACCATTTGGGTCACAATACCCTTTTTGCCAGGACACTGTTATGCAGGCCGAAATTCTTCTCACACTCCGACTTCAGCAAAAGCTTTTCGCCGATCCGCGACGTATCGCCCTGCTTAAACAAATAGAACAAACGGGCTCGATTAGCCAGGGGGCGAAAAACGCGGGCATCAGCTACAAAAGTGCCTGGGACGCCATCAACGACATGAACACCCTGAGCGAACAGCCGCTGGTGGACAGAGCCACGGGCGGCAAAGGCGGCGGCGGTGCAATCGTGACGCGTTATGGCCAGCGCCTTATTCAGCTTTACGATCTGCTGGCCCAGATTCAGCAAAAAGCGTTCGATGCGTTAAGCGATGACGATCACGTTCCGCTGGACAGTCTGCTGGCCGCCATTTCCCGCTTCTCGCTACAAACCAGCGCCCGCAACCAGTGGTTTGGTACGGTGACGGCGCGCGACAATCTGCAGATACAGCAGCATATTGAGATCCTGCTTGCCGATGGCACCACCCGTCTGAAGGCCGCCATAACGGCGCAAAGCGCGGAACGTCTTGAACTGGATGAAGGGAAAGAGGTGCTGGTGCTCCTGAAGGCGCCGTGGGTCAGTATTACACGCGATCCCGACGCGGCAAAGACAGCAGATAACCAGCTGCAGGGCACCATCAGCCTTATTGAACGCGGCCAGACGCAGTGCGAAGTGCAGATGACCCTGGCAGATGGACAGCCGCTTTGCGCGACCGTACCGCTCAGCGAGTCGGACAACTTAGAAGAAGGTGCTGCCGTCACCGCGTATTTCAACGCGGACCGGGTGATTATCGCCACTTTGTGCTGAGCACATTGACAATCGTACCGACAGTGCGTATCCCTGATATCTGGTGCTGCAAAAACAGGGATAAACCATGTCATCATTGCATATTTCGCAAGGCACGTTTCGTCTTAGCGATACCCGAACGCTGACGATTGCTGATTTGACGCTACGCGCGGGTGAAAGCTGGGCGTTTGTCGGCACAAACGGCAGCGGTAAATCCGCGCTGGCCCGCGCGCTGGCCGGAGAGCTCAACCTCCTCAAGGGCGAATACCAGAGCGACTTTACGCGCCTGACGCGCCTGTCGTTTGAACAACTGCAAAAGCTGGTCAGCGACGAGTGGCAGCGCAACAACACCGATTTGCTCAGCCCTGGCGAAGAGGATACCGGCCGTACGACGGCGGAAATTATTCAGGATGAAGTGAAGGATCCCGCCCGCTGCCAGCGCCTGGCAGAACAGTTCGGTATCACCCCTCTGCTGAACCGGCGCTTTAAATACCTTTCGACCGGCGAGACGCGAAAAACGCTGCTTTGTCAGGCGCTGATGAGCGAACCTGAACTGCTTATTCTGGACGAACCGTTCGACGGTCTTGACGTGCAGTCCCGGGCGCAGCTGGCGTCTCTGCTGGCGTCGCTTAATCAGCAGGGATATACCCTCGTGCTGGTGCTTAACCGTTTTGATGAAATTCCGGGCTTTATCCAGCACGCGGGCGTCCTGGCCGACTGTAACCTGACAGAGACCGGCGAAAAAACCGCGCTGCTTAAGCAGGCGCTGATTGCCCAGCTCGCGCACAGCGAACAGCTCGACGGTATTACCCTTCCGGAACCCGACGCCCCGTCGGCGCGCCACGCGCTTGATCCCCACCAGCCGCGCATCGTGCTGCGCGATGGGGTGGTCGCTTATGACGATCGCCCGATCCTTAATCACCTCAACTGGACGGTCAATCCAGGTGAGCACTGGCAGATTGTTGGCCCCAACGGCGCGGGAAAATCCACGCTGCTGAGCCTGATTACCGGCGATCATCCGCAGGGCTACAGCAACGACCTCACGCTGTTCGGTCGGCGTCGCGGCAGCGGCGAAACCATCTGGGATATCAAAAAACATATCGGCTACGTCAGCAGCAGCCTGCATCTGGATTACCGGGTCAGTACCACGGTACGCAACGTGATCCTCTCCGGGTATTTTGACTCCATCGGCATTTATCAGGCGGTGTCGGACAAACAGCACAAGCTGGCCCAGCAGTGGCTGGACATTCTGGGCATGGACAACCGGGTTGCTGACGCGCCGTTTCATAGTCTTTCGTGGGGGCAGCAGCGTCTGGCGCTGATCGTTCGCGCGCTGGTGAAACACCCTACGCTGCTGATCCTCGACGAACCGCTGCAGGGACTCGACCCGTTGAACCGCCAGCTTATCCGCCGCTTTGTGGATGTCCTGATTAGCGAAGGTGAAACGCAGCTGCTGTTCGTTTCACATCATGCCGAAGATGCCCCCTCCTGCATCACCCATCGCCTGGAGTTTGTTCCGGACGGTGAGCACTATTACTATCGGCAAAGCAAAATCGATTAATCCCCGGAGGGCACCGCCCTCCGTTTTTCAGATAACCTGCACTAATACATTGCTATCCCGTTGATCTACAATGCCCCACGGTAGCTGAAAATCGGATTTTAAAAACAGTGTAAACGATTCCACTATTTTATCCCATGTCACACTTTTCGCGTCTCTGTTATGCTATGGTTATTACATACCATAAGCCCAATGGAGCGAAATATGCGAGTTCTGGTAACAGGTGGTAGCGGTTACATCGGTAGTCATACCTGCGTGCAGCTGCTGCAAAACGGCCATGACGTCATCATTCTCGACAACCTGTGCAACAGTAAGCGCAGCGTGCTGCCTGTGATTGAACGTCTTGGCGGTAAACACCCGACGTTCGTGGAAGGCGACATCCGTAACGAAGCGCTGATGACCGAGATCCTTCACGACCACGCCATTGAAGCGGTGATCCACTTCGCGGGTCTGAAAGCGGTCGGTGAATCCGTTGCTAAGCCGCTTGAGTATTACGATAACAACGTCAACGGCACCCTGCGTCTAATTTCCGCCATGCGTGCGGCCAACGTCAAAAACTTCATCTTTAGCTCTTCCGCCACCGTCTACGGCGATCAGCCTAAAATCCCTTACGTTGAAAGCTTCCCGACCGGGACGCCGCAGAGCCCGTACGGCAAAAGCAAGCTGATGGTGGAGCAGATCCTGACCGACCTGCAAAAAGCCCAGCCGGAGTGGAGCATCGCGCTGCTGCGCTACTTCAACCCGGTCGGTGCGCATCCGTCTGGCGATATGGGGGAAGATCCGCAGGGCATTCCGAACAACCTGATGCCGTATATCGCCCAGGTGGCCGTAGGCCGCCGCGAGTCGCTGGCGATTTTTGGCAATGACTACCCGACCGAAGACGGCACCGGCGTGCGCGACTATATCCACGTGATGGATCTGGCCGACGGCCACGTTGCGGCCATGCAGCAGCTGGCGGATAAACCGGGCGTGCATATTTACAACCTCGGCGCTGGCGTCGGCAGCAGCGTGCTGGACGTGGTTAACGCCTTCAGCAAAGCCTGCGGCAAGCCGGTGAACTACCACTTCGCACCGCGTCGTGAGGGCGATCTGCCTGCTTACTGGGCCGACGCCACCAAAGCCGACAAAGAGCTTAACTGGCGTGTCACGCGCACGCTTGATGAAATGGCACAGGATACCTGGCACTGGCAGTCACGCCACCCGCAAGGCTATCCGGACTAAGGATCCGTCATGACGCAATTTAATCCCGTCGATCATCCGCATCGTCGTTTTAACCCGTTAAGCGGGCAATGGATTTTAGTTTCTCCGCATCGCGCCAAGCGCCCCTGGCAGGGGGCGCAGGAGACGCCTGCAAAACAGACCCTGCCGCAGCACGACCCGGACTGCTTCCTCTGTCCGGGCAACACGCGCGTCACCGGGGATAAAAACCCGGACTACAAAGGCACCTTCGTGTTTACCAACGATTTTGCCGCCCTGATGACCGACACGCCGGACGCGCCGGAAAGCCACGATCCGCTGATGCGCTGTGAAAGCGCGCGCGGTACCAGCCGCGTGATCTGCTTCTCCCCCGATCACAGCAAAACGCTGCCGGAGCTGAGCGTTGAGGCACTGAAAGAGGTGGTCAGCACCTGGCAGGCGCAAACCGCCGAGCTGGGTCAAACTTACCCATGGGTGCAGGTGTTTGAAAATAAAGGTGCGGCCATGGGCTGCTCTAACCCGCACCCGCACGGCCAGGTCTGGGCGAACAGCTTCCTGCCTAACGAAGCCGAGCGTGAAGACCGCCTGCAAAAAGCGTATTACGCAGAAAACGGCTCATCGATGCTGGTGGATTACGCGCAGCGTGAGCTGGCCGACGGCAGCCGTACCGTGGTGGAGACCGAACACTGGCTGGCCGTCGTGCCTTACTGGGCCGCCTGGCCGTTTGAGACGCTGCTGCTGCCGAAAGCGCACGTGCAGCGCATCACCGAACTCAGCGACGCGCAGCGCGACGACCTTGCCCTGGCGCTGAAAAAGCTGACCAGCCGTTACGACAACCTGTTCCAGTGCTCCTTCCCGTACTCCATGGGCTGGCACGGCGCACCGTTTAACGGGGAAGAGAATCAGCACTGGCAGCTGCACGCCCATTTCTATCCGCCGCTGCTGCGCTCTGCGACGGTGCGTAAATTTATGGTGGGCTACGAAATGCTGGCAGAAACCCAGCGTGATCTGACGGCGGAACAGGCGGCTGAACGTCTGCGTGCCGTTAGCGACGTCCACTATCGCGAATCAGGAGTCTAAAAGATGAGTCTGAAAGATAAAACACAATCCCTGTTTGCTGAGAAATTTGGCTACCCTGCCACCCACGTAATTCAGGCACCTGGCCGCGTCAACCTGATTGGTGAACACACCGACTATAACGACGGCTTTGTGCTGCCGTGCGCCATCGATTACCAGACGGTCATCAGCTGCGCGAAGCGCGACGACCGCCAGGTTCGCGTGATTGCGGCGGATTACGGTAATGAGACGGACGCGTTTTCCCTCGATGCCCCGATTGTGACGCACGACAGCCAGCAGTGGTCTAACTACGTGCGCGGCGTGGTGAAGCATCTGCAGAAGCGTAACAAAAACTTCGGCGGCGCCGATTTGGTCATCAGCGGCAACGTGCCGCAGGGGGCGGGCTTAAGCTCCTCTGCGTCTCTGGAGGTCGCCGTCGGCACCGTGTTCCAGCAGCTCTATCATTTGCCGCTGGATGGCGCGCAAATCGCCCTGAACGGCCAGGAAGCGGAAAACCAGTTCGTGGGCTGCAACTGCGGCATCATGGACCAGCTGATCTCCGCGCTGGGCAAAAAAGAGCACGCGCTGCTGATCGACTGCCGCTCGCTGGGCACCAAAGCCGTTCCCCTGCCAAAAGGCGCGGCTGTCGTGATCGTCAACAGCAACTTTAAACGCACGCTGGTGGGCAGCGAGTACAACACCCGCCGCGAGCAGTGCGAAACCGGCGCCCGCTTCTTCCAGCAGCCCGCACTGCGCGACGTCACGCTCAATGAATTTAACAAAGTGGCGCACGAGCTGGACCCGATTGTCGCCAAACGCGTTCGTCACGTGCTGACGGAAAATGCCCGTACCGTTGAAGCCGCCTCCGCGCTGGCGAAAGGTGATCTGAAACGCATGGGTGAGCTGATGGCAGAATCTCACGCCTCCATGCGCGATGATTTCGAGATTACCGTTCCGCAAATCGACACCCTGGTGGAGATCGTCAAAGCGGTCATTGACGACAAAGGCGGCGTACGCATGACGGGCGGCGGTTTTGGCGGCTGCATCGTTGCGCTGGTGCCTGAGGAGCTGGTCCCTGCTGTACAGGACGCCGTGGCGAAGCAGTACGAAGCAAAAACAGGTATCAAAGAAACCTTCTATGTTTGCAAAGCATCACAAGGAGCCGGACAGTGCTAAACGAAACACCTACCCTCGCACCGGATGGTCTGCCGTATCGCCTGTTAACCCTGCGCAATCGCGCGGGGATGGTGGTTACGCTCATGGACTGGGGTGCAACCCTTCTTTCAGCACGCGTACCGATGCCGGACGGCAGCGTGCGCGAAACCCTGCTCGGCTGCGCATCGCCCGAGCAGTATGTTAATCAGTCTGCCTATCTGGGTGCATCCGTAGGGCGCTATGCGAACCGCATCGCGAAGAGCCGTTTTGAACTCGACGGCGTGCAGTACACCCTGCTTCCAAGCCAGGGTGAGAACCAGCTGCACGGCGGCCCGGACGGGTTTGATAAACGCCGCTGGAAGATTGTTCGTCAAAACGACGGCGAAGTCCTGTTCTCGCTGGATTCGCAGGACGGCGATCAGGGCTTCCCGGGTAACCTTATCGCCTCCGCGCGCTTTACATTGACCGATGACAACCGTATCGCCATTGAATACCGTGCGACGGTCGACAAGCCGTGTCCGGTCAACCTGACCAATCACGCGTACTTTAATCTGGACGGTAACCAGTGCGACGTGCGGAACCACAAGCTTCAGATCCTGGCGGATGCGTATCTGCCGGTTGATGAGATGGGCATTCCGTACCAGGGCCTCAAAGACGTGAGCGGCACCAGCTTTGACTTCCGCAGCGCGAAATCCATCGCCCAGGATTTCATGAGCGATGACGACCAGCGCAAGGTGAAAGGCTACGACCACGCGTTCCTGCTGCAGGCTAAAGGCGATGTGAAACAACCTGCCGCACAGGTCTGGTCCACCGATGAGAAGCTGCAGATGACGGTTTATACCACTGCCCCTGCCCTGCAGTTCTACTCAGGTAACTATCTCGGCGGCACGACGGCGCGCGAACACGAAGAGTACAGCGACTGGCAAGGCCTGGCGCTGGAGAGCGAGTTCCTGCCGGACAGCCCGAATCATCCGGAATGGCCGCAGCCGGACTGCGTGCTGCGCCCGGGTGAAGAGTACGTTAGCGTGACGGAATATCATTTTATTCCACATTAATATTCAGCCCTCCTTCTGGAGGGCTTTTTTCTGTGCGCCTTGCTGAAAATAGCGCCGATCGCAGACAAAATCATAACCCTGGATTCACAAGCATCTTACACTCAGAGACTATTTTCGCTATGGTTAGGGTTAAGCGTTGCTGCTGGCACGGCCACGGCAATATAATGAGAATTGTTATCATTCTAAAAATGCTTGAGGAGTAAGAGATGGCTATTACTAAGCTGGTTCTGGTGCGTCACGGCGAAAGCCAGTGGAACAACGAAAACCGCTTTACCGGTTGGTACGACGTTGACCTGTCCGAGAAAGGCGTAAGCGAAGCAAAAGCAGCAGGTAAACTGCTGAAGGAAGAAGGCTTCAGCTTTGATTTTGCTTACACCTCTGTGCTGAAACGTGCCATCCATACCCTGTGGAACGTGCTGGACGAACTGGACCAGGCCTGGCTGCCGGTTGAGAAATCCTGGAAACTGAACGAGCGTCACTACGGTGCGCTGCAGGGCCTGAACAAAGCGGAAACCGCTGAGAAATACGGTGACGAGCAGGTTAAACAGTGGCGTCGCGGCTTCGCGGTCACCCCACCAGAGCTGACCAAAGACGACGAGCGCTACCCGGGCCACGACCCGCGTTACGCGAAACTGACCGACGCTGAGCTGCCAACCACCGAGAGCCTGGCGCTGACCATCGACCGCGTTGTGCCTTACTGGAACGAAACCATTCTGCCACGTCTGAAAAGCGGCGAACGCGTGATTATCGCCGCTCACGGTAACTCCCTGCGTGCGCTGGTGAAATACCTGGACAACATGGGTGAAGACGAAATTCTCGAACTGAACATCCCAACTGGCGTACCGCTGGTGTATGAGTTCGACGAAAACTTCAAGCCAATCAAACACTACTACCTGGGTAACGCGGACGAAATCGCAGCGAAAGCGGCGGCCGTTGCGAACCAGGGTAAAGCGAAGTAATTTTCGCTGACCATAAAAAAAGCGCGGAACCGTCCGCGCTTTTTTATTTGAGCCGTCAGAATTAACCGCGACGCGCTTTCACCGCATTCGCCAGCTGGCGCAGGATGGCGTCGGTGTCATCCCAGCCGATGCAGGCATCGGTCACGCTCTTGCCGTACACCAGCGGCTCGCTGCCTTCCAGGTTCTGGTTACCTTCAACCAGATGGCTTTCGATCATCACCCCAATTACCGCCTTCTCACCGCCGGCAATCTGCTGACAGACGTCTGCGCCCACTTCCATCTGCTTTTTAAACTGCTTGCTGGAGTTGGCGTGGCTGAAATCGATCATCACCTGCGGTGGCAGCCCGGCTTTTTCCAGCCCGACTTTGACTTCGGCCACATGCTTTGCGCTGTAGTTCGGCTCTTTGCCGCCGCGCAGAATGATATGGCAGTCACCGTTACCGCTGGTGTTAACGATGGCGGAGTGGCCCCATTTGGTCACGGACAGGAAGCAGTGCGGTGCGCCCGCTGCGTTGATGGCGTCGATAGCCACCTTAATGGTGCCGTCAGTGCCGTTTTTGAAGCCAACCGGACAAGAGAGACCGGACGCCAGCTCGCGGTGAACCTGAGATTCAGTAGTGCGGGCACCAATTGCCCCCCAGCTCATCAGGTCTGCCAGATACTGGGGCGTAATCATATCCAGGAACTCACCGGCCGCAGGCAGCCCGCTGTCGTTAATCTCCAGCAGCAGCTTGCGCGCAATGCGCAGGCCGTCGTTGATCTGGAAGCTGTTATCCATGTGCGGATCGTTAATCAGCCCTTTCCAGCCAACGGTGGTGCGCGGTTTTTCAAAATAGACGCGCATCACGATTTCCAGCTCATCCTTCAGCTCTTCACGCAGGGTGAGCAGACGGGCTGCGTATTCTTTCGCGGCAGCAGGATCGTGGATAGAGCATGGGCCAATCACCACCAGAAGACGATCGTCATTACCTTTCAGGATCTTATGGATCGCTTTACGAGCATGAGAAACCGTGTTTGCGGCATTTTCAGTGGCGGGGAATTTCTCAAGGAGTGCTACAGGAGGTAATAACTCATTGATCTCTTTAATACGTAAATCGTCGTTCTGATAATTCATCTTCGTTCCAGCTCTGCCATATCTTTAGTAATGAAAGCAATCCTTTCAATCTATCTTGTCGCTCAGGAAGTGTAAACACGGTTTTACACTTCACGCAGATAATTCCTGGAATTCGCCTAAAAATCGCCACAAAATAGCGAAAAACGAGATCTAACCTAAGCTTTTTAACTGTAACAACCATTTTTACACGCTTAAACGCGATTCCCGACTGACGTAAGTCCGTATGGCGGAATCTTTCGCCTCTGAAAAAGATGCACTGTTGGAAAATGTTATCCAGCGTAACGACAAGAACAGGAGCACCATGATGAAAATGACAAAACTGGCAACCCTCTTCCTGACTGCCACCCTCACCCTGGCCAGCGGTAGCGTTCTTGCGGCCGAAACGGGCTCATCGGGTAACGGTGATGCAAACGCGGCTGCGTCAGCAGGCCAGGTCGCCCCTGATGCCAAACAGAACGTCGCCCCGAACAATGTCGATAATAGTCAGATCAATAATGGAAACACCAACACCGGCGGCACCATGCTGCACCCCAACGGTACCGACTCCGGCACCATGAATCATGACAGCATGAGCAAAGATGAAGTTCATAAGAACTCCATGTGTAAAGATGGCAAATGTCCCGACCCGAATGACAAAGTGGGGGATGATGCCAATACCAAAACAGATGGTACGACTCAGTAACCGGCTGTGAAATTAATGATAAAAGGAGAGCTAAGGCTCTCCTTTCTTTTTGAGTAACCTATTAAAAACGCTACACTAAAAACGATAACGAATCAGGAAAGATAACATGGCACACACACATTCCCACGCCGCCGGCGACGACAACGCTAAACGATTGCTGCTGGCCTTCGGCGTCACCGCAACCTTCATGATTATTGAGGTCATCGGCGGTCTGGTCTCCGGCTCTCTGGCGCTACTGGCTGACGCCGGGCATATGCTTACCGATGCAGCGGCGCTACTTTTCGCCCTTCTGGCCGTCCAGTTTGCCCGTCGTCCCCCCAATACACGCCATACCTTCGGCTGGCTGAGGCTGACGACCCTTGCCGCCTTTGTTAACGCGATTGCCCTGGTGGTCATTACCATTCTTATCGTCTGGGAGGCCATTCAGCGCTTCAGACATCCTCAGCCGATTGCCGGGGCGACAATGATGGTGATTGCCGTGGCAGGGCTGGTGGCGAATATCCTGGCCTTCTGGATTTTGCACCGCGGCAGCGAGGAAAAGAACCTCAACGTGCGCGCGGCGGCTCTGCATGTGCTGGGGGATTTGCTCGGTTCAGTCGGGGCGATTGTCGCCGCGCTGGTGATCCTCTATACCGGCTGGACGCCTGTCGATCCGATTCTGTCCGTGCTGGTGTCGTGTCTGGTCTTGCGCAGCGCCTGGCGGCTGCTGAAGGAGAGCGTGAATGAACTGCTTGAAGGGGCTCCGGCATCCATGGACATCGACGAGCTGAAGCGCAACCTGCGCCGTACTGTTCCGGAAGTCCGCAATGTCCACCACGTGCACGTCTGGCTGGTGGGGGAGAAACCGGTCATGACGCTCCATGTCCAGGTGATCCCGCCTCACGACCACGATGCGCTGCTCGATCGCATCCAGCACTTCCTGGAACATCACTACGACATTAGCCATGCCACCGTTCAGATGGAGTATCAGCCCTGTAGCGGACCGGACTGCCACCTTAACGAGGCGCAGTCCGGTCATTCACATCATCATGACCACTAGCTGGAAAGCGCGCGAGAGCCTCGCTCACGCGCGCTGTTAATCCACATCCGGCTACCGTTCAGCGCGATGAAGGTCAGCAACAGATATTCCAGCGACATGGCATAGACGCCCTGCAGGGCGAAGATCGCCACGCTGATAACGTTGATGATGACCCACAGCAGCCAGTTCTCAACGTATTTACGGGTCATCAGAATCATCGCCGCAATCGACAGCACCATCATGCAGGAATCCCAGAACGGGAAAGCATCCGGCTGGAGTTCTGGCATCGTCACGTTCAGGCCGATGCCGGACATGACCGAAACGGCAATGCGGGTCAGGAACGCAAATACCGGATTGATGAAGACGGTCATTAAGCCAATAGCCACCACGCAGGCGACAAACCAGGCGATGGCTTTCGGCAAGGGCAGCCAGCGAATCTGCAGCTCTGCCTCCTGCTGGCTGTTCTGACGCGACCACGCATACCAGCCGTAAATATTGGCGGCGAAGAAGAACAGCTGCAAAAGCAGGCTGGCGTACAGCTGGATCTGGAAGAAGATAATCGCAAACAGCGTGACGTTAATCAGCCCGAACGCATAGTTGCTGATCTTCTCAAGGCTTGCCAGCCAGATACACAATAGTCCCGCCAGCGTACCAACGGCCTCAATCCATGACAGGTCATAGCCACCTGCACCAATCGGTATATGAACCAGAATGTTCTGTGTGCTAAAAAAATCCATCTTTTCCCCGGGGCGTAGTGAATTAAGTACGTAGTGTAGCCGCAAAATCCAGCATGCGGTTAAGCGGAATTAACGCGCCTTCACGCAGGCCAGCATCCACGTGGATTTCATGCGCCGCACCACCGGTTTCTAACCCTTCGGCAATCGCTTTCAGGCCGTTCATCGCCATCCACGGGCAATGCGCACAGCTGCGGCACGTTGCCCCCTCGCCTGCGGTAGGCGCTTCGAGAAGCTCTTTCTCCGGCACGGCCTGCTGCATCTTATAGAAGATACCGCGATCGGTCGCCACGATAAGCTGCTTGTGAGGTAAAGTCCTGGCCGCGTTAATAAGCTGGCTGGTTGAACCCACCGCATCCGCCATGTCGACAATCGACTGCGGAGATTCAGGATGCACAAGAATGGCGGCGTCAGGATAAAGCGCCTTCATGCGCGCCAGCGCCTGCGTCTTGAACTCATCATGAACGATACAGGCGCCCTGCCAGCAAAGAACGTCAGCCCCCGTCTGCTTCTGAACATAATTGCCGAGATGACGATCAGGCGCCCAGATAATCTTCTCACCCAGGCTATCCAGATGTTCAATCAGCTCAACGGCGATGCTTGACGTGACCACCCAGTCTGCCCGCGCTTTCACTGCTGCCGAGGTGTTCGCGTAAACCACCACGGTCCGGTCAGGGTGGGCATCACAGAAGGCCGTGAATTCGTCAATCGGACAGCCGAGATCCAGGGAACACTCCGCGTTAAGCGTGGGCATGAGAATGGTTTTTTCCGGGCTCAGGATCTTTGCCGTTTCGCCCATAAAACGCACGCCGGCCACCAGCAGCGTGGAAGCGGGATGCCGTGCACCGAAGCGCGCCATCTCCAGTGAGTCAGAAATGCAGCCCCCGGTCTCTTCCGCCAGCTGCTGAATTTCCGGGTCGGTGTAGTAATGGGCCACCATCACCGCGTCGCGCTCTTTAAGAAGACGTTTAATCTTCTCGCGGTAGAACTGCTTTTCGTCCTGGCTCAGCGGGACAGGCTTAGGCGGAAACGGATAGATTGCGGCTTCAGGATCAAACATCACACTCATTATGGCTTCTCGTTTTACGGGCTTAACAATATTGCCTTTCATTTGCCTGACATAGCAAAACGCGTGGCAATTGTGTTTTGTATACTAAACAAGATAGCGAATCTGGCGTGAAAAGTCACCGGGAATAGATGGGCGGAGCATTTGTTGTACCGCAGATAGCAAAAAGGCGCCTTTAGGGCGCCTTTCTACACTGGTGGGTCGTGCAGGATTCGAACCTGCGACCAATTGATTAAAAGTCAACTGCTCTACCAACTGAGCTAACGACCCCTTGCGGGATTTTTTTCTTCGAAGTGGTGGGTCGTGCAGGATTCGAACCTGCGACCAATTGATTAAAAGTCAACTGCTCTACCAACTGAGCTAACGACCCACTTTTATGCTGCTTTCACGTTGTTTGATATCCCGTGGCAACGGCGGCATATATTACTGATTTAAGAATTCTGCGCAACAAAAATTTCGATGAAGATCACTTAACTGCTTAGTAATCATGCTGCACGACCAGAAATAACGCGATTTCTGGTCATGCGATAATCATCCCATCGAATTCAGACGTTTTTGCGCCTGCTTAGCACCTTCGGTACCCGGGAATTTTGCGACCACCTGCTGATAAACCGCTTTGGCTTTCGCCGTGTCGCCTTTGTCCTGCATGATCACGCCAACCTTATACATCGCATCTGGCGCTTTCGGCGATTTTGGGTAATTTTTCACCACCGAGGCAAAATAAAACGCCGCATCGTCCTTTTTACCCTTGTTGTAATTCAACTGACCGAGCCAGTAATTGGCATTTGGCTGATAAGTGGAATCAGGGTATTTCTTAACAAAGCTCTGAAACGCAGCAATCGCGTCATCCTGACGAGATTGATCCTGCACCAGGGCAATGGCCGCATTGTAGTCCGTATTCGCGTCACCGCTCTGTACAGGCGCGCCTGTTGAGGCAGACGTATCAGCAGATGGCGCTGGCGTAGACGTCGCCGTACCGCTCTGATCGCCTGCGGCTGGCTGCGCTGCTGCACCACCACCGCTGCTCAGGCTATCTATCTGCAACAAGATTTGCTTCTGACGTTCAACAACCTGATTAAGCTGATACTGGCTTTCCTGAATCTGACCGCGGAGAGAGTCAATATCATTCTGGTTATCGGAAAGTTGTTGCTGGAGTTGGGTTAAAAGCTGGCTGTGAGCGTTAGAAATACGCTCGAGTTGAGTGACCCGGTCTTCTACCGAGCCTGAGCCGACACTACTGATTGGTGCCTGAGCAAAAGCGGCCCAGGGGGCCGCTATTCCAACCAGTAACGACAGACTCAACAGATGATGTCTGAAGTTACTGCTCATGCAATTCTCTTAGTAAACCAGTACGGCACGACGGTTTTTGGAGTAAGCCGCTTCGTCGTGACCCAGTACTGCAGGTTTTTCTTTACCGTAAGAAACGATGGAGATCTGGTCAGCAGAAACGCCTTTACCCTGCAGGTACATTTTAACAGCGTTAGCACGACGTTCACCCAGGGAGATGTTGTACTCTGGGGTACCACGTTCGTCCGCGTGACCTTCTACGGTGACTTTGTAAGATGGGTTGCTACGCAGGAAGTTAGCGTGCGCATCCAGCATCGCCGCGAAGTCAGAACGGATGTCGTATTTATCCAGATCGAAGTAAACGATGTTGTTCTGCTGCAGCTGCTGCATCTGAAGACGCGCCTGCTCTTCAGAAGACATGTTGCCATTGCCGTTCGCGTCCATACCGGTGCCGGCACCCATCATGCCTTCGCCGCTCTGGTCATTGCTGGCGTTCTTGTTAGAAGAACACGCTGCGATTGCCATTACAGGCAGAGCGATCATCAGCCCCTTCAGCACTTTGTTCAGTTGCATTTCTATGATTCCTTTAGTAATCAATTAATTATTATTTACAGATACGGCGACCAGGCAGGTGATTTTACCTGTCCATCAGTTGCCGGAATACGCGCTTTGAAACGCCCATCTGTAGAAACCAGATTCAGCACAGATCCCATCCCCTGAGAAGAGCTGTAGATTACCATAGTGCCGTTAGGTGCCAGACTTGGCGTTTCATCCAGGAACGTTGACGACAGAACTTGCACGCCACCCGCTACCAGATCTTGTTTGGCAATGTGCTGCTGCCCGCCGTTGGAGCTGACCATTACCATAAATTTACCGTCGCTGCTCACGTCTGCGTTCTGGTTCTGAGAACCTTCCCAGGTAATACGCTGCGGAGCACCGCCGTTGATGTTGACTTTGTAGATTTGTGGACGGCCGGCCTGGTCAGAGGTAAACGCCAGGTTTTGACTGTCCGGGAACCATGAAGGTTCGGTGTTGTTGCTGCGACCGTCGGTCACCTGACGGATCTGGCCAGAGCCAATGTCCATCACGTACAGGTTCAGGCTACCGGTTTTAGACAACGCAAAGGCCAGTTTAGAGCCGTCTGGAGAGAACGAAGGCGCACCGTTGTGACGTGGGAAAGACGCCACCTGACGAACCGCACCGTTTGCCAGCGTCTGGATAACCAGCGCAGAACGGCCGCTTTCGAAGGTGACATACGCCAGCTTAGAACCGTCCGGAGACCAGGCTGGAGACATCAGTGGCTGCGAGGAGCGTTTCACCAGGAACTGGTTGTAGCCATCGTAATCAGATACGCGCAGCTCATACGGGAACTGACCACCGTTGGTCTGCACCACGTACGCGATACGGGTACGGAACGCGCCTTTAATGCCGGTCAGTTTTTCAAATACCGCATCGCTGGCAGCGTGTGCCGCGTAGCGCAGGTACTGCTTAGTGACCTTGTAAGAGTTCTGGGCCAGAACGGTACCTGGTGCACCGCCGGTATCCACCAGCTGCCAGGCCACGTTGTAAGAACCGTCCGGATTAGGGGTAACCTGACCCACAACCACGGCATCAATACCCAGTGCAGACCATGCTGCAGGCTGAACTTCCTGCGCGCTACCCGGCTGCTGTGGCAGGCGAGAACGATCTAACGGGTTGAATTTACCGCTGTTACGCAGGTCAGCCGCCACGATGCCACCGGCATCTTCAGGTGCAGCGCCAGGACCGGCCCACTGGAACGGAACAACACCGATTGGGCGTGCCGAGTCCACCCCCTGGGTGATCTCGATACGTACTTCTGCGTGCAGTACTGCTGCCCACAGCATTAAAAAACTAAATGCTACACGTAATGCCTGCTTCATCATATCTCCCTTATCCGGGTAACCTTACCCACGATAATTTAGCAGAATGTTAACAAACTCAAATAGACAAAACTACCCGAACCCTGTGACTAAACCTGGTCTATTTTTCCCCGTTTGCACGGGGAAAATGTAACTTAAGGTTTGAAGTCCAGCGGCGCATTTTTGAAGACTTCGTAGACTGCCTGCGAAGGCGGTTTAGGCATCTTCGCCTGACGCGCTGCAGCCAGGGCCGCAGTACATAAAGCCGGGTCGCCACCTTCAGACTTAATATCCAGCAGCATGCCGTCCGGAGCCAGTTTTATACGCAACGTACACGTTTTACCGGTATAGGAAGACGCATCATAGAATCGGCTTTCAATAGCGGATTTAATCTGCGCGGCATAACCGTTGATTTCAGCCCCTGTCGCACCGTTACTCTTAGTGTTACCACTTCCGGTCGGCGCTGCGTTGTTTCCTTTCGCCCCACCGCCCGTTTTCGGCGCATTCTTACCGGAGCTCAAATCGCCGAGCAGATCATCAACCCCTGCGGCAGCAGCGGCTTTTTCAGCGGCGGCAGCCTTTTTAGCAGCCGCTTTTTCAGCTGCTGCTTTCTTATCGGCAGCGGCCTTCTCAGCTGCAGCTTTTTTGTCAGCAGCGGCTTTTTCGGCGGCTGCCGCTTTTTCTGCCGCGGCTTTTTCTGCTGCTGCTTTCTCTGCAGCAGCCGCTTTCTTCGCGGCCTCGGCAGCAGCTTTCTTCTCTGCTTCCTGAGCGGCCTTCTTCGCGGCTTCCGCTTCTGCTTTCTTCTGAGCATCAGCTGCGGCTTTCTTCGCGGCTTCGGCTTCCGCTTTCTTCTGAGCATCAGCGGCCGCTTTCTTCGCCGCTTCGGCTTCCGCTTTCTTCTGGGCGTCGGCAGCCGCTTTCTTCGCCGCTTCTGCCGCTAATTTCGCCTGGGCATCAGCCTGTGCTTTCGCGTCCGCTGCGGCTTTTGCTGCCGCCTCTTCCGCCTGCTTTTGCTGTTCCTGTGCTTTTTTCGCGGCCTCTTCGGCTTGTTTCTGCTGCTCTGCCTGCGCTTTCGCGGCTTCCTGCGCCTGCAAACGTTCTTTCTCCAGCTGCTTCAGACGCTCCTGCTCTGCGGCCTGCTTTTCACGCAGTTCTTCCGCTTGCTGTTGCGCCTGTTTTTCACGCTGCTCTTCAGCCCGTTTTGCACTCGCCTTCTGCTGCTGTTGGCGATTATAGTTCTGTACTACCGCACCGGGATCCACCATGACGGCGTCAATGGAAGATCCTCCACCGCCGCCGGCTGATGCATCAATATGCTCGTCGAACGAACTCCAGATCAGCGCTGCAAAGAGAATAACGTGCAGCACTGCGGAGACGATTATCGCTCGCTTAAGCTTGTCGTTCTGTTCGGTTGCCTTTGACACTATCGGTTCCCAAAAACTACGCGGATGATCAAATAGGTTGGGTCATTAAGCCAACTGACTTAACACCCGCACTATGTAGCAAGTTCAGCGCTTTAATAATTTCATCGTAGGGTACGTCTTTCGCGCCACCGATTAAGAAGACCGTTTTCGGATTTGACTCCAGGCGACGCTGCGCTTCGGCAATAACCTGCTCAGGTGGCAGCTGATCCATACGATCTTTTTCTACCACGACGCTGTATTGCCCTACGCCGGAAACCTCAATGATAACCGGAGGATCGTCATTGGTGCTCACAGCCTGTGATTCTGTCGCATCCGGCAGATCCACTTCCACGCTCTGGGTAATGATTGGCGCTGTTGCCATGAAGATCAGCAGCAGTACCAGCAGGACGTCCAGCAGTGGAACGATATTGATTTCGGACTTGAGCTCGCGACGACCTCGTCCACGCGATCTGGCCATGGTTTACCCCTTGTTGCTCTCGGTGCTGGTAAACGCCTGACGGTGCAGAATCGCAGTGAACTCTTCCATAAAGTTGTCGTAGTTCAGTTCCAGTTTGTTCACGCGCTGGTTCAGACGGTTGTAAGCCATAACCGCAGGAATTGCCGCAAACAGACCGATAGCGGTCGCAATCAGTGCTTCAGCGATACCCGGTGCAACCATCTGCAACGTGGCCTGCTTCACCGCGCCCAGCGCGATAAAGGCGTGCATGATCCCCCACACGGTACCAAACAGGCCGATATACGGGCTGATGGAACCGACAGTACCGAGGAAAGGAATATGCGTTTCAAGGTTTTCCAGCTCGCGGTTCATCGAAATGCGCATCGCACGCGAGGCACCTTCCACCACCGCTTCCGGCGCATGATTGTTTGCACGATGCAGACGGGCGAACTCTTTGAAACCGCTATAGAAAATTTGTTCGGAGCCGGTCAGGTTTTCACGACGTCCCTGGCTCTCCTGGTACAGACGAGAAAGCTCAATGCCCGACCAGAACTTATCTTCAAACGCTTCAGCCTCACGGCCAGCGGCATTGAGGATACGCGTTCTCTGGATGATGATGGCCCAGGATGCGATTGAAAAACCAATCAAAATCAACATGATAAGTTTAACCAGAAGGCTTGCCTTCAGGAACAAATCAAGGATATTCATGTCAGTCACTGCTTAAACTCCGCGACAATAGACTTAGGAAGCGCACGAGGCTTCATTATGGTTGGATCAACACAAACAATCAGCACTTCAGCTGAGTTCAGTACGGTATTCTCTGCGTTGACTATCCGCTGCGTGAAAACCAGTGAGGTCCCGCGCATTGATGTAATTTCAGTTTGGACTTCGAGCATATCGTCGAGTCTGGCAGGCGCAAAATACTCAAGCGTCATCTTGCGTACCACGAAGGCAA
This sequence comes from Enterobacter sp. GER_MD16_1505_Eko_090, assembly GCF_003331015.1. Classification (NCBI taxonomy): domain Bacteria; kingdom Pseudomonadati; phylum Pseudomonadota; class Gammaproteobacteria; order Enterobacterales; family Enterobacteriaceae; genus Enterobacter; species Enterobacter sp. GER_MD16_1505_Eko_090. Next base: position 415,873 of record NZ_PUQF01000001.1, on the reverse strand, counting down.
CTCGCTCAGCCAACAGCACCTGTTGACTAAAGTGATGATGGCGCAGCATCTCTGTGCGTGCCCGTTCATAAAAAGCAACGTAGCTGGCGTGGTAAACCACACCACCGGCATCGGTATCTTCGTAATAGACACGAACCGGCCATCGAAACAGCGTTGTATTCACTTTACATCCCAGTAATGCAACAAAAGTTAGAGCTTTTAAACTTCGCTACTATACGCGCGGGAAAGATGGTTTGGAATGGGGGAAAGTAAACGGAGAGTAAATTTTTATGGGCTCGGGTAAGCCCATAACGTTAACGGACATTTCTTATTCAGAAGAAGAAGAAAATCAAACCGGCGAGTAGCACCAGATCGGCGATTAGCGGGCAAAAAATTCCCTGCCAGTGAACGGCTTTCGGACGAAAGCCCACGCCGTGGATCACACCTGCGCACACCGCCCACATAATGAGGAAGCCGTGCCAGATTTCAAGCTCGCTGGTTTTCGCTGCAAAGCGCGAAGGGTCCCAGAAGATACAGCCTGCCAGCAGTAATGCCATCACTAAAGAAAGCGCCCGTAACGGGCGCTTATCCATTACCGCGTAAAGTTTCGCGATAATATTCATCAGTGTTTTTCTTCACCCGCTTTGGTCGCTTCTACGTGCTCAAGCGCCAGGGCAGTGATGACACCAAATGCACAGGCAAGAAGCGTCCCTAAAATCCATGCGAAATACCACATATTCAGCTCCTTACTTAATACATAGAGTGGGTGTTGCTTTCGATATGTTCTTTCGTGATGCGGCCGAACATTTTCCAGTAACACCAGATGGTGTAGGCCAGAACAATCGGAACGAACACGCAAGCAACATACGTCATCAGGTTCAGCGTCATATGGCTGGACGTTGCATCCCACATGGTCAGGCTAGCATTCAGCATGGTGCTGGATGGCATGACGAATGGGAACATCGCAATACCCGCCGTCAGGATGATGCATGCCAGAGTCAGTGAAGAGAACACGAACGCCAGCGCGCCTTTTTCCAGACGAGACGTCAACATGGTCAGCAGCGGCAGCAGCACGCCCAGCGCCGGGATCGCCCACAGCACAGGGGTATTGTTGAAGTTCACCAGCCATGCTCCCGCCTGACGCGCCACTTCTTTGGTCAGCGGGTTAGACGGTGCGGTGTGGTTAATGGCAGACGTCACCACGTAGCCATCAATGCCGTACACCACCCACACACCGGCCAGCGCGAAGCAGACCAGCGTAACCAGCGCAGCAACCTGAGCCGTCGCGCGGGAGCGCAGATGCAGCTCGCCTACGGTACGCATCTGCAGGTAGGTTGCGCCCTGAGTGATGATCATCGCCACGCTGACGACACCGGCCAGCAGACCAAACGGATTCAGCAGCTGGAAGAAGTTACCGGTGTAGTAAAGACGCATGTATTCGTCCAGGTGGAACGGTACGCCCTGCAGCAGGTTACCGAACGCCACGCCGATCACCAGCGGTGGAACGAAGCTACCGATGAAGATGCCCCAGTCCCACATGTTGCGCCAGCGGGTATCTTCAATCTTCGAACGGTAGTCGAAACCGACCGGACGGAAGAATAAAGAGGCCAGCACCAGAATCATCGCCACATAGAAACCGGAGAACGCAGCCGCGTAGACCATCGGCCAGGCAGCGAACAGCGCGCCGCCTGCGGTGATCAGCCACACCTGGTTACCGTCCCAGTGCGGGGCGATGGAGTTGATCATGATTCGACGCTCGGTGTCATTACGACCGAGGAAACGGGTGAGCATCCCCACCCCCATGTCGAAACCATCCGTGACGGCGAAACCGATCAGCAGAACGCCAACCAGCAGCCACCAGATAAAACGCAATACTTCATAATCGATCATTTGATGACTCCTGTCTTAGCGTGCCGGCTGAGTAGTCGCAGTGGACTGCTCGTAGTGATAGCGACCGGTTTTCAGGCTGCTTGGGCCAAGGCGCGCGAACTTGAACATCAGGAACAGTTCAGCCACCAGGAACAGGGTGTACAGACCACAAATCAGCAGCATGGAGAAGATCAGGTCGCCTGCGGTCAGGGACGAGTTCGCTACCGCCGTTGGCAGCACCTCACCGATCGCCCATGGCTGACGGCCATATTCCGCCACAAACCAGCCGGACTCAATCGCGATCCACGGCAGTGGAATACCGTACAGCGCGGTGCGCAGCAGCCATTTTTTCTCGCCGATGCGGTTGCGAATCACGGACCAGAAGGACGCCGCAATGATCAGCAGCATGATGATGCCGCAGCCCACCATGATACGGAATGCGAAGTACAGTGGCGCAACGCGTGGAATTGAGTCTTTGGTTGCCATCTGGATCTGCGCTTCCGTCGCATCAGAAACGTTCGGGGTATAACGCTTCAGCAGCAGACCGTAACCCAGATCTTTCTTCACGTCGTTAAACTGATCGCGAACGGCCTGGTCGGTAGAACCGGCACGCAGCTGTTCCAGCAGCGAGTAGGCTTTCATACCGTTACGGATACGCTCTTCGTGCTGCACCATCAGCTCTTTCAGACCCGTCACCTGCTTATCAACAGAACGGGTGGCGATGATACCCAGCGCGTAAGGGATTTGAATAGCGAAGCGGTTTTCCTGCGCGTCCTGATCGGGAATACCGAACAGCGTAAAGGCAGCAGGTGCCGGCTGGGTTTCCCATTCGGCTTCGATAGCGGCCAGTTTGGTTTTCTGCACGTCGCCCATTTCGTAACCGGATTCATCACCCAGAACAATAACAGAGAGAATCGCAGCCATACCGAAGCTTGCAGCGATAGCAAAGGAGCGCTTGGCGAACGCGAAGTCACGACCGCGCAGCATGTAGTAAGAACTGATACCCAGTACAAACATCGCGCCGCACACATAGCCAGAGGCGACGGTGTGAACGAATTTAACCTGAGCAACCGGGTTCAGGACCAGCTCGGCAAAGCTGACCATCTCCATACGCATGGTTTCGAAGTTGAAATCAGACGCGATAGGGTTCTGCATCCAGCCGTTCGCGACCAGGATCCACAGCGCGGACAGGTTCGAACCTAATGCCACCAGCCAGGTCACCGCCATATGCTGGACTTTACCCAGACGGTCCCAACCGAAGAAGAACAGACCTACAAAGGTGGATTCAAGGAAGAATGCCATCAGACCTTCAATGGCCAGCGGCGCACCGAAGATATCCCCTACATAGTGGGAATAGTAAGACCAGTTAGTCCCGAACTGGAACTCCATGGTCAGACCGGTTGCCACGCCCAGTGCGAAGTTGATACCAAACAACTTGCCCCAGAACTTGGTCATATCTTTATAAATCTGTTTGCCGGAGAGAACGTATACCGTTTCCATGATGGCCAGCAGGAACGCCATACCGAGCGTCAGTGGCACAAACAGGAAGTGGTACATCGCGGTCAAGGCAAACTGTAAGCGCGACAGTTCGACTATATCTAACATCATGACTCCTTGCTCATCGCATGAAGACTCCGAGAGTGAACCCCGTCAGAAAGAGATCCACACGCATGCCCCAATACAAATTATTCGCATCCTTGTCGTCGTTATTACCCTGAAGGAGGATAAAAACGATGACGTGAGGTTACAAATACGTTAATAAAAAACTCAAATTGATACCGCAAATATAATACGCTGCAAAACCCTTACAATAAACAGGTTTTTATTGAATCACATTTACGTTTTTCGACGGTGATCAATTTATAGCAAAATTACCACTTTTCGGCCATTTTGATCGGGAACAATTTAGCGCTTTTCAGCACCTTTTTCCAAGGATTAAACTTTGATTTAAATCAAAAACAAACCTTGATGTTAACTATGTTTAATCGTGGTGAGAATGGTAAAAACCATGTTAATGATATGTGCATGTAAAGATGTGATTGGTTATCGAAGACGAAAAAAAATATAAACAGTAGTGATTTTAATTAACGCGAAACAAAAGCCTCATTTCGATGCGCAGCAAACAATAAAGCATAGTCGGGCCGGGTTATTTTTCCACGGCATTTATGCAACCCTTCGCAATTACATTTATTTTACTTTTGCCACCCCATAACTTAACACCGCGGCGTGACTATTTAATGAAAAAGGCCGCAAACAGTGCAGCCTTTTAATGATATCAGCGGTTCTCAGGCAAGAAGAAGGCTAAAGGTTCGCGACTGTCCCGGTCTGAACGCCCCGACAATCCCTTCGTCTTCACCGTGGTCCATCTGCCGTTCATTCATGTCCGTTTCGCAGCACCGCTTCACCGCCGGATTGACGGATAGCGTCGCGTCACATGCACTGGACTGTGAAGGGTTGAACAGACGAAGAATGAGCTCATCACGATCTTCCGCTTTTTTGATCGCACTGAGTACGCATCCCGTTGGCGAAAGCGCTAACAGGCTGTAACTTTCCGGCGTGGTCAACGACGCGCGATTCAGCTTCATTGCATCCCAGGGGATCTTGTTATAACACTGCACCGGCGTTAACCACGATTGAGCCTGCTGCGCGACACCCGCGTTTTCCGGCGTGCCGCTGAAGCTGAAGAGGCTAAAGCGGCAGCTTAGCGGACCACGCACCTGAGCGTCCGGGACCGGCATTTTGATACCGGATGGTCTGCCGGGGCGCAGGAGCAGATCTTCTTTGCCGAGTACCCCCACGCCGCGCAGCAAGGTCAGAGCAAATGCCTTTTGTTCATCGCCCACGACTTCAAATTCACGCAGCCCCTCGGTAAATAGCGCAAGCCCGTTTCGTTTTTCCTGCAGGACGGCGTAGTTGAGTAAATTCCAGACGGGAACCGGCGCTTCTTTCCACCCCTCCTCCTGCCAGTTTTGCATCGCCGCGTCCTGCACCGGACGAGAGATCGTGCCAAACTGCGTATCCGCTAACACCTCCCGGGTCGCAAACGGCGTTGGGATGAGCACGCGAACGCGGTGGTCGTCGGCCTGATTATCCAGGCGCACCGCCACGTCAATGCGTCTGCTGTTGCGGCTTAGCGTAATTTCAAATTCAGCGTCGAGGTAGCCGTTTCGCTGGCGCGCCGCGCGTTCCGCCAGGTTCGCCGGAACGGCGATTCGATGGCGGATAACTGCCCTGCTCTGCCAGCCTTCATGCGTAACCTCAAATTCATGCTCGCCCTGCGCGGAAGTGAGTCTCCACTCTTCCCGCGAAGGCGAGTAGTCGTACTCATCGCCATCATCCGAGCTCTCTTCGATTTCCAGCACGCGGTCATAAATAAGCCCGGTTTCTTTGTCGCGCAGGCGCAGCGAACCGTCGTCATTTACGTCAATCTGCCAGAAGGCGTTTTCAAGTAGGGAGGCGGTATTTTCCCCCGGAGAGAGCGCCTTCCCGGCCACGTTAGGTTCGATAAACAGCGTACGGTAGCCCATCGACGGCAATATCTGGCTGAGCTGAATATCAAACTCCATAAACGGTTCGTAATTGCCGTAGTGAACAATCTGTCGGTCAATGAGGCCCGGGTCGAGCTCGCGCGCGCTGCGGACGAAATACGGGATCTCGTTGCCTTTGTCATCCCGCAGACGGAACTGGCTGGCGCGCAGTCGAATCGTGGTGTTCATCACCTCTTCACGCGGCCAGGGCATCAGGTTGAACATCACCAGCTTATCGGCATCGCTTTGCGGCATGTTGTCGACAATCTTGCGCATATAGAAACGCGCCAGGTTATCTGCCATGTCCTCAGCCAGCTCGAAGCGGGAGACAATCTCGCGATGCACCTTGTCGCTGCAGCAGCAGCCGATGCTGTCGTGAGCGTGGTTTTTGAGGATCTCTTTCCACATCTTCTCCAGCAGGCCGTGGTGGTAGTCGAAGCCCAGCGTCCAGGCAAGCGTCGCCAGCGGCTCGAGGATGTTGACAATTTTGTTCTCAATACGCGCATGGGCGATTTTGATATCCATGCGCGTGGAGCCGATGGTCCGGTGCACGCGCATGTATTTCCCGTCGATAAACTCACCTTTTAAGGTCGCCAGATCGTCGCGGTGCGCGTCGATGCGATCAAAGACCTCCTCAAACCGGCTCATCACAAATTGACGCTGCGGATAGATTTCACGCAGCTTCTCCATCACCGCGAAAATGTTCTGCTGCAGCGGCATCTGGTCGTGTCCGTTGGGCAGCAAAATCGCTTTGGTGACGGACGCCTTTTCCAGAACCTCGAAATAGCTGTCGAGCCGTTTTCGCAGCCCCGCTTCGTCCTCCGGTAAGTACTTACCAATCGCGTAGCCCAGCGGCAGCACCTGTGCCGTCACTTCACTGCCGTCCTGGCTCTGCCAGAGAAATTCGGTTTTATCGGTCCCGTGGCGTTCAGAACAACCGCGCCAGAACATCGTGCGGGTAATGCCAAACCCGTTATAGATATGCGGAAGCTGGCCGGACATGCCAAACGAATCCGGCAGATAGCCGATCTTCATCGGCTCGCCGAAGGCCATACAATCCCGGATGCCGTACATCAGGTTGCGGACAATCGACTCGCCGCTCACGATCGTGGTATCGGTCTGGGTATACCAGGGGCCGATAATCAGCTTTCCGCGCTCGACAAGCGCCTTCACGCGAGAGCGGTTTTCGGGCACAACGGCAAAATAATCCTCCAGAACAGCCGTCTGTCCATCGAGAACATAGTATTTGTACTCATCATCCTGCTCCAGCCGGGTCAGGATTTCTTCCATATTATTGACCAGAAGAATACGCGACTCTTCGGTGGTGAAGTACCACTCACGGTCCCAGTGCATATGCGGCGTGATATGAACGCGAGATACAGCTTTCATCTTCGTTTCCTGTTTGTGCGTTTTTACGATAAGGCGTCTTCAGTGACGTAGTTGCCCTTTTTTACCGCCTGGCGTCGCCAGAGCAGCAGAACCAGGGTGGAGATAGCGGTACCCACCAGCGCCGCGCCAAACCAGCCCGCCGCGGCAACCACACCGCCCAACCCGGCATCGTGAAGTAAAAAGAGAGAGAAAATCCCGGCCCCCGGCGTAGACAACCCGATCCCCATCGCACCGACAGCCGCGCCCGTCACCATGGATCCGAGTACAAATGAGCCAATGACGCGAAGCGGATCTTCAATCGCCATCGGAATCGCCCCTTCGGTAATGCCCGCGAGGCCGAGCAGCCAGGTCGATTTACCGGTTTCAATTTCAAACGACTTAAACAGCTTCGGTGCCAGCATCGTTGACGCCGTGACGGTGAAGGCTGAGACCATTTTGACGGAAGCAAAGATGGCATAGGGACCGTATACCCCGTTCGCCATCGCCCCCAGGCAGAACGCGTAAGAGGCTTTGTTGACCGGGCCACCCAAATCGAATGAGCACATAAACCCGAGGATTGCCCCCAGAAGCAGCGCATTCGCGCCGGACAGACCGTTAAGCCAGACGGTGAGCGTGTTATTGAGCCAGGCCACCGGTTCGCCAATCACAAACAGCATCAGGCTGCCCGCGCCCAGCACGCCAATCACCGGATAGAGATAAAAAGTCAGAAAGCCGTTGTAGCGGCTACTGAGCCGGATGTGGTTTTTCACCCAGCGCATCAGATAGCCCGCGATCAGCCCACCGACGATAGCGCCGAGAAAACCGGAGCCGATCATGTTGGCAGCCAGACCGGCCGCAAAGCCCGGCGTCAGCGCGGGTTTATCCGCCAGCGAGTAGGCGGTGTAGGCCGACAGGACAGGCACCATCAAAATGCCGAGCATGCCGCCGCCAAGCTTGCGGTACATCCACAGCCACGAGTTTTCCTGGTCAAACAGGTGCTGCAGGCCAAGGATTTGCGCCAGCAGTACCGATACGGCCAGCACCGTACCGCCGGCGACGATCAGCGGCACCGCAAAAGAGATGCCGCTGAGAAGCGCCTGCTTGAGTTCAGTTTTAACGCGCTTTTTCGTTTCGGTATCGGCCTGCGCATGGCGCGCATCGGTAGAAGGCTTTAGCGCCAGCGCGCGCTCAATCAACGCTTCAGCATGACGCAGGGGTTCCGCAACGGGCACGGAAATGGCGGGGATCCCCTGAAAGCGCTCGCTCTCTTTGATCGCCACTTCTGCGGCAAAAATACACGCTTTCGCCTCCAGCAACTGCTGGGCAGTAATGCGCCCTTCTATACCATTCGCCCCCTGCTTTTCGACCACCACGTTGACGCCGAGCTTACGTCCCGCTTTTTCCAGGTACTCTGCGGCCATATAGGTATGCGCGATCCCCGCCGGACAGGCAGTGACACAGACGACGGTTGGTGCATTCACCGGCGTATCAGCCTCGTCTTCCTTCGAGACACCGTTCAGCGCATCAAGCAGATCCTCCGCCGTCGCTGCAGCCATAACGCGTTCCCGGAGGACATCATCGGCCAGGCGAGACGTCAGCGCCGTCAGCACCTGGATATGCGTGGATCCCGCTTCAGCTGGCGGGATGGCAAGCAGGACGATCAGCTCTACGCGTTCAGGGCTGTCCACCCCCTCCCACTCCAGCGGTTCGCGCAGCGTAGCAACCGCAAAAGCCGCTTCGTTCACCGCGCTCGATTTACCATGCGGGACAGCCAGCCCTTCACCCAGCGCGGTCGGCCCCTGAGATTCGCGGCGGTAGACCTCCGCCAGAAATGCATCGCCATCGGTAATTTTGCCCAGCGCCACCAGCCGCATTGTAAGCTGGCGGATGGCCTCATCACGGCTGGCATAGTGTGCCTGCACGCAGACAGCACTGGTGTGGGTCAGAGTCGTCAGGTTCATAAGATCCTCACACATACGTTGTTATTGTCTGGCGGCAATTTTGGCAGGTCATACAATACATTTATGTGATCATTTTCACTAATAACGCAAATTTGTATTTAAGTTGTATTATTTACAAATTTTAAGTGGGAGGCATAATTCCATGAAAAGGTATTAGAAAGGCAGATTCGATGGGTAACAAACCGATGTACCGGCAAATAGCCGATGCGCTTCGCGAAAAAATCAGTGCGGGAGAGTTAAAGCCTGGCGATGCGTTACCGACGGAATCCAGCCTTCAGGAGGCATTCAACGTGAGTCGCGTCACGGTGAGACAGGCGCTGAAGCTGCTTACGGAAGAGCAGATCGTCGAGAGCATTCAGGGCAGCGGCACCTACGTAAAAGAAGAGCGCGTCAATTACGATATTTACCAGCTCACCGGGTTTTACGAAAAACTGGCGGACCGGAACGTGGATACCCACAGTGAGGTGAGCATTTTCGAAGTGCTGAAAGCCGATGCAAAACTTGCCGAAAAGCTGAATCTCTCTCATGACGATAAAGTCTGGCACGTCAAACGCGTCCGCTTTATCAAACAAAAACCGGTAAATCTGGAAGAAACGTGGATGCCGCTGGCCCTGTTCCCCGACCTCACCTGGGAAGTGATGGAGAATTCGAAATACCACTACGTTGAGCAGATCAAAAAGCTGGTTATCGATCGCAGCGAGCAGGAGCTGGTGCCGATCATGCCTTCAGAGGAGGCGATCGCCGCGCTGTCGCTCGATCCGACAAAGCCGATCCTGGAAAAAGTCTCCCGCGGGTTTCTGAAGGACGGACGGGTATTTGAATACAGCCGCAACGTGTTCAATACGGACGATTACAAGTTCACGCTAGTCGCCAGACGCAGGCAATAAAAAAGGCCGCTTTACAGCGGCCAACCATGTCGAAACGGACATTTTTATACTGCAACGCCCCCCTTTCGGGGAGCAGAGAGGACTTACTTAATGATGGATTTCAGTGCTTCGCCGATATCCGCCAGGCTGCGAACGGTCTTCACGCCTGCGGCTTCCAGCGCTGCGAATTTCTCATCAGCCGTACCTTTACCACCGGCGATGATCGCGCCTGCGTGACCCATACGCTTGCCTTTCGGCGCGGTCACACCCGCGATGTAGCCCACAACTGGCTTGGTCACGTGTTCTTTGATGTAAGCAGCCGCTTCTTCTTCCGCGCTACCACCGATCTCACCGATCATCACGATCGCTTCGGTCTGTGGATCTTCCTGGAACAGCTTCAGGATGTCGATGAAGTTAGAACCCGGGATTGGGTCACCGCCGATGCCCACGCAGGTGGACTGGCCGAAACCGTAGTCGGTGGTCTGCTTAACCGCTTCATAGGTCAGGGTACCGGAACGGGACACGATGCCCACTTTACCCGGCTTGTGAATGTGGCCCGGCATGATGCCGATTTTGCATTCGCCCGGGGTGATAACGCCTGGGCAGTTCGGGCCGATCATACGCACGCCAGCTTCATCCAGCTTCACCTTCACGGTCAGCATATCCAGCGTCGGGATGCCTTCGGTGATGGTGATGATCAGTTTGATGCCTGCGTCGATCGCTTCCAGAATAGAGTCTTTGCAGAACGGCGCCGGAACGTAGATCACGGTCGCGGTTGCGCCCGTCGCTTCTACGGCTTCACGCACGGTGTTGAACACCGGCAGGCCCAGGTGGGTGGTGCCGCCTTTACCTGGCGTTACGCCGCCAACCATCTGCGTGCCGTAGGCAATCGCCTGTTCGGAGTGGAAAGTCCCCTGGCTACCGGTGAAGCCCTGGCAGATAACCTTGGTATCTTTATTAATTAAAACTGACATTATTTCCCCTCCACTGCGGCAACAACCTGCTGAGCTGCATCCGTCAGACTTTTCGCTGCAATAATATTCAGGCCGCTGTCAGCCAGTTTTTTCGCGCCGAGTTCAGCGTTGTTACCTTCCAGACGCACAACCACCGGAACGTTAACACCCACTTCTTCTACCGCACCGATGATACCGTCGGCGATCAGGTCGCAACGGACGATGCCGCCGAAGATGTTAACCAGAACGGCCTTCACGTTGTCGTCGGAGAGAATGATTTTGAACGCTTCGGTTACGCGCTCTTTGGTTGCGCCACCGCCCACGTCGAGGAAGTTCGCTGGCTCGCCGCCGTGCAGCTTAACGATGTCCATGGTGCCCATCGCCAGGCCCGCACCGTTAACCATGCAGCCGATGTTACCGTCCAGCGCCACGTAGTTCAGCTCCCACTGAGCAGCCTGTGCTTCACGCGGGTCTTCCTGAGACTGGTCGCGCATTTCGCGCAGATCCGGCTGGCGGAACAGCGCGTTGCCGTCAGCGCCCAGCTTGCCGTCGAGGCAGATCAGATCGCCCTGGGTCGTGATCACCAGCGGGTTGATCTCGATCAGCGCCAGATCTCGCTCCAGGAAAATGGTCGCCAGGCCCATGAAAATCTTGGTGAACTGCTGAACCAGCTTGCCTTCCAGACCCAGTTTGAACGCCAGCTCGCGACCCTGGTAAGGCATTGGGCCTGCCAGCGGATCGATAGCCACTTTGTGGATCAGGTGCGGGGTCTCTTCCGCCACTTTTTCGATTTCCACGCCGCCTTCGGTAGATGCCATGAACACCACGCGACGGGAGCTACGGTCAACCACCGCGCCCAGGTACAGCTCTTTCGCGATGTCGGTTGCCGCTTCAACCAGGATCTGGTTAACCGGCTGGCCGTTCGCATCTGTCTGGTAGGTTACCAGACGCTTGCCGAGCCAATGTTCAGCAAACGCACGAATCTCTTCTTTGCTCTTAACAACCTTCACACCGCCCGCTTTACCACGGCCACCAGCGTGAACCTGACACTTAACTACCCACGGGCCGGAACCGATTTTAGATGCGGCTTCTTCTGCTTCACGCGGGGTAGTACAGGCATAACCCACCGGAGCCGGTAAGCCATACCGGGCAAACAGCTGTTTGGCCTGATATTCATGTAAGTTCATGTGTTCTATCCATCCTTCAGGGTAATCGTTATCTTCAAACCTGTAGACCGGCGCAGCGTGTGCCGGTCTACGGGGCAGGTGATGCTAAATCGTGACTAGACGTCCAGCAGCAGACGCGTTGGATCTTCGAGCAGCTCTTTAATGGCTACCAGGAAGCCCACGGACTCGCGGCCGTCGATCAGGCGGTGGTCGTAAGAGAGCGCCAGGTACATCATCGGCAGGATCTCAACTTTACCGTCTACCGCCATAGGACGATCTTTGATGGCATGCATACCCAGGATCGCGCTCTGCGGCGGGTTAATGATCGGGGTAGACATCAGCGATCCGAAGACGCCGCCGTTGGTAATGGTGAAGTTACCGCCGGTCAGGTCGTCTACGGTCAGCTTGCCGTCGCGGCCTTTCACAGCCAGCTCTTTAATGTTTTTCTCGATGTCGGCCATACCCAGGGTATCCACATCACGCAGAACCGGGGTCACCAGGCCACGTGGGGTAGAAACCGCCATGCTGACGTCGAAGTAGTTGTGGTAAACCACGTCATCGCCATCAATGGACGCGTTCACTTCCGGGTAGCGTTTCAGCGCTTCAACCACCGCCTTCACGTAGAAGGACATAAAGCCCAGACGGATACCGTGACGTTTTTCGAACGCGTCACCGTACTGCTTACGCAGGTCCATGATTGGCTTCATGTTCACTTCGTTGAAGGTAGTCAGCATCGCGGTAGAGTTTTTCGCTTCCAGCAGACGCTCGGCCACGCGCTTGCGCAGGCGGGTCATTGGCACGCGTTTTTCGCTGCGGGCACCCAGAGCAGGCTGTGCTGCCGGTGCTGCCGCAGGGGCTTTCGCTTCCGCCTGAGCAGGCGCTTTCGCCAGATGCTTGTCGATGTCTTCACGGGTCAGACGACCGCCCACACCGGTGCCTTTAATGGCTGCCGGGTCAAGGCTGTGTTCCGCCAGCAGGCGACGGATCGCCGGGCTGAGGGCGTCATTAGACTGCTCTTCCAGAGAGGCCTGCTGGCGCTGCGCTGGCGTAGAGGCTTTCTCTTCAGATTTCGCGCTGGACTCTTTGCCCGCGCTGTTGCCTTCACGCAGGCGACCCAGGATCTGACGAGAGGTGACGGTGGTGCCTTCATCTTCCAGCACCGCGTCCAGAACGCCATCCGCCGAAGCCGGTACTTCCAGTACCACTTTGTCAGTTTCGATTTCTACCAGCACTTCATCGCGCTTAACGGCATCGCCTGGTTTTTTGTGCCAGGTAGCGACGGTCGCATCTGCTACAGATTCAGGCAGGTCGGGAACAAGAATATCTACGCTACTCATTATGTATCCTTTAATTAATCGACGTTCAGCGCGTCATTGACCAGATCTTGTTGCTGCTTCTGGTGAACGGACATATACCCTACCGCCGGAGAGGCGGAGGCCGGGCGACCTGCATAGCGCAGGGCTGACCCAAATGGAATCACTTCACGGAAATGATGCTGGCTGCAGTACCATGCGCCCTGGTTGAGCGGCTCTTCCTGGCACCAGACAAAATCATGAACGTGAGCGTACGGTTTCAGCGCTTCCTGCACCGCCTGGTGCGGGAACGGATAAAGCTGTTCGATACGCACGATGGCGACATCTTTCTGATCGTTCTTACGGCGCTGTTCCAGCAGGTCGTAATAAACCTTACCAGAACACATCACCACACGCTTCACGGCCTGTGGATCCAGCTCGTCAATTTCACCGATGGCTGGCAGGAAGGTACCGTTGGCCAGCTCTTCCAGGCTGGACACCGCCAGCGGGTGACGCAGCAGGGATTTCGGCGACATGACCACCAGCGGACGACGCATACCGCGCAGCGCCTGACGACGCAGCATGTGGTAAACCTGAGCAGGGGTCGACGGCACGCAAACCTGCATGTTCTGCTCGGCGCAGAGCTGCAGATAACGTTCCAGACGCGCGGAGGAGTGCTCCGGACCCTGGCCTTCATAGCCGTGCGGCAGCAGCATCACCAGGCCACACATACGGCCCCATTTCTGTTCGCCGGATGAGATGAACTGGTCGATAACCACCTGCGCACCGTTGGCGAAGTCACCGAACTGCGCTTCCCAGATGGTCAGGGTGCGCGGTTCTGCCGTGGCGTAACCGTATTCGAAAGCCAGTACCGCTTCTTCAGACAGTACGGAGTCCCAGACCTTGAACTGGCCCTGACCGTTGTGCACGTGCTGCAGCGGGGTGTAGGTTGAACCGTTAGACTGGTTGTGAACCACCGCGTGACGGTGGAAGAAGGTGCCACGGCCCGCATCTTCACCGGACAGACGAACAGGAATGCCTTCGTCAACCAGCGTCGCGTAAGCCAGCGTTTCCGCGCCGCCCCAGTCGAACAGCTTCTCGCCTGCCGCCATGGCCTGACGGTCAGCATAAATTTTCGCCACGCGAGACTGCATCTCGATAGCGTCCGGCACGGTGCTGATGCGTTTAGCCAGCTCCTGCAGGCGCTTCATCTCCACCTTGTTCGGGTAGCTCTCATCCCACTCGTGGTTGAGGTACGGCGACCAGGTAAAGGAGTGCATGTTCATCGGGCGCAGCTCTTTCACTACGCATTCACCCGCGTCCAGCGCGTCGCGGTAGAGGTTGACCATTTCGGTCGCATCTTCCAGCGTCGCCACTTTGTCGCTTTCCAGCTTGTCAGCATAGATTTTGCGCGGCGTCGGGTGTTTTTTGATTTTCTGGTACATCAGCGGCTGGGTTGCACTTGGCTCATCCGCTTCGTTGTGGCCGTGACGGCGGTAGCAGAAGAGGTCAATGAACACATCGCGTTTGAAGGTATTACGGAAGTCCAGCGCCAGGCGGGTCACGAAAGCCACGGCTTCCGGGTCATCCGCGTTAACGTGGAAGATCGGCGCCTGAACCATCTTACCGATGTCGGTGCAGTACGGGGTAGAACGTGCGTCAAGCGGGTTAGAGGTGGTGAAGCCCACCTGGTTGTTGATCACGATGCGAACGGTACCGCCCACTTCGTAACCACGCGCTTTGGACATGTTCAGGGTTTCCTGCACCACGCCCTGCCCTGTCACCGCCGCATCACCGTGGATGGTGATTGGCAGAACTTTGTTGCTGCTCGGCTCGTCCAGACGATCCAGACGCGCGCGCACGGAACCGATAACCACCGGGCTGACGATCTCGAGGTGCGACGGGTTAAACGCCAGCGCCAGGTGAACCAGACCGCCTTCGGTTTCGATATCAGACGAGAAGCCCATGTGGTACTTCACGTCGCCGGTGCCGAGGTGTTCTTTATGTTTGCCCGCGAATTCGTCGAACAGGTCCTGCGGTTTTTTACCCAGCACGTTGACCAGTACGTTCAGTCGACCACGGTGTGCCATGCCCAGCACCACTTCACGGGTGCCGCTCTTGCCTGCGTGACGAATCAGCTCTTTCAGCATCGGCACCAGGGCGTCGCCGCCTTCCAGCGAGAAGCGTTTTGCGCCCGGGAACTTCGCGCCCAGATAGCGCTCAAGGCCTTCCGCTGCGGTCAGTTCGCTGAGGAAGCGTTTTTTCTCGTCAGCCGAGAAGGTCGCGTGGCCCGCTACGGATTCGATGCGCTGCTGGATCCAGCGCTTCTCTTCGGTAGAGGTAATGTGCATGTATTCCGCGCCGATGGAGCCGCAGTAGGTTTGCTTGAGCGCATCAATCAGATCGCCCAGCTTCATCGTGTCTTTGCCGATGGCAAAGGAACCTACGTTAAAGCTTTCCTGGAAATCGGCCTCGGTCAGATCGTGATACGCCGGATCGAGATCGGCCACACGGTCTTGTTTCCACAGTCCCAGCGGATCGAGATTCGCATGCTGGTGACCACGGAAGCGATAAGCGTTGATAAGCTGCAGGACTTTAACCTGCTTCGCATTGGTGTCAGGGTCGGAAATCGCAGAAGAGTAACGTGAGGCATCCTTCGCCAGACGACGGAAATAATCACGTGTTTTGGAATGGAATTGATCCGGTTTGACCCCTGTACCAGGCAACTGCTGGAACATGGAACGCCAGTTTGCGTCCACTGAGTCAGGATCGGTTAAGAAGTCTTCATAGAGCTGTTCTATCCAGCTCTGGTTGGCACCAGAGAGGTAAGAAGAGTCCAGCCAGGCTTTCATTGCGCCGTTCTGCATCGTGATCCCTTAAGCATTTTTATGCTTACTTTCGCCGTAGAAACTACCACGCACACCACGTGTACGTGCCGGGGTTCACCTGCGAGCTCTTTTCATTTGGCCCGCGAAGGAACCTTTAGAAACTGTCTGGACTTCAGGGTAGTACAGGGCAGTTTTTAAAGGTTTCTGCATTTTGCCCGGTGGCGCTACGCTTACCGGGCCTACAGTTTCGTAGGCCGGGTAAGCGCAGCGCCATCCGGCAACGTCACTTACGCACTGCGCTGCAGCAGCATCGACTTAATATGGCCGATGGCGCGCGTCGGGTTCAGCCCCTTCGGACACACACTGACGCAGTTCATGATGCTATGGCAGCGGAATACGCTGAAAGCGTCACTCAGTCCTTCCAGACGGCTGTCGGTTTCGGTGTCGCGGCTATCGATCAGGAAACGATAGGCAGCCAGCAGACCGGCCGGGCCGATAAACTTGTCCGGGTTCCACCAGAACGACGGGCAGGACGTAGAACAGCATGCGCAGAGAATACACTCGTACAGACCATCGAGTTTTTCACGCTGCTCAGGAGACTGTAAGTGCTCACGAGCCGGTGGATTTTGCCCATTATTCAATAAGTAAGGCTTAATCTTCTCATATTGTGCATAGAATTGCCCCATGTCTACCACCAAATCACGCACGACCGGCAGGCCTGGCAGAGGACGGATAACAATTTTCTGACCAGGACGCTGCAACGCTGAAATTGGCGTGATGCAGGCCAGGCCATTTTTGCCGTTCATGTTCACACCGTCAGAACCACACACCCCTTCACGGCAGGAGCGACGGAACGACAGGGTTGGATCTTTTTCTTTCAGCTGGATTAAGGCATCCAGCAGCATCATGTCGCGACCTTCTTCCGCTTCCAGGGTGTAGTCCTGCATGCGCGGAGCGTCATCAACATCCGGGTTATAACGATAAACTGAGAATTCGAGTTTCATTATCCTGTCTCCGCATTAGTAAGTACGAATCTTCGGCGGGAACGCCGGACGCAGTTTCGGTTCCATGTTGACGCTACGACGCGTCATGGTTTCCGACTCTGGCAGATACAGGGAATGGCACAGCCAGTTTTCGTCATCACGCTCCGGGAAGTCGAAGCGGCTATGCGCGCCACGGCTTTCGGTACGGAAGTTTGCCGACATCGCGGTCGCGAACGCGGTTTCCATCAGGTTATCCAGCTCCAGGCACTCAACGCGCTGGGTGTTGAACTCGCTGGAGGTGTCGTCCAGACGGGCATTTTTCAGACGCTCGCGGATCGCTTTCAGCTGCTCAAGACCTTTGGCCATCGCGTCGCCTTCGCGGAATACCGAGAAGTTGTGCTGCATGCACTCCTGCAGCGCTTTACGGATTTCCACCGGATCTTCGCCGTTACGGTTGCCGTTCCAGCGGTTGAGGCGCTCAAGAGAGGCATCAATTTCGTCGTCGGTCGCGTCACGCAGCGCGCCCTGCTCGGCAATGGATTCCTGCAGATGCAGACCCACTGCGCGACCAAACACCACCAGATCCAGCAGCGAGTTGCCGCCCAGACGGTTTGCGCCGTGTACGGATACGCAGGCAATTTCGCCCACCGCGAACAGGCCAGGAATGACCACGTCTTCGCCCTGCTCGTTCACGGTCAGCGCCTGACCGGTCACTTTGGTCGGAATACCGCCCATCATGTAGTGGCAGGTTGGGATAACCGGAATCGGCTCTTTCACCGGATCGACGTGCGCGAAGGTGCGGGACAGTTCCAGAATGCCCGGCAGACGGGACTCCAGCACTTCTTTACCCAGGTGGTCGAGCTTCAGCTTCGCGTGTGGACCCCAAGGGCCGTCACAGCCGCGGCCTTCACGAATTTCGATCATGATGGAACGCGCCACCACGTCACGACCCGCCAGGTCTTTCGCATTCGGGGCATAACGCTCCATGAAGCGCTCGCCGTGTTTATTCAGCAGGTAGCCACCTTCACCACGGCAGCCTTCTGTTACCAGCACGCCTGCACCGGCGATGCCGGTTGGGTGGAACTGCCACATCTCCATATCCTGCACCGGCACGCCCGCGCGGATAGCCATACCGACACCGTCACCGGTGTTGATGTGGGCGTTGGTGGTGGACTGGTAAATACGGCCTGCACCGCCGGTCGCCAGCACGGTTGCGCGGGCTTTGAAGTAGACCACTTCACCGGTTTCGATGCACAGCGCGGTACAACCAACGATGGCGCCATCGGCGTTTTTCACCAGATCCAGCGCATACCATTCGGAGAAGATGGTGGTGTGGTTTTTCAGGTTCTGCTGATACAGGGTGTGCAGCAGCGCGTGACCGGTACGGTCAGCCGCCGCCGCGGTGCGTGCCGCCTGCTCGCCGCCGAAGTTTTTCGACTGGCCGCCAAACGGACGCTGATAGATGGTGCCATTTTCCAGACGGGAGAACGGCAGACCCATGTGGTCCAGCTCCAGAATCGCTTCCGGGCCAGTTTTACACATATATTCGATGGCATCCTGGTCGCCGATGTAATCGGAACCTTTTACCGTGTCATACATGTGCCATTCCCAGTTATCTTCATGGGAGTTACCCAGCGCAACGGTAATACCGCCCTGCGCAGACACAGTATGGGAACGGGTTGGGAAGACTTTAGAGAGCAGCGCACAGCTCTGGCCACTCTGGGAAATTTGCAGTGCGGCACGCATACCTGCGCCACCGGCACCAATCACAACAGCATCAAATTCTCTGACTGGCAGTTTCATTACACACCCCACACCACAACGAATCCATAAATAACGTAAACCACCAGTGCAACCACAATGGCCAGCTGCAGTGGAAGGCGAATCGCCAGCGGTTTAACGTAATCGGTCAACACCTGCCACATGCCAATCCAGGCATGAATAAGGATGGAGAAAAGGGCCAGCAGGGTGAACACTTTGGTGAAGGCGGATCCGAAGAACCCACTCCAGATTTCCCACGTCAGCGTGCCGCTGGTCGCGAAGAAACCGATCATATAGATGATGTAGAGGGTGAGAACGATGGCGGTAGCACGGACCAGAATGAAGTCATGTACGCCATTGCGTCCTAATGCGGAGGCGTTGCTTACCATACGAGAACTCCTGCGAGAAGTGAAAGCACGACTGTAATCACAAATGAAATGTTAGCGGAGCGTTTCCCGGCTTCGAAGGTCTCTTCCAGGTAGCCAAAGTCCATCAGCATATGGCGAACACCCACCACAACGTGGTACGCCAGCGCGGTCAGAATGCCCCACATGATGAATTTCACGAAGAAGCTGTTCATGATGGCAGAGGCCTGGAGGAATCCTTCAGGGGAAGAGAGGCTGGTGCCCAGTAACCACAGCAGAATACCGACCGCCACAAACGTAATCACACCAGAAACACGGTGCAGAATGGACGCTATTGCTGTTACGGGGAACCGGATCGTTTTGAGATCCAGATTGACAGGTCTTTGTTTTTTCACATTTCTTATCATGAATAACGCCCACATGCTGTTCTTATTGTTTCCTTCCTCCGGACTGCGATGCGGGTCAGACAGCGTTCCTTTTCTATAACTGCGCGTCATGCAAAACAGTGCTTCCAGATGCTTAAACGACACATTACAACGCTGGGTGGCTCGGGATTGCAGGGTGTTCCGGAGACCTGGCGGCAGTATAGGCCGTTCACAAAATCATTACAATTAACCTACATACAGTTTGTCGGGTTTTCTCTGGAACAGTGATCAGGGTCACGATAACAACATCTTTTTAATTTTTAATCATCTGATTTGACAAATGTTAAACAATATTGTTACAAACGTCATCAGAAAAGGCATATAATGCGCAAAAGTTATGAGGTCTCTCTTTCACCTGACAAATAGTTATGTAACAGTGTGATGGTATTGACCGAAGTTATCAGGACAGTTATTAGTGATATACAGGTTTGAATAATTCGGACTGCAAAAACGCTGATTTGCTGTTGTTTCACTGATATTTCATTCGTTTACCTGCAAGGCGCCATAGCTCTGTACCCTGGTTTGTCCTCGTGAGCTGAGCGGTAAGCCAAATAACAATCTGGTAACGGTGATTAACAGCTGAAAGCAAATCCGGTAAAGCGCAGTCTTAAGCATAAGGCGCTAAGGAGACCGTAAATGGCTGATACAAAGGCAACGCTCACCCTAAATGGTGACACTGCTATTGAACTGGATGTGCTAAAAGGCACGCTCGGTCAGGATGTTATTGATATCCGTACGCTGGGTTCCAAAGGGGTATTCACCTTTGACCCTGGATTTACCTCTACCGCATCTTGCGAATCCAAAATCACCTTTATCGACGGTGACGAAGGTATCCTGCTCCATCGCGGCTTCCCTATCGATCAGTTAGCCACCGAATCCAACTATCTGGAAGTGTGCTACATCCTGCTGAACGGCGAAAAACCGACGCAGGCCCAGTTCGATGAATTTAAAACCACCGTGACCCGTCACACCATGATCCATGAGCAGATTACCCGTCTGTTCCATGCGTTCCGTCGTGACTCTCACCCAATGGCGGTGATGTGCGGTATTACCGGTGCGCTGGCAGCGTTCTACCACGACTCCCTTGACGTGAATAACCCACGTCACCGTGAAATCGCCGCTTACCGTCTGCTGTCCAAAATGCCTACCATGGCGGCGATGTGTTACAAATACTCCATCGGCCAGCCGTTTGTGTATCCGCGTAACGACCTCTCCTACGCGGGCAACTTCCTGCGCATGATGTTCTCCACGCCGTGCGAAGAGTACGAAGTGAACCCGGTTCTGGAACGCGCGATGGACCGTATTCTGATCCTGCATGCTGACCACGAACAGAACGCCTCGACCTCAACCGTTCGTACCGCAGGCTCTTCAGGCGCGAACCCGTTCGCCTGTATCGCTGCGGGCATTGCCTCCCTGTGGGGACCGGCGCACGGCGGCGCGAACGAAGCGGCGCTGAAGATGCTGGAAGAGATCAGCACCGTTGAGCACATTCCTGAGTTCGTGCGTCGCGCGAAAGACAAGAATGACTCCTTCCGCCTGATGGGCTTCGGTCACCGTGTTTACAAAAACTATGACCCGCGCGCCACCGTGATGCGTGAAACCTGCCACGAAGTGCTGAAAGAGCTGGGTACCAAAGATGACCTGCTGGAAGTGGCGATGGAGCTGGAACACATCGCGCTGAACGACCCGTACTTCATCGAGAAGAAACTCTACCCGAACGTCGATTTCTACTCTGGCATTATTCTGAAAGCGATGGGCATTCCGTCTTCCATGTTCACCGTGATCTTCGCCATGGCGCGTACCGTAGGCTGGATTGCGCACTGGAACGAAATGCACAGCGAAGGCATGAAGATCGCCCGTCCTCGTCAGCTGTATACCGGCTACGAGCAGCGTGATTTTAAGTCTGACCTGAAGCGCTAAAAGTTAAGCCCGGTGGCGCTACCGCTTACCGGGCCTACAAATGCGAAACGTAGGCCGGGTAAGGCGTAGCCGCCACCCGGCTTTTTTATTTTTGACAATGTGGACACCAGTAAAAGGGTCTCGAAGAGAGCATAATCCTGTCGATAATCCCGCCGCACCGCTCGCACTTCTTCCCCGCCCGATGAAACACCTTGAACCGGAACAGCGCCCCGTGGTGCTTGTTTTCATCTACGATGCCACGCGTGTTGTACGACAGCCGCGGGATGTCCAGCAGCGCGTGGGACAGCGCCTCCAGCTGTTCATCGCTCAGCTGAGAAGCTTTGTGCTGCGGTGCCAGCCCGACTTCCCAGAGGATCTCCACCCGCAGGTAGTTGCCAAGCCCGGCGAGAAAGGCCTGGTCAAGGAACAGGCCGGAAAACTGCCGGTTGCGGAATGCGGTAGATAGCAGCCGGGCCTTCACATCGCTCGCCGTCAGGCGCATATCCAGCACGTCCGGCCCAACCCGCTGTAAGAACGGGTGCGTGAGCAACTGCTCAGGCGTTAACATTTCGATATCAGAGGCGCTATAGAGCAGGATCGCCTTATCCGCCGTTTGCAGCCTGACGCGCAGCACGCGGGTCGTTTGCGGCTGTTCACCCGCCTCCACCACGCGCCACACGCCGTAAAGCTGGTTATGGCTATATAACGTCAGGTTATGGGAAAAGTGCGTGAGCAACGCTTTGCCGCGCGTTTCAATATGCGTTACCGACTGCCCTACCAGCTGTGATTCAAACGGTTTCAGTTGAGGAAAAGCAAACCAGACCTCCGTCAGCGGTTTGCCCTTTATCGCCGCCTCGAGGCTATCCGCCGCGCGGCGGATCTCCGGGCCTTCTGGCATTTTTCTGTCCTTTTATGATTAATCTGCGCTGACAAGAATGCCCTCTTCAGCGAACGCGGCCCGCAGGCGGCGCGCGAACTGGAGCGCATGCTCGCCATCGCCGTGTAAACATACCGTATCAGCCTGAACGTGCGCCGTTGTGTCATCCACGGCGGTCACTCGCCCGTAGCGCACCATCTCCAGCGTCTGCGCCAGCGCTTTCGCTTCATCGGTAATCAGCGCACCGGCTTGCGTGCGCGGAACCAGACTGCCGTCCGGCATGTATCCCCGATCGGCAAACACCTCCTGCCGCGTGGTCAGCCCCAGCCGTTCTCCGGCACGAATAAGCTCACTGCCCGCCAGGCCGACCAGAATCAGCTGCGGATTACAGTCCCGCACCGCACGGGCAATCGCCGCCGCCAGCACCGGGTCTTTTGCCGCCTGGTTATAGAGCATACCGTGCGGCTTCACGTGACGCAGTACGCCCTTCCCGGCGCGAACCATCGCCTCCAGCGCGCCAGTCTGGTAGAGCACCTGCGCGTAGACCGTCTCAGGCGGCAGGTCCATCGCGGTGCGACCAAAGTTCTCCCGGTCAGGGAAGCTCGGGTGAGCGCCAATCGCCACGCCATTTTTGATGGCATGACGCACGCTCTCCAGCATGGTTTGCGCATCGCCCGCGTGAAAGCCGCAGGCAATATTGACCGAAGAGACCAGCGTCATTAGCGCCGCGTCGGCGCTGCCGCCCTCGCCCAGATCGGCGTTTAAATCAATCTTTACCATCGAGCCTCCACGCCAGCTGTTCGAGATAGCGCTGCTGATCCTGCCGCGCCTTTAGCGCCTCCTCCAGCGAACACTGCACGAAGTGAATCGGCTGTCCGAGGGGAATTTGCGCCAGATGGTAGCGATCGGCTTCAATAATGCAGGCAATTCGCGGATAGCCCCCCGTCGTCTGCGCGTCGTTCATTAAGACGATCGGTTGCCCGTTGCCTGGAACCTGAATCACGCCGGGCAACAAACCGTGGGAGAGCAGTTCCCGGTCGGTGGTCCGGATCAGCGGCTGCCCCTGCAGACGATAGCCCATTC
Organism: Enterobacter sp. GER_MD16_1505_Eko_090; assembly: GCF_003331015.1. Taxonomy (NCBI): domain Bacteria; kingdom Pseudomonadati; phylum Pseudomonadota; class Gammaproteobacteria; order Enterobacterales; family Enterobacteriaceae; genus Enterobacter; species Enterobacter sp. GER_MD16_1505_Eko_090. Next base: position 392,671 of record NZ_PUQF01000001.1, on the reverse strand, counting down.
GGTTACTCTGCGGACTAAGCTTCCACGGCGCGCGCCAGAAAGACTCTTTTGAGGCCTCGTCGAACTCATGATATTCCGGCCCCGGTAAGGCGCGGATCTGGTTTCCCCAGAGAAGTTGTTTCACCCCCTGAGCCGTCGAGAAGTGACGCGAAGAGGGCTTAATCGCCAGGCGATCGCCGTCGCGCAACAGACGTCCTTCGTGACCGCCTATCCCGGCTTTCTGATCGGTACTGGATGAGCCCAGCACCTCAGGCACATCAATGCCGCCAGCCACCGCGAGATAGCTACGCACGCCGTGCAGAGGACGTTTTAAGGTCAGACGCTGCCCGGCTTTCGCCCGCAGACGCCAGCCGGTCCACACCGCTTTGCCGTCCAGCGTGGCATCACAGCCTGCGCCGGTAAGTGCGAACCAGGTCTCCTGACCAAACTCAATGACACACTGGCCGAGCGTAATTTCGAGCGCCGCCGTGCTGCCGGGGTTGCCCACCAGCACGTTAGCGATTTCCAGCGCTGGACGGTCCAGCGCGCCACAATAGCTCACGCCGGACTGGCGCATGCCAAAGCGCCCGGCATCCTGTACGGAGGTGTAAAGCCCGGCGCGAATAAGCGTTAACATACCCCCTCCTTCTGCGGGATAAAGCGAAGGGTGTCGCCCGGGCGCAGGAGTATTGGCGACGCCAGCGCGGGGTCAAATAACGGGGTGGCGGTATGCCCAATAAGCTGCCAACCACCGGGCGAAGCCAGCGGATAGACGCCGGTCTGCTCGCCACCAATCGCGACCGTCCCCGCCGGTACGCTCAGGCGCGGTTCAGCGCGGCGCGGCGTATGCAGCCGGGGAGATAATCCCCCCAGATACGGGAATCCGGGCTGGAATCCCAGGAACCAGACGACGTAATCCACCGAACTGTGCAGTTCAACCACCTGCTTTTCGGTGAGCCCGCAATGGTCTGCGACTACACCAAGATCCGGTCCCCCCGTACCGCCATAAACGACCGGGATCTCAATGGCACGCGATTCCGGCTCCAGCGCCTCGCTCTCTTCCCACCAGCGCTGTAAACGCTCGATGGCATCCAGCGCCAGCGTATGCGGACTACGCAGCACCACCGTGATGTTATTCATCCCCGGAATGGCTTCAACCACGTCCGGCAGATCGACCAGACGCTGGGTTAGCCGCCAGATACGCTTTTGCGTGGCAAGGGTCACCGGCGGCTCGAGCTCCAGAACCACTGCCGTTTCTCCCAGAAGATAACAACGCGCTCGCTGCACTCAGGCACCTCTCATCAGGCCGGATTAGGGATATCAATAAAGGTTACATCCAGATCGGTATTTTCCGTCAGCCACTCGCTGAGGGCCCGAATGCCGCCGCGCTCGGTGGCATGATGGCCGGCCGCGTAGAAATGCAGCCCCTGTTCACGCGCCGAGTGAATGGTCTGCTCGGAAACCTCGCCGGTGATAAAGGCATCAACACCGAAGCGCGCGGCGCTGTCGATAAAGCCCTGCCCGCCCCCGGTGCACCAGGCAACGCGTTTTACCAGGTCCGCGCCCGTATCGCCGCACCACAGCGGGCGACGCCCCAGGCGCGCTTCAATCCACGAGGCCAGCTCCAGTCCGGGAACCGGCATCGCCAGCTCGCCCCACGGCACCAGCGGCTCGATTTCGCCCATTACGGTTATCCCCAACAGCTGCGCAAGCTGAACGTTGTTGCCCAGTTCCGGGTGTGCGTCCAGCGGCAGGTGGTAACCGTACAGGTTGATGTCATTTGCCAGCAACGTTTTCAGGCGGTTGCGCTTCATGCCGCGAATAATCGGTGATTCGTTTTTCCAGAAGTAGCCGTGATGGACAATCACCGCATCGGCTTCCTGACGGACAGCCTCGTCCAGCAGCGCCTGGCTTGCCGTGACGCCGGTGATAATTTTCTGCACCGTTTCGCGCCCTTCTATCTGCAGGCCATTTGGGCCATAGTCGCTAAAGGAGGCGGTATTGAGTTTTTCGTTAATCAGGCGTTCCAGTTCACTGTTTTTCATCTTTATGCTCTCAAACTTTTCGGGCGGCTTCGTACGCCGCCAGCGTGGCGGTGCGCGCCTGTTTATGGTCAACAATCGGGCGGGGATAATCGAGCTTTACGCCCTGTTTATCCGCCCATGCCCACGGGTCGTGGATCGCTTTCGCAGGAACGTTCCTGAGCGCGGGCAACCAGCGGCGGATAAAGTCGCCGTTGGCATCAAATTTTTGCCCCTGAGTGGTCGGATTAAAAATCCTGAAATAGGGAGCCGCATCGGTGCCGGTAGAGGCCGCCCACTGCCAGCCGCCGTTATTCGCAGCGAGATCGCCGTCGATCAGCTGAGAGATAAAATAGCGCTCTCCGATACGCCAGTCGATAAGCAGATCCTTCACCAGAAAGCTGGCGGTAATCATTCGCAGGCGGTTGTGCATCCACCCGGTTTCATTCAGCTGGCGCATGGCGGCATCAACAATCGGATAGCCCGTTTCCCCTTTTTGCCAGGCCTGTAAACGTGCCTCATCGTGCTGCCATTTTACGTTGTCGGTCCAGGGGATGAACGGACGATGCTTACAGAGATCGGGATGATACGTCATCAGATGGCGATAGAATTCACGCCAGATGAGTTCGTTCAGCCACACCGAACCCGCCCCACCGTCCATCGCCTGCGGCTGCTCGGCCAGAAGACGATGTAAACACTGGCGAGGAGAGAGTACGCCCAGCGCCAGGCTTGCCGATAAGCGGCTTGTCCCTTCAATCGCCGGGAAATCCCTGCGCGCATCGTACTCTCCCGCGCCCTGTTTGCAAAACTGGCGCAGCTTCGCAATTGCTGCCTTCTCGTTTGCGGGGAACAGAAGCTCATCGAATGTCTGTTGGGGATAGTTAAACGTTAATTCAGGCAGCGTGGTTATAGCTTCCCCTCTGGCTGCGGGTGCGGGTACGCACTCCGGCAGCGCCTCTTTCAGACGCTTAACAAAAGCATTTTTAAACGGCGTGAACACTTTATACATTTCATGGCCGCCGGTCATGACGCTGCCCGGTGCCAGCATTACGCTGTCATCAAATCCTTCACAAACCACCTCGCCCAGAATGTTCTCCAGTTGGCGATCCCGCAGCCGTTCGTTCAGCTCGTACTGGTAGTTATAAAAAAGATGCGTGACGCCGTTCTGCTGACATACCTCCCGCAACATCTTAAGCTGCGCGGCAAAGTCACTGACCTCTTTGTAGATCAGCGGGATACCTTTTTCAGCAAGTGAGTGTTGCAGATCGTTCAGATGCGATTTGAGGTAAGCCGCCTGCCGCGGGGCCATATCATGCTGCTGCCACTGTTCGGGCGTAGCGATAAACAGCGCCAGCACGCTGGCGTCATCGGAACGGCAGGCTGCCGCGAGTGCGAAGTTGTCATGTACGCGCAGGTCCGCGCGAAACCAAACCAGATGGGTGGGCATAAAACTCCAGGCTATTGTCCATTATGTCCATAAGGGCATGCCGTAAAAGGAAAAAGCATGCATTGAACTACTTTGCCATGAAGTGTAGACGGGATGAAATAAAAAAGGCCGCCCAAGGCGGCCTTACAGACTGATGACAAGGTGCATGCTGTGCATTTCGCCCGGCGTCGCTACGCTTGCAAGGGCCTACAATGAAACATGCAATGCATTGATCTCTTTGCCCTGTGTTTGCCGGGTAAGCGCAGCGTCACCCGGCAAGAAAGACGACTATTATGTGCCTGTAAACCCTGACGAGGGGCTATCGCTCCCCCGGCGTTTTTTTCTGGGTGTCGTCTTAGTATCAGTAAAAATCGCAGGTCGCTTTCTCGGCCTGATCCATCCACACCGGCTTCTCGCTGGTTTTCGCCCAGACGCGGTGCAGATAGCTATAAAAACGTGCACGATCTTTCCAGAACAGCATCACCGGCAGAGCCAGCACGCCAGCCACTACGGCGAAAGCGCGGCGCATGAACACGATATGAGCCGGAAACTCTTTATAAAGATCCATATTTTTCTCCCCTATAGTTGGCCGGAAACGTCATCCGGAAAATTCAAAATCTGTGACCTGGCTAAAATAATATCGCTTTGTTTGTAATTTTACTACTCATCCGACCACTTATTTTCGTCCGTTTAGCCAAAATTTACATTCACGCCGTAATTAAGTTACAAAAAAGTTAACGATTTACTTATCAATAGTTAAATTGTGGGCTTTGCCATTTTTATACTTTTTTTACACCCGCCCTTCTCATTTTTGCGAAATCTTTGCGCCATAAATCCTACCGTTAGCACAACAACAAAAGTCACCCGGAGGTGGATTGTGAGTGCAGGTCTTATTGCCGGCATCGTGCTGGTGTTCCTGTTATTGGGTTATCTGGTTTATGCCCTGATTAATGCGGAGGCATTCTGATGGCTGCTCAGGCGTTTTTGCTTATTGCCAGTTTCTTAGTGGTGTTGTTCGTCCTGGCAAGGCCACTGGGCTCGGGGCTGGCACGGCTGATCAATAACGTTCCCCTGCCCGGCACGGGAAGCGTTGAAAAAGGGATCTGGCGCGTACTGGGTATAGACGATCGGGAGATGAACTGGCGTGACTATCTGATCGCTATTCTGCTGCTGAACATTGTCGGACTCATTGCGCTTTTTGCCATGCTGATGTTGCAGGGTGTCCTGCCTTTGAATCCGCAACAGTTACCGGGCCTGTCCTGGCATCTCGCGCTAAACACGGCGGTCAGTTTTGTCACCAACACCAACTGGCAGTCCTATTCCGGTGAAACCACGCTCAGCTACTTCAGCCAGATGGTCGGATTAACCGTGCAGAACTTCCTCTCTGCCGCCAGCGGTATTGCGGTGATCTTCGCGCTGACGCGTGCGTTTGCACGTCAGAAAGTGAGTACGTTAGGTAACGCATGGGTAGACCTGACGCGCATTACGCTGTGGATCCTGCTGCCGATTGCGCTGCTGATCGCGCTGTTCTTCATTCAGCAGGGCAGCCTGCAAAACCTGCTGCCTTACGCACCTTATACCTCGCTGGAAGGTGCAAAACAGCTCCTGCCGATGGGGCCAGTGGCGTCGCAGGAAGCCATCAAAATGCTCGGGACGAACGGCGGCGGCTTCTTCAACGCCAACTCCTCGCATCCGTTTGAAAACCCGACCGCCCTGACCAATTTTGTGCAGATGCTGGCGATTTTCCTGATCCCCGCCGCGCTCTGCTTTGCCTTTGGCGACGTGGTCAACGATCGCCGTCAGGGGCGTACCCTGCTCTGGACCATGTCGCTGATCTTTGTGGTCTGTGTTGCGCTGGTGATGTGGGCCGAATGGCAGGGTAATCCGCACTTCCTCTCACTGGGTGCAGATAGCGCAATCAACATGGAAGGTAAAGAGAGCCGCTTTGGCATTCTCGCCAGCAGCCTGTATGCGGTGGTCACCACGGCAGCGTCGTGCGGGGCCGTCAATGCCATGCATGATTCCTTTACGGCACTGGGCGGCATGATCCCGATGTGGCTGATGCAGATTGGTGAGGTGGTGTTTGGCGGCGTGGGCTCCGGTCTTTACGGCATGCTGCTGTTCGTGCTGCTGGCGGTGTTTATTGCCGGTCTGATGATTGGCCGCACCCCGGAGTATCTGGGTAAAAAGATCGACGTTCGCGAGATGAAGTTAACCGCACTGGCGATTCTGGTCACCCCGGCTCTCGTGCTGCTCGGCACCGCGCTGGCGTTGATGACCGAGGCCGGACGCAGCGGCATCTTTAACCCCGGCATTCACGGTTTTAGCGAAGTGCTGTATGCCGTCTCCTCTGCCGCCAACAACAACGGCAGCGCCTTTGCAGGCCTAAGCGCCAACTCTCCATTCTGGAACTGTCTGCTGGCGTTCTGCATGTTCGTGGGCCGCTTCGGGATCATTGTGCCGGTTATGGCGATAGCCGGATCGCTGGTGAACAAAAAAATCCAACCGACCACCACCGGAACGTTACCGACCCACGGCGCACTGTTTATCGGCCTGCTGACGGGCACCGTGTTGCTGGTCGGCGCCCTGACCTTTATCCCCGCCCTCGCGTTAGGCCCGGTCGCGGAATACCTCTCTTTACGCTGATTTTGCGGAGAAATTGTCATGAGTCGTAAACAACTGGCCCTGTTCGAACCGTCATTAGTTCGCCAGGCGCTCATGGATGCGGTGAAAAAGCTGAGCCCGCGCGTGCAGTGGCACAACCCGGTGATGTTTATCGTCTGGGCGGGAAGCGTCCTGACCACCGCCCTGGCGATTGCCATGGGAACGGGCCATATGCCGGGAAATGCGATGTTTACCGGCGCCATCAGCCTGTGGCTGTGGTTTACCGTGCTGTTCGCCAACTTTGCGGAAGCGCTGGCGGAAGGCCGGAGTAAAGCCCAGGCCAACAGCCTGAAAGGGGTGAAAAAGACCGCCTTCGCGCGCAAGCTACGTGAGCCGAAGTACGGTGCCCAGATGGACCACGTTCCGGCAGATGAACTGCGTAAAGGCGATGTGGTGCTGGTGGAAGCCGGTGACATCATCCCTTGCGACGGCGAAGTCATTGAAGGGGGCGCATCGGTGGATGAGAGCGCCATCACCGGCGAATCCGCGCCGGTGATCCGTGAGTCCGGCGGCGATTTCGCCTCCGTGACGGGCGGGACGCGCATTCTCTCCGACTGGCTGGTGATCCAGTGTAGCGTTAACCCGGGTGAAACCTTCCTCGACCGGATGATCGCCATGGTGGAAGGCGCACAGCGTCGTAAAACGCCAAACGAGATTGCCCTGACCATCCTGCTGGTGGCCCTGACCATTGTCTTCCTGCTGGCAACCGCGACGCTGTGGCCGTTCTCTGCCTATGGCGGTACCGCGGTCACCGTCACGGTGCTGGTGGCGCTGCTGGTTTGTCTGATCCCCACCACCATCGGCGGCCTGCTGTCGGCCATCGGCGTGGCCGGCATGAGCCGTATGCTCGGTGCCAACGTCATCGCCACCAGCGGGCGTGCGGTAGAAGCCGCCGGTGACGTGGACGTCTTGCTGCTGGATAAAACCGGCACCATTACCCTCGGTAACCGCCAGGCGTCGGATTTCTTACCCGCCCCGGGCGTGGATGAAAAAACGCTGGCGGATGCCGCCCAGCTCTCCTCGCTTGCCGATGAAACCCCGGAAGGCCGCAGTATTGTGATCCTCGCCAAGCAGCGCTTTAACCTGCGCCAGCGCGACGTTCAGAGCCTGCACGCCACGTTCGTGCCCTTCACGGCGCAAACCCGCATGAGCGGCATTAACATTCAGGATCGCATGATCCGTAAAGGCTCGGTTGACGCCATCCGCCGCCACATCGAGGCCAACAACGGCCACTTCCCGCCGGAAGTGGACAGCCTGGTCGAAAGCGTGGCCCGTCAGGGGGCGACGCCGCTGGTGGTGGCCGAAGGCGCGCGCGTGCTCGGGGTCATTGCCCTGAAGGACATCGTCAAAGGCGGCATCAAAGAGCGCTTTGCCCAGCTGCGTAAAATGGGGATCAAAACGGTGATGATCACCGGGGATAACCGTCTTACCGCCGCGGCGATTGCTGCCGAAGCGGGCGTGGATGATTTCCTTTCCGAAGCCACACCGGAAGCCAAGCTGGCACTGATTCGTCAGTATCAGGCGGAAGGCCGTCTGGTGGCGATGACCGGCGACGGGACCAACGATGCTCCTGCCCTCGCGCAGGCCGACGTGGCGGTGGCGATGAACTCCGGTACCCAGGCCGCAAAAGAGGCGGGCAACATGGTCGACCTCGACTCTAACCCGACCAAGCTGATTGAAGTGGTGCACATCGGCAAGCAGATGCTGATGACGCGCGGTTCGCTGACCACGTTCAGTATCGCCAACGACGTGGCGAAGTATTTCGCCATCATTCCGGCCGCGTTTGCTGCGACCTATCCGCAATTAAACGCCCTGAACGTGATGCACCTGCACTCTCCGGCCTCGGCCATTCTGAGCGCAGTGATTTTTAACGCCCTGATTATTGTCTTCCTGATCCCGCTGGCGCTGAAGGGCGTGAGCTATAAGCCGCTCACGGCGGCCGCCATGCTGCGCCGCAACCTGTGGATTTACGGCCTGGGCGGGCTGGTGGTGCCTTTCATCGGTATCAAGGCTATCGACCTGCTGTTGACCCTGTTCGGGCTGGTTTAAAAGGTGAATTAAATGACCATGTTACGCCCCGCTATACTTCTGTTCATACTGTTGTCTCTCATTACCGGCGGGCTGTACCCGCTGGTGACCACCGCGCTGGGCCAGTGGTGGTTTAAGGATCAGGCCAACGGCTCGCTGATACTGCAAAACGGTGAAAACCGCGGCTCTCGCCTGATTGGTCAGAACTTTACGGATGCCCGCTACTTCCAGGGACGCCCTTCCGCCACTGCCGAAAGCCCGTATAATCCGATGGCATCCGGCGGCAGCAACCTGGCGGGCAGCAACCCCGAGCTGGACAAAGCCGTCGCGGAGCGCGTAGCAGCCCTGCGCGCCGCGAATCCGCAGGCCAGCCGTGACGTTCCCGTGGAGCTGGTAACCGCCTCGGCCAGCGGGCTGGACTACAGCCTGACGCCGGCAGCGGTGGCATGGCAGATCCCGCGCGTCGCCGCTGCCCGTCAGCTGACCGACGAACAGGTGAGCAGGCTTGTGGCAGAGCACACGCAAAAGCCGCTGGTCAGCTTCATCGGCATGCCCGTGGTAGATATTGTTGAGCTGAATCTGGCGCTGGACGCGCTAAGGAAAAACTAAATGACCGACGAGCCCATGCGCCCGGATCCGGACAGGCTGCTCGAACAAACAGCTGAGGCCCATCGCGGCAAACTGAAAATTTTCTTCGGCGCCTGCGCGGGCGTCGGGAAAACCTTCGCCATGCTGACGGAAGCCCAGCGGCTTCGGGCGCAGGGGCTCGATATTCTGATCGGCGTGGTTGAAACCCATGGACGTAAAGAGACGGCATCACTGCTGAAGGGGCTGGCTACCCAGCCGCCCCGCCGCATCAGCCACCGCGGTCGGTTAGTCACTGAATTCGATCTCGATGCCGCCCTCGCCCGCCGCCCCGCGCTTATCCTGATGGACGAGCTGGCGCACAGCAATGCGCCAGGCTCGCGCCACCCCAAACGCTGGCAGGATGTTGAAGAGCTGCTCGAGGCCGGCATTGATGTGTTCACAACGGTTAACGTTCAGCATCTTGAAAGCCTGAACGACGTGGTCAGCGGCGTGACCGGCATTCAGGTGCGCGAGACGGTGCCCGACCCGTTCTTTGATTCTGCCGATGAGGTGGTGCTGGTTGACCTGCCTCCTGACGATTTGCGCCAGCGCCTGCACGAAGGCAAGGTTTATATTGCCGGCCAGGCCGAGCGCGCCATCGAACATTTCTTCCGCAAAGGTAACCTGATTGCCCTGCGCGAGCTGGCCCTGCGGCGTACTGCCGATCGCGTTGACGATCAGATGCGCGCCTGGCGCGACCTGCAGGGACAGGAGCGCGTCTGGCACACGCGGGATGCTATTCTGCTGTGCGTGGGCCACGGCAGCGGCAATGAAAAACTGGTCCGCACCGCTGCGCGCCTGGCGGCCAAATTTGGCAGCGTCTGGCATGCGGTGTATGTTGAAACGCCGCAGCTGCACGCGCTGCCCGAAAACCAGCGTCGTGCGATCCTGAGTTCGCTGCGCCTGGCGCAGGAGCTGGGCGCGGAAACCGCCACCCTTTCCGATCCGCAGGAAGATAAAGCGATTCTGCGCTACGCGCGCGAGCATAACCTGGGGAAAATCGTCATCGGCCGTCGCCAGCATCGCCGCTGGTTTAGCCGCGAATCCTTTGCCGACAAGCTGGCCCGTCGCGCGCCGGATCTGGATCTGGTGATCGTGGCGCTGGACGACAAACCTACCCCCTTACCCAATCGCGCGCCGGACAGCCGTACCTTCAGCGATAAATGGCGCATTCAGCTTCGCGGCTGTCTCGTCGCCGTCGTGCTCTGCGCCCTGATTACCGTGATTGCCAGCCAGTGGCTGATTGCGTTTGATGCCGCCAACCTGGTGATGATCTACCTTTTGGGCGTGGTGGTGGTGGCGCTCTTCTACGGGCGCTGGCCGTCGGTCCTGGCGACGGTGATCAACGTCATCAGCTTCGATCTGTTCTTTATTGCCCCCCGCGGGACGCTGGCCGTCTCGGACGTACAGTACATCCTCACCTTTGCCGTCATGCTCACCGTCGGGCTGGTGATCGGCAATCTGACGGCGGGCGTGCGCTATCAGGCGCGCATCGCCCGCTATCGCGAACAGCGCACGCGCCATCTCTATGAGATGTCGAAATCGCTGGCGGTGGGCCGCACGCCGCTGGATATCGTGCAGACCAGCGAGCAGTTTATCCGCTCGACGTTTCATGCCAGCAACCTGATTTTACTCCCGGACGAACACGGCAAGCTGCGCCCGCTGACCTCCGCCACAGGCATGACGCCCTGGGACGAAGCCATCGCGCGCTGGAGCTTTGACAAAGGCTTACCGGCGGGCGCAGGGACCGACACCCTCCCCGGCGTGCCCTACCAAATTCTGCCCCTGCGCAGCGCCGATAAAAATCAGGGGCTGGTCATCGTGGAGCCTTCCAACCTGCGCCAGCTGATGATCCCCGAACAGCAGCGACTGCTGGAGACCTTTACCCTACTGGTGGCCAGCGCGCTGGAACGACTGGCCCTCACCGCCAGCGAGGAACAGGCCCGTCTGGCGAGCGAGCGTGAAAGCATTCGTAACTCGCTGCTGGCGGCGCTCTCTCACGATCTGCGTACCCCGCTCACCGTCCTGTTTGGTCAGTCAGAAATTCTGACGCTGGACCTGGCGGCGGAAGGCTCTAAACATGCCCTTCAGGCCAGCGAGATCCGCCAGCACGTGCTGAATACCACGCGCCTGGTGAATAACCTGCTCGACATGGCGCGTATCCAGTCAGGCGGATTTAACCTCAAAAAAGAGTGGCTCACGCTGGAAGAGGTGGTGGGCAGCGCGCTGAAAATGCTCGAGCCCGGCCTGGGCGGGCGACATATTGCGCTGAACATGCCCGAACCCCTGACCTTAATTCACGTTGATGGTCCGCTGTTTGAACGGGTGCTGATCAACCTGTTGGAAAATGCCGCCAAATATGCGGGCGCCAGCGCGCAGATTGGGGTGGATGCGACGGTGGACGACGGCGCGCTTCGCCTTAACGTCTGGGATACCGGCCCGGGCATTCCTGCCGGGCAGGAGTTGGCTATTTTCGAGAAATTCGCGCGCGGCAATAAGGAGTCGGCCATTCCGGGCGTGGGGCTGGGGCTGGCCATTTGCCAGGCGATCATTGACGTGCATGGCGGCTCCATTTCCGCGGAGAATCGTCCGGAAGGCGGTGCGCGTTTTTGTGTTACACTTCCTCTGGAAACCCCGCCAGAACTTAATGAATTACCAGAGGATTTGTGATCAACGTTCTGATTGTTGAAGATGAGATCGCCATTAGCCGTTTTCTGCGCGCTGCGCTGGAAGGAGGCGGTCTGCGCGTCCATGATGCAGGTACGCTTCAGCGGGGGTTAATTGAAGCGGCCACCCGCAAGCCGGACCTGGTGATCCTCGATCTGGGTCTCCCGGACGGTGACGGCATCGATTTTATTCGTGAAGTCCGTCAGTGGAGCCAGATGCCGATTCTGGTGCTCTCCGCCCGTACTGAAGAGACGGATAAAATCGCCGCGCTGGATGCCGGGGCGGATGACTACCTGATTAAACCGTTTGGCATCGGCGAGCTACAGGCTCGCCTGCGCGTGGCGCTGCGTCGCCACAGCGCCACCACGCCTGCCGATCCAACCTACACATTTGGGGATATCCGGGTTGACCTGGCCGCGCGGCGCATTGTGCGCGGCGAAGAGGAAATTCACCTCACGCCCATCGAATTTCGCCTGCTCGCCGTGCTGCTCAACAATCACGGCAAGGTTCTCACCCAGCGCCAGCTGTTAAGTCAGGTGTGGGGGCCCAACGCCGTGGAACATAGTCACTATTTACGCATATATATGGGGCACCTTCGTCAGAAACTCGAAGTCGACCCCGCTCGCCCTCGCCATTTATTAACTGAAACCGGTATCGGTTATCGGTTTATGCTCTGAATAACTATTCAGTTTATTTTTAAATAAAATAAAAACCTCTCAGAAAATATTTCATAAATAATCCAATCGATATTTTTTGGGTTATCTATGCCCATTTAAAACATTTGCAATACATTCTGTTAACCCGATACCAACAAATCAGAATTTTGATCTGCGATATTCATCAAAAACGACTATTTATTTCTAAAATGATCGGTTAACGGTGATCTCCTTCACAGTTAATCGCGTTTTCCTGGATAAAATGACCGTGCTTTCAATTACTGAAAGGAAAATAAATCATGGAAAACAACAATCGTTTAATGCCCCATATAAGGCGGACAACACATATCATGATGTTTGCCCACCGAAACTGCTTTGACTTTCATCTCTTTAATGCCCGGTAGTCCTTCGACTTCTGGCGCATTCGCTTACAGGTTACCCTGAAACCTCTTATTTTACAGGCCATTGCCTGTGAACGCGTGCGCTCATTCATTTTGATTCAGACCCATCCGCACCGGGCGGACTGAATTTCAATCATCAAAAAAGCAATGTACTGATTTTAATCAGCGGCCACCCTTTGCTTTTTTTCCGGAAAATTATCGATTTCTTTTTTGCAAGAAATCGAGGGACGCTTATTACCTAAAATAAAGAGAGAAAGATGAAAAGTTTAAAAATCGCAGCCAGCCGCGCCTGTCCTGATTGCTTTACCACCCAGCGTGAACTGGTGGATGTCCGGGCCTCGGATTATATCGACGTTGCCGCTATTGTGCTGGCGGTCAGTGATATTACCGACGGCATACTGGAAGAAATAGAAGCCACCGGATTTGGCATTCCTGTTTTTGTCGCGACGCATAAAGAAGAATTCATTCCGGCAGATTATTTATCGCGCATTCATGGCGTATTTGAGTATTCAGACACCAGCAACGACTTTTATGGACGCCAGCTGGAGGCGGCTGCCCTGAAGTATGAAACCCAGCTGCGTCCGCCGTTTTTCCGCGCCCTTGTCGACTATGTAAAACAGGGCAACAGCGCGTTTGACTGCCCGGGGCATCAGGGCGGCCAGTTCTTCCGCCGCCATCCTGCCGGTAATCAGTTCGTTGATTTCTTTGGCGAGACGCTTTTCCGCGCCGATCTGTGCAACGCCGACGTGGCAATGGGCGATCTGCTGATCCACGAAGGCGCGCCGTGCATCGCACAGCAGCATGCGGCGAAGGTCTTTAATGCCGATAAGACCTATTTCGTGCTCAACGGTACCTCGTCATCCAACAAAGTGGTGCTGAACGCCCTGCTCACCCCGGGCGACCTGGTGCTGTTCGACCGTAATAACCACAAATCCAACCATCACGGTGCCCTCCTCCAGGCAGGCGCAACGCCGGTCTATCTGGAAACCGCGCGCAACCCGTACGGCTTTATCGGCGGCATTGACGCCCACTGTTTTGAAGAAAGCTATCTTCGCGAGCTTGTGGCAGAAGTCGCACCCGGCCGTTCACGCGATGCGCGTCCGTTCCGTCTGGCGGTGATCCAGCTGGGCACCTACGATGGCACCATCTACAACGCCCGCCAGGTGGTGGATAAGATTGGGCATTTGTGTGATTACATCCTGTTTGACTCGGCCTGGGTGGGTTACGAGCAGTTTATTCCAATGATGGCCGACTGCTCGCCGCTGCTGCTGGAGCTGAACGAAAACGACCCGGGGATTTTGGTTACCCAGTCCGTGCATAAACAGCAGGCCGGCTTCTCGCAGACCTCGCAAATCCACAAGAAAGACAGCCATATCAAAGGCCAGCAGCGCTATGTCCCGCATAAGCGGCTGAATAATGCCTTTATGATGCACGCCTCCACCAGCCCGTTCTATCCGCTGTTTGCCGCGCTGGACATCAACGCCCGTATGCATGAAGGCCAGAGCGGCCGCAACATGTGGATGGACTGCGTGGTGAACGGGATTGAGGCGCGAAAACTAATCCTGGAGAACTGCCAGTATCTGCGACCGTTCGTGCCGGAGACGGTGGATGGCCGTCCGTGGGAAAGCTGGGACACGGCGGAGATTGCGACCGATCTGCGCTTCTTCCACTTCGTACCGGGTGAAAACTGGCACGCTTTTGAAGGCTACGCCGAGCATCAGTATTTTATCGACCCGTGCAAGCTCCTGCTGACCACGCCGGGCATTAACGCCCGCACCGGGGAGTATGACGGCTTCGGCGTGCCTGCCACCATCCTCGCCAACTTCCTGCGTGAAAACGGCATCGTGCCGGAGAAATGCGATCTCAACTCGATCCTGTTCCTGCTCACGCCTGCGGAAGATATGGGCAAGCTGCAGCAGCTGGTGGCGCAGCTGGTGCGTTTCGAAAAACTGCTCGAGAGCGATGCTCCATTAAAAGAGGTGCTGCCTTCCATCTGCAGACAACATCCGGAACGTTACGCGGATTACACCCTGCGCCAGATCTGCCAGGAGATGCATGACCTGTACGCCCGTCACAATGTCAAACAGCTGCAGAAAGAGATGTTCCGCAAGTCTCACTTCCCGCGCGTGATGATGAACCCGCAGGACGCGAACTACGCCTATCTGCGCGGAGAAGTGGAGCTGGTCTCCCTGCGCGACGCGGAAGGCCGCATCGCCGCCGAAGGCGCCCTCCCTTATCCACCGGGGGTATTGTGCGTGGTTCCAGGGGAGGTCTGGGGTGGCTCCGTACTGCGCTACTTCGCCGCGCTGGAAGAAGGCATCAACCTGCTGCCGGGCTTCGCGCCGGAGCTGCAGGGTGTGTACGTCGAAGAGTGCGAGGGCCGCAAACAGGTTCGCTGTAACGTCATCAAACAACCCGCCGCTCAGCCCGCGCTGCTGAAAGGAGAGAAATTATGAGTAAGTCCAATAAGATGGGCGTGGTGCAGCTGACCATCCTCACCATGGTGAACATGATGGGTTCAGGGATCATTATGCTGCCCACCAAGCTTGCCGAAGTAGGAACCATTTCAATTATCTCCTGGCTGGTGACCGCCGTCGGCTCGATGGCGCTGGCGTGGGCGTTTGCCAAGTGCGGGATGTTCAGCCGCAAGTCAGGCGGCATGGGGGGCTACGCCGAGTATGCCTTTGGCAAGTCGGGCAACTTTATGGCCAACTATACCTACGGGGTGTCACTGCTGATCGCCAACGTGGCGATTGCCATCTCCGCCGTGGGCTACGGTACGGAGCTGTTTGGCGCGACGCTTAGCCCGGTACAGATTGGCCTGGCCACCATCGGCGTGCTGTGGATCTGCACCGTGGCTAACTTTGGCGGGGCGCGTATCACCGGACAGCTCTCCAGCATCACCGTCTGGGGCGTGATTATTCCGGTTGTCGGCCTGTGCATCATCGGCTGGTTCTGGTTCAGCCCGACCCTGTACGCCAACTCCTGGAACCCGCACCATGTACCGTTCTTCAGCGCAGTCGGCTCTTCTATCGCCATGACGCTCTGGGCCTTCCTGGGCCTGGAATCCGCCTGCGCGAACGCAGAAGTGGTTGATAACCCTGAAAAGAACGTGCCGATTGCGGTCCTCGGCGGTACGCTGGGCGCAGCGGTGATCTATATCGTCTCGACAAACGTCATCGCGGGCATCGTTCCGAACATGGATCTGGCCAACTCCACGGCGCCGTTCGGGCTGGCCTTCGCGCAGATGTTCACGCCGGAAGTCGGGAAAGTGATTATGGGTCTGATGGTCATGTCATGCTGCGGTTCACTGCTTGGCTGGCAGTTCACCATCGCACAGGTATTTAAATCTTCGGCTGATGAAGGTTACTTCCCAAAAATCTTCTCCCGCGTCACCAAAGCCGATGCGCCGGTGCAGGGCATGCTGGCGATTGTTATCTTCCAGAGCGGATTGTCGCTGATGACGATTAGCCCGTCGCTGAACAGCCAGTTCAACGTGCTGGTCAACCTGGCGGTGGTGACGAACATCATTCCGTATATTCTGTCGATGGCGGCGCTGGTGATTATTCAGAAGGTTGCGAAGGTGGATCCGCGCAAGGCGCGTGCGGCCAATATCGTGGCGCTGATTGGCGCAATCTACAGCTTCTATGCGCTCTATTCCTCCGGCCAGGAAGCGATGCTGTATGGTGCGATGGTGACCTTTATGGGCTGGACGCTGTACGGTCTGGTGTCACCACGGTTTGAATTGAAGAATAAGCACAGTTGAAAAAAAGCCCGGTGGCGCTAGCGCTTACCGGGCCTACGATCGTTGTTATAGGCCGGGCAAACGCAGTGCCGCCCGGCACACAAACCGCACTTACGCGTTTTTCAGCACTTCGCTGACAATCTCTACCGCTTCTTTCTCAATCTGCTGACGATGCTCAGCGCCGAGGAAGCTTTCGCAATAGATTTTATACGCATCTTCCGTACCGGATGGACGCGCAGCGAACCAGCCGTTTTCGGTCATTACTTTCAGACCACCAATAGACGCACCGTTACCCGGTGCCGCCGTCAGACGCGCGGTGATCGGATCGCCCGCCAGGGTGCTTGCACTGACCATCTCCGGAGAGAGTTTGGACAGGGCCGCTTTCTGGGCAGACGTTGCGCTGGCCTGAATACGGTTATAGCTTGGCGCACCAAAGCGTGCTGCCAGGTCGTTGTAATGTTCCTGCGGGTTTTTACCGGTGACCGCGGTGATTTCCGCCGCCAGCAGGCACATGATGATGCCGTCTTTATCGGTTGACCACGGCGTGCCGTCGAAGCGCAGGAAAGAGGCCCCCGCGCTCTCTTCACCACCGAAGCCAAAGCTGCCGTCGTGCAGACCGTCAACAAACCATTTGAAGCCCACAGGTACTTCCACCAGCTTGCGGCCCAGCGCCTCGACCACGCGGTCGATCATCGCGGAGGACACCAGCGTTTTACCGACAGCCACCTCTTTGCCCCACTGCGGACGGTGCTGGAACAGGTAGTTGATCGCAACGGCCAGATAGTGGTTCGGGTTCATCAGCCCGGCAGGAGTGACGATACCGTGACGGTCGTAATCCGGGTCGTTCGCAAACGCCAGATCGAATTTATCACGCAGCGCCAGCAGGCCCGCCATCGCGCACTCGGAGGAGCAGTCCATGCGGATCGCGCCGTCTTTGTCCAGGTGCATAAAACGGAAGGTCTGATCGACGTGATCGTTCACGATGGTCAGATCCAGCTTGTAGTGCTCGGCAATACGTTTCCAGTATTCAATACCGGAGCCGCCCAGCGGATCCACGCCCAGCTTCAGGCCGGCTTTCTGGATGGCCGCCATATCGACGATCTCCGCCAGCCCTTCCACGAACGGCTGAACCAGATCCTGCTCTTTTACGTGGCCGGACGCCATGGCCGCATCCAGAGAGATGCGCTTCACGCCTTTCAGACCGTCAGCCAGCAGGGCGTTCGCACGATCTTCCACCACTTTGGTGACGTTGGTGTCTGCCGGGCCACCGTTAGGCGGGTTGTATTTGATGCCGCCGTCTTCCGGCGGGTTGTGGGATGGCGTGATCACGATACCGTCAGCCAGCGCGCCACCTTTTTTGTTGTGCACCAGGATGGCGTTAGAGACCGCAGGCGTTGGGGTGAAGCCGTTGTTCTCCTGAACAATCACATCGACGCCGTTCGCAGTCAGAACTTCCAGCACGGAGATAAAGGCCGGTTCAGACAGCGCATGGGTATCTTTCCCCACGTAGCAAGGACCGGTAACGCCATTTTTAGCGCGCTCTTCCGCAATGGCCTGAGCAATGGCCAGAATGTGCGGTTCGTTAAAGCTGTGGCGAGCCGCGCTGCCGCGGTGACCAGATGTACCAAACTTCACTGCGTGTTCTGCGTTGCCCACGACCGGCTTCAGCACGTAATACTGCGCGGTCAGCTGAGCGACGTTAATCAAATCGCTTTGTTGTGCAGGTTGGCCTGCACGGCTGTGATTTGCCATTACCGGGTCCTTCTGATGCAAGGGTTAAATTGTACCGCAAACCTTCTCAATCAATTCCGCCGGGAACTGCATGGACTGCATGATATGTTCAATCATGCTGCACTTGCGGCCCGTATTGGTATTGGTGATCACCCAGTACGGGGTGCCAGGAACATGTTTGGGTTTGGTTTGATTGCCATTTTGCAGCAGCGTCTGCTCGTCGCCCGCGAAGTAGACGCGAGTACGACCGTGCAGCGACTCGGTCGCTTCAGCAAACGCTTTGTTATCCAGTGAATAAAGTGTAGACAGCACCAGCATAAAGCGGTTAACCGCCTTTTTTTGCTCCGCATATTCATCGGAGAGCAGCAGCTCGCGCATCGCGCGCACTTTATCTTTTGCCGGTGTCACGGCAGGTTTTGCTTGTGCAACAACGCTTGGCTGAGACACGACATCTTTGGTGACTGGGGTAGCAGGCTGTGAAGCGGCGGAAATTTTAAGCATGCGCCGTAAAATGTCGGACGCGCTCTCCCCGATATGCCGCGTCTGGCTGGCAATATACTGATAGAGTTCGTCATCAACTTCGATTGTTTTCATCTTAATCCAGTGCGATATCTTATCTGAATACAAGTCATTGGGATTATAAGGTCAAATCCCAACAGCGGATAGCGTCAAACCAGGTTGGCGGCAAAAGTCAGATTAAACTGGAACCTTGCAGCCGGGCGGCAGAATGGTCAACATGATACCCTAACCTGACATACGTAAAAAAAGAACTTTGCCATGAAATTGAATACCCGAGCGCAAACTGCACAATCGCCGAACAATAATTCTCCCATCGTACTGGTTCACGGGCTTTTTGGCAGCCTGGATAACCTGGGCGTTCTGGCGCGCGATCTGGTTACCGACCACGATATTCTTCAGGTCGATATGCGCAATCACGGTCTTTCCGGCCGTTCCGACGAGATGACCTACGCCGCGATGGCGCAGGATCTGCGGGATACGCTGGATGCCAACAACTTGCAAAAGGTGACCCTCATCGGGCATTCAATGGGCGGTAAAGCGGTGATGGCCCTGACGGCGCTGGCCCCGGAGCGTATTAACGGCCTGGTGGTGATTGATGTTGCGCCCGTGGATTACGACGTCCGCCGTCACGACGAAATTTTTGCCGCCATCAATGCGGTCACCGAAGCGGGTGTCGCGACGCGTCAGCAGGCGGCTGCCGTCATGCGTGAGCATCTTGATGAAGAAGGCGTCGTCCAGTTCCTGCTGAAGTCATTTGTTGACGGCCAGTGGCGTTTTAACGTGCCGGTACTCTGGGACCAGTACAACAATATTGTGGGCTGGGAAACCGTGCCCGCCTGGCCGCACCCTACCCTCTTTATTCGCGGCGGCAACTCCCCTTACGTTACCGACGCGTACCGCGACGCCATACTGGCGCAATTCCCGCAGGCTCGCGCCCACGTCATTGCCGGAGCCGGGCACTGGGTGCATGCGGAAAAACCTGACGCCGTGCAGCGCGCCATTCGCCGCTATCTTGCTGATACTGCAAATTGATTAAAAAGAGAGCGACTGGAAGGCTGCGGGCTTCCAGTCGTTGGCGCGCCGTTTTTGGTGATGTATGATGGCGCGCTTATCGCCCGGGCATTAGCAGGGCGGCGTGTTTCCCCCGAAGTCTCAGAATCATGGCCAAAGAACAAACGGACCGTACGACACTAGATCTGTTCGCGAATGAGCGTCGCCCGGGACGACCGAAGACGAATCCGCTTTCGCGCGATGAACAGCTGCGTATCAATAAACGCAATCAGCTTAAACGCGATAAAAATCGTGGGCTTAAGCGTGTCGAACTGAAGCTCAACGCCGACGCTGTCGATGCGCTTAACGAGCTGGCCGACGCGCGAAATATTAGCCGCAGCGAGCTCATTGAAGAGATGTTGATCGCCCAGCTTGAGATGCTGCGCAGCCAGGCATAAGTCTGAAAATTCCCTTAATTACCCTTTTCATGTAGCACAGAGTGCAGTCCTGCGCGATAGCTGTTTCCGCAGGGTTGCCAGTTCTGCTATTATTGCCCTTATCCGTGGCCGAATTGCGCCACCATACTATTAAGTTTCAAGAGGTTATTTTACTCATGGCAATCATCGGCATTTTCTTTGGCAGTGATACCGGCAATACCGAAAATATCGCGAAAAACATTCAAAAACAGCTCGGTAAAGACGTTGCTGATGTGCATGACATCGCCAAGAGCAGCAAAGAAGATCTCGAAGGCTATGACATTCTGCTGCTGGGTATTCCGACCTGGTACTACGGCGAAGCCCAGTGCGACTGGGATGATTTCTTCCCGACGCTGGAAGAAGTGGACTTCAACGGTAAGCTGGTTGCCCTGTTTGGCTGTGGCGACCAGGAAGACTACGCCGAGTACTTCTGTGACGCGCTGGGTACCATCCGCGACATCATTGAGCCGAATGGCGCTGTGATCGTCGGCCACTGGCCAACCGCCGGTTACCACTTCGAAGCGTCCAAAGGTCTGGCCGATGACGATCACTTCGTGGGTCTGGCCATCGACGAAGACCGTCAGCCAGAACTGACTGCAGAGCGCGTCGAGAAATGGGTTAAGCAGATCCGTGAAGAACTGCACCTGGACGATATTCTCAACGCCTGATTTTTATCGCGGCGCAACGGCGGTTGCGCCCGCGCACCAGGTCAAACCGATTAAATTAATTGCTACAATCTTTTAACTTTTTCGCCCAGACCTGTACAATGTCTCCCTGATAAAATGTGGTTTTCCACCGAGCAAGTTTGTTGGTGATACCCCATTTTTATAAGCATATTTTGCCTGAGACTTGCAGTTTTCATTTAGCCATGGCAGTTCTATAATGAGACGCATTATCCCGGGTGCATTTTCTGTCACTTCCTACAGAAGTGAATCGTTTAGCAACAGGACAGATTCCGCATGACTGACAACAATACCGCATTAAAGAAGGCTGGCCTGAAAGTTACGCTTCCTCGGTTAAAAATCCTCGAAGTGCTTCAGGGTCCAGACAATCACCATGTCAGTGCGGAAGACCTTTATAAACGTCTTATCGACATGGGTGAAGAGATTGGGCTGGCTACCGTCTATCGCGTGCTGAACCAGTTTGATGACGCGGGCATTGTCACCCGTCATAATTTCGAAGGTGGTAAATCTGTCTTCGAACTGACCCAGCAGCAGCACCACGATCACCTGATCTGCCTCGACTGTGGCAAGGTCATTGAATTTAGCGATGACTCTATCGAAGCGCGCCAGCGTGAAATCGCCGCGCGTCACGGCATCCGTCTGACCAACCACAGCCTGTACCTTTATGGTCACTGCGCTGAAGGCGATTGCCGCGAAAATGAACATGCGCATGACGCAAAATAAGTGAGTGTTCATACTCTGAGCCAGCCGTAAGGTTGGCTTTTTTTTGCCAGAAAAAAGCCCGGTGGCACTGTGCCACCGGGCGTAAAGCAACTTATTTATTGTTATTGCGTATCTCGTTCCAGATCTTATCGCAACGCTTCGCCACTTCCTGATCGTTACCGGTTTTACGTGCCTGGATACAGGCCTGGTAATCCATCACGCGGACATTCTCCTGCGTCGCGAACTGCTCGTGCGCTTTCTCTTTCTTCAGCACATTCAGCACGCTCTGGCAGGCTTCAATTTTCTCCGGCGATCCTTCCGCTGTATTAATACAGGCGCTGTAGGCCTCCTTGAGACGGGAGTCCTATTTCGGTGCCTGAGTCTGGGCACACGCCACCAGCCCCGATGCCAACAGCGCGACGATTACGATTTTTTTCATCATTTGCAGTCTCCGGTCCGGCGGGATCTAACCCGCCGGACGATTCATCAGAAGATGGTGAACGGTGCGATAACCATGAATTTCACGTCACGTTCATCCTGGAAGATGTTGCCGTAACCGCCCGCGTAGCTCGGG
The DNA here is from genome assembly GCF_003331015.1 of Enterobacter sp. GER_MD16_1505_Eko_090. Lineage (NCBI taxonomy): Bacteria > Pseudomonadati > Pseudomonadota > Gammaproteobacteria > Enterobacterales > Enterobacteriaceae > Enterobacter > Enterobacter sp. GER_MD16_1505_Eko_090. Next base: position 370,782 of record NZ_PUQF01000001.1, on the reverse strand, counting down.
ATATCGGAGTGGTTGTCGTACTGGGTGAAGTGCAGTTTGAACATCGTGCCTTTCGCGCGGCCATCCTGCAGGGTGTAGATAGCATCCAGGCTGTAGGAAGACTCTTTCAGGCGATAGTTTGGATCGTAGTAAGCATCCGGTGTTGCCATGTCGGCTGGTTTTGCATCCCAGGCGTAAGCATAAGAAGCGCCCACGGCCCAGCCCGGCAGGTTCCAGTTTTTCAGGTCATACATCGCGCCGAAGAAGACCGCTTTCTCACCGTCGGCGTTGAAGTCGGAGCGGTTATCCCACCAGATATCAAGACGACCGTTGGAGGAAGCATAGGTCGGGGTCATACGCTGCAGGAAGTAGCCCTGCTGCCCTTCCGCTTTCACCCATGTGCCTTCCAGACGTAAATCAACCTGACCGACCTTGTAGCCGAAGGTTAACGCCTGCAGCCACGCGGTGCCGTCGTAGATATCATTGACGCCACCGTTACTGACTTTGTCGCGCGTACCGTAGAACTGGTAGCTGGTACTCAGCGGGCTACCCGCAATATCAAACTTATAGCTGGCCTTGGCAAAGTATTGATCGATATACCCTTGCGCCTGGCCGAATGCCGCTTCGAGAACCAGATCGTTTTTGAAGTCGTATTTCGCACCCAGCGAGTGGAGGTAATCGACTTTGGTTTTCTTATCGTTCTGGTAGAACTTGTCCATTTCAATGTGCCACGGTGCTTTGTACTCGTTGGTCCACATATAGGAGAAGCTCAACGCACCTGCGTCACCGTAGTCAAAGTTAGCCCCGGCTTCTGCACCCTGATAGGTACCCGGCATAAAGCTCCAGTGTGGGGCTAACAGCGTCTGGCCGGTTGGCTGAATATAGCCCCCACGCGCCCAGACCGGGCCGTATTTGAATTTCGCTGCGGCCTTGTAGAGGCTGATACCGCTCTTATCCCCGGACCAGTCTTCATCATAGGCTTTGTTGCTGGAGGAGAAGGCGATTTCGTTCGGGTGGCCGCTGTCGCCGTTTTCCGCCATTTCGATCGCGGTGAACGCGGCGATATCCAGACCGAACATATCCGCGGCGTAGCCTGACTGGAAGTCCAGGTTGGCGTTCCAGGTGGAGTGTGAGAGGTTGGTTTTGTATTTATCTTCAGTGACGTCTTTACGGTCACGCTCACGCTGCCAGTAATAAATACCGCCCGTGAGGGTAGAATCTTCGATGAAACCCGCTGCTTTTGCCTCTGGCGCAATCACCAGGCCCGACATTGCTGTCACACCGGCAATAGCCAGCGCCAGCGCACTACGTTTGCCACTGAACGTACGCATAGATTATTCCTCTTTGACGAATTAAAACGCCTGAAACGGCGTAAATAAAAAAGACCAAATGGTCAGGGGTAGTGTTAAATACCCTCGAATTAACTACCGTCTTTAGGTTATTTTTCGCGACGCGAATTATCAATGCTTTTCAGCGGGCAAAAGTCAGGATTATGACGAAGTGCACATAATTGGTAGTGCTTTGTAACATTTACAGGAAGGCGAGGAATGACGGGAAATTCTCAGCTATTTCAGTGTCCAGGCGTGGGATCGGTTTCCTTTTTTATAACCCTTTTAAATTTCGTAATGACACAAACTTTTTTTTAAAAAATAAGTAGCACCTCATTGACCTGTTATTTTCATGACGCCCCTTTAACCCCTGGCTTAATACTCTGATCGTTAAATAAAAAAACGCCGCATAATGCGGCGTTTGTTTCTCATTGACCAGAGCAGCAATATTATTCGCCGATCTTCGTCCAGGTATCACGCAGACCCACGGTACGGTTAAATACCGGTTTTTCCGCAGTGCTGTGACGGCTGTCCAGGCAGAAGTACCCTTCACGTTCGAACTGGAACGCTTTGCCTGCTTCAGCCGCTTTCAGAGAAGGCTCCGCATAACCCTGCTTGATCACCAAAGATTCCGGATTAATGGTCGCCAGGAAGTCTTCCGCCGCACCTGGGTTAGGCACGCTGAACAGGCGATCGTACAGACGAATCTCTACCGGCAGCGCGTGGGATGCGCTCACCCAGTGGATAACGCCTTTCACCTTGCGGCCATCCGCCGGATCTTTACTCAGCGTTTCAGCGTCATAAGTACAGAAGATGGTGGTGATATTTCCTTCTGCATCTTTTTCTACGCGCTCGGCTTTGATGACGTAAGCATTACGCAGACGCACTTCTTTACCCAGCACCAGACGCTTGTACTGCTTGTTGGCTTCTTCGCGGAAGTCAGCGCGGTCAATCCAGATCTCGCCGCTGAACGGCACGTCGCGGCTTCCCATTTCCGGTTTGTTCGGATGGTTAGGCATGGAGACCAGCTCGCTTTCACCCTGCGGATAGTTTTCGATGACCAGCTTCACCGGATCGATAACGGCCATCGCGCGCGGAGCGTTTTCGTTGAGATCTTCGCGAATGCAGGATTCAAGGGAGGCCATCTCGATGGTGTTGTCCTGCTTGGTCACGCCGATGCGTTTGCAGAACTCACGAATAGAGGCGGCAGTGTAACCACGACGACGCAGACCAGAGATGGTTGGCATACGCGGGTCGTCCCAGCCCTCAACGTGCTTGTCGGTGACCAGCAGGTTCAGCTTACGCTTGGACATCACGGTGTATTCCAGATTCAGACGAGAGAACTCGTACTGACGCGGATGCACAGGAATGGTGATGTTATCCAGCACCCAGTCGTACAGACGACGGTTGTCCTGGAACTCCAGCGTACACAGCGAGTGGGTGATGCCTTCCAGCGCATCGCTGATGCAGTGGGTGAAGTCGTACATCGGATAGATGCACCACTTGTTGCCGGTCTGGTGGTGTTCTGCGAACTTGATGCGGTACAGCACCGGATCGCGCATCACGATGAACGGAGACGCCATATCGATTTTGGCACGCAGGCACGCTTTGCCCTCTTCGAAGCCACCGGCACGCATTTTTTCAAACAGCGCCAGGTTCTCTTCCACGCTGCGATCGCGGAACGGGCTGTTTTTACCCGGTGCGGTCAGCGTACCGCGGTACTCACGGATCTCATCTGCAGACAGTTCGTCTACATACGCCAGACCTTTGTTGATGAGCTCTACCGCGTAGGCATACAGCTGATCAAAATAGTCAGAGGAGTAGCAGATATCGCCAGACCAGTTGAAGCCCAACCATTGCACGTCATTTTTGATGGACTCAACGTATTCGATGTCTTCTTTTACTGGGTTGGTGTCATCGAAACGCAGGTTGCACTGTCCCTGGTAGTCTTGCGCAATGCCAAAGTTCAGGCAGATGGACTTCGCATGCCCGATATGCAGGTAGCCATTCGGCTCCGGCGGGAAACGGGTATGAATTGTGGTGTGCTTACCACTGGCCAGATCTTCATCGATGATCTGACGAATAAAGTTACTCGGGCGGGCTTCTGCCTCACTCATCGTGGATTCCTCAAAGCGTAAACAACGTATAACGGCATATGATCTTATAAGCCGGACGTAGTGACAACCCTTAGTTACGGAAAATACGTATCAGATGAAAATAATGGGGGCATTTGCCGCAAAAAAAAGCGGCGGAGGATATCCCCCGCCGCTTAAGGCATGACTCTACTCAGGAGCGATTACTTGCCTTTAATCTCATACAGTGGGGTTTGACCCGCAACGACCTGACCTTTCGCCTGGATGACCAGACCGCTGAAGTCGTCAATGTTGCTGCAAACCACCGGGCTAATCATGGAACGCGCGTTGGCATTCAGGAAGTCCAGATCCATTTCCAGAATCGGCTGCCCGGCCACCACTTCAGCGCCCTCTTCCACCAGGCGAGTAAAGCCCTGACCATTCAGCGCAACGGTATCGATACCCATGTGGACAACGATCTCCGCGCCCTTTTCGGTTTCGAGGCAGAACGCGTGGTTGGTGTTGAAGATTTTCACGATGGTACCGGCAGCAGGAGACACCACGGTTTTATCCGTTGGTTTCACCGCCACACCGTCACCGACCGCTTTGCTGGCGAACGCTTCATCAGGTACCTGCTCGAGGTCAACGACATCACCCGTTACCGGAGAGACCAGCGCGGCCACCGTCACGGCGTTTGGCACAGCCTGCGGTTTCGCTACCGGGGCAGCCGTCGACGCAGGCGCGCTGTCGGTTGATGCCGCCGCGACCGGTCCACGGGCAACCACTTTCTTCATTTCGTCACCGATGGATTCCGCTTTGGCACCCACGATAACCTGGATAGTTTGTTTGTTCAGTTTAACCACGCCCGATGCACCAAGGCGTTTACACATTGCGTCGCTGACGCGCGCCGAGTCACCCACCGTCAGACGCAGACGGGTGATACAGGCATCAATGGCTTTCAGGTTGTCAGTCCCCCCAACGGCAGCGATATAGCTGGTCGCCAGCTGGGTCAGACCCTCTTCGGTGTTGCTGTTGGCTTCGCTGGTGACCACTTCGTCTTTGGTGTCTTCGCGGCCCGGCGTTTTGAGGTTAAACATACGAATAACCGCAGTGAACAGCACGAAGTAGATGACGAAGAAGACCAGACCCATTACCACCAGCATCCAGACGTTCTTGCTTGCCGCCGGCAGGTTGTACATCAACACGTAGTCGATCGCGCCTGCAGAGAAGGAGAAGCCAGCATGGATACCCAGCAGGGTCGCCACAAACAGGCTGATACCGGTCAGGACCGCATGCATGAGGTACAGCACCGGCGCCAGGAACATGAACAGGAATTCCAGCGGCTCGGTTACGCCGGTCAGGAACGCGGTAATCGCAACGGACAGCAGCATGCCGCCAACCATTGGGCGACGCGCTTTTGGCGCAGCCAGGTACATTGCCAGCGCAGCGCCCGGCAGACCAAACATCATGATTGGGAAGAAGCCAGACATGAACATGCCTGCGGTGCCGTCACCCGCGTAGAAGCGGTTGATGTCGCCGTGGAATACGGTGCCCGCAGCATTGGTGAACTCACCAATCTGGAACCATGCGATAGTGTTCAGCACCTGATGCAGACCGGTTGGGATCAGCAGACGGTTGATGAAACCAAAGATACCTGAGCCAAGTGCACCCGCTGATACAATCCACTCACCACCCGCATGGATCGCATGCTGTACCGGTGGCCAGACGTAGCCAAAGATAGCGGCCAGAACCAGACAGAAGAAACCTGTCGCGATCGGCACGAAACGTTTGCCGCCAAAGAAACTCAGGAAGTCTGGCAGCTTAATGTTTGCCCAGCGGTTGTACACAGCACCACCCACCAGACCGGTAATGATACCTGCCAGCACGCCCATGTTGATTTCTGGGTTAATGGTTACCATCGCTTTCGTCAGGATGAAATAACCGACTGCCCCTGCCAGCGCTGCGGCACCCGCGCTGTCTTTTGACCAGCTAGAGGCAACACCGATGGCGAAAATCAGCGCCAGGTTGTCAAAAATGGCACCGCCAGCCTGAGCAATAAACGGTACGTTAAGAAGATCGGGTTGCCCGAATCGCAGCAGCAGCGCTGCAACCGGTAGCACGGCGATAGGGAGCTGCAAAGCCCTACCGAGGCGCTGGAAAAAACCTAAAATATTCATCCTATTCCCCCTACGAGACCCTTTTTCAGGCTCGCGCATAAACTATGTTTTTATTGTGTCACGAACGATAGATACCGTTGATAATTCACTGGCAGTCTGAGTGTGTGAAAAATTAATTCGTATCGCAAATTAAACACCTATTTTTTGTGATTTTTGTCACCAAATATCGTATTCAGCCCTCCCTTACACTGGCTAACAGTGAAAACTTATTTTATCATTCAAAAAATCAAGACGGATTGATCCGGCCTGAAAGTTTCCAGGTTACGCTTTAGTATCAGGTTCCGAAGCCATCCGCCCACTCTTCTACTTAAACTTTGAGGTGAACAATGAGACTGATTCCCCTGGCAACTGCAGAACAAGTTGGTAAATGGGCCGCTCGCCATATCGTAAACCGCATTAACGCGTTCAAACCGACCGCCGATCGTCCTTTCGTTCTGGGCCTTCCGACCGGCGGCACACCGCTGACCGCTTACAAGGCGCTGGTTGAGATGCATAAAGCAGGCCAGGTTAGCTTCAAACATGTTGTGACCTTCAATATGGATGAATATGTTGGCTTACCGAAAGACCACCCGGAAAGCTACCATAGCTTTATGCACCGCAATTTCTTTGATCACGTTGATATCCCAGCTGAAAATATTAACCTGCTGAATGGAAACGCGCCGGATATTGACGCAGAATGCCGTCAGTATGAAGAAAAAATCCGTTCCTACGGTAAAATCCACCTGTTCATGGGTGGTGTAGGTAATGATGGTCATATCGCGTTTAACGAACCGGCGTCCTCTCTGGCTTCCCGTACCCGTATTAAAACGCTGACCCATGACACGCGCGTGGCGAACTCCCGCTTCTTTGACGGTGACGTTAACCAGGTTCCAAAATACGCCCTGACCGTAGGCGTAGGCACCCTGCTGGATGCCGAAGAAGTGATGATTCTGGTGCTGGGCGGCGTGAAAGCGCAGGCGCTCCAGGCTGCTGTTGAAGGCAACGTTAACCATATGTGGACCATCAGCTGTCTGCAGCTGCATCCTAAATCAGTCATCGTCTGCGACGAACCGTCCACGATGGAGCTGAAGGTTAAAACGCTGAAATACTTCAACGAGTTAGAAGCCGAGAACATCAAAGGTCTGTAATTGAATAACCGCCTCTTTATCAAGAGGCGGCCGCTTTTTTTAACCGGGGGTCGTTATGTACGCTTTAACCCACGGTCGGATTTATACCGGCCATGAAATTCTGGATGACCACGCGATTGTTATCGCGAATGGCCTGATTGAACGTGTTTGTCCGCTGGCAGAACTGCCGCCGGAGATTGAACAGCGCTCACTCAATGGAGCAGTAATCTCCCCCGGTTTCATCGACGTACAGCTCAACGGCTGCGGCGGTGTGCAATTCAATGATACCGCCGATGCGGTAACGGTCGAAACGCTGGAGATCATGCAGAAAGCCAACGAGAAATCGGGCTGCACCAGCTATCTGCCAACGCTCATCACCAGCAGTGATGACCTGATGAAGCAGGGTATCCGCGTGATGCGCGAATACCTGGCCAAACATCCGAATCAGGCGCTCGGTCTGCACCTGGAAGGGCCATGGCTGAACATGGTCAAGAAAGGAACGCATAACCCGGACTACGTGCGTAAACCTGATGCGGAGCTGGTTGACTACATGTGTGCCAACGCCGATGTGATCACCAAGGTGACGCTGGCACCGGAAATGACCGGCACGGACGTCATCAGCAAGCTGGCCGCCGCCGGAATTGTGGTTTCAGCGGGCCACTCAAATGCCACGCTGAAAGAAGCGAAAGCCGGTTTCCGTGCGGGCATTACCTTTGCGACGCACCTGTATAACGCCATGCCATACATCACAGGTCGTGAACCGGGTCTGGTTGGCGCGATTCTGGATGAGCCAGACGTTTACTGCGGCATTATCGCGGACGGCTTACACGTTGATTACACCAACATTCGCAACGCCAAGCGGCTGAAAGGTGACAAGCTCTGCCTGGTAACGGACGCTACCGCACCGGCAGGTGCAAATATTGAGCAGTTCATTTTTGCCGGTAAAACAATATACTACCGCAATGGACTGTGTGTGGATGAAAACGGTACGCTGAGCGGTTCCTCTTTGACCATGATTGAAGGGGTGCGTAACCTGGTTGAGCATTGCGGAATTGCGCTTGATGAAGTCCTGCGCATGGCCACCCTTTATCCTGCGCGCGCTATCGGCGTGGATAAACAGCTTGGCGGAATTGCACCAGGTATGGTTGCAAACCTGACGGCATTCACACACGATTATAAAATTATTAAGACCATCGTTAATGGTAACGAGGTCGTCACTGAGTAAGTAAAAGTATGACACCTGGCGGACAAGCTCAAATCGGTAATGTCGATCTCGTTAAACAGCTTAACAGCGCGGCGGTATATCGCCTGATTGACCAACACGGGCCAATCTCACGTATTCAGATAGCCGAACAAAGCCAGCTTGCTCCCGCCAGCGTGACAAAAATTACCCGCCAGCTCATTGAGCGCGGTTTGATCAAAGAAGTCGATCAGCAGGCCTCCACCGGGGGCCGCCGCGCTATCTCCATTATTACCGAAACCCGCAATTTTCAGGCAATTGGCGTCCGTCTGGGCCGTCATGACACCACGCTCACGCTGTACGATCTGAGCAGCAAAGCCATTGCGGAAGAGCACTATCCCCTTCCGGAACGCACCCAGGAGACGCTGGAGCATGCGCTGCTGAATACCATCGCGCAGTTTATTGAAAGCTGTCAGCGCAAGATCCGCGAACTCATCGCCATCTCGGTGATTCTGCCCGGTCTGGTCGACCCGGAAAGCGGCGTGATCCGCTATATGCCGCACATTCAGGTTGAAAACTGGGGGCTGGTCGACGCGCTGGAAAAGCGCTTTAAAGTGACCTGCTTTGTGGGCCATGACATTCGCTCTCTGGCGCTGGCAGAGCACTACTTTGGTGCGAGTCAGGACTGTGAAGACTCTATTCTGGTGCGCGTTCACCGCGGTACGGGCGCAGGCATTATCTCTAACGGCCGAATTTTTATTGGTCGCAACGGTAACGTCGGTGAGATCGGCCACATTCAGGTTGAACCGCTCGGGGAGCGCTGCCACTGCGGCAACTTTGGCTGCCTTGAAACCATTGCCGCCAACACCGCCATCGAGCAGCGCGTTCGCCATCTGCTTGAACAGGGTTACCAAAGCCGCGTCACGCTGGACGACTGCAAGATAGGCACCATCTGCAAAGCCGCTAATAAAGGCGACGCGCTGGCCTGTGAAGTGATCGAGCAGGTGGGGCGCCATCTGGGGAAAACCATCGCCATCGCCATTAACCTGTTTAACCCACAAAAGGTGGTGATCGCCGGTGAAATTGTGGAAGCGGAAAAGGTGCTGCTCCCCGCGATTGAAGGCTGTATTAACACCCAGGCGCTGAAAGCATTCCGCCAGAATCTTCCGGTGGTTCGTTCAAAGCTTGACCATCGTTCGGCGATTGGGGCGTTCGCGCTGGTCAAACGCGCCATGCTCAACGGAATTCTGCTGCAGCATTTGCTGGAAAGTTGATCGGACCTTATAGTAACGCCTTCTTTTTTTTAATGTCGGACTGTCCATGACCATTAAGAATGTAATTTGTGATATCGACGGCGTGCTGATGCACGACAACGTTGCCGTGCCGGGTGCTGCGGAGTTTCTTCACCGCATCATCGACAAAGGAATGCCTCTGGTTCTTCTCACGAACTACCCTTCTCAGACCGGTCAGGATCTGGCAAACCGCTTTGCCACGGCGGGGGTCGACGTCCCGGACAGCGTGTTTTATACCTCGGCGATGGCCACGGCGGATTTTCTGAAGCGTCAGGAAGGAAAAAAAGCCTATGTGGTCGGTGAAGGCGCGCTGATCCATGAGCTGTATAAAGCGGGCTTTACCATCACCGACGTCAACCCGGACTTTGTGATTGTAGGTGAAACGCGTTCCTACAACTGGGAGATGATGCATAAGGCATCCTTCTTTGTGGCTAACGGCGCGCGCTTTATTGCGACCAACCCGGATACCCACGGTCGCGGTTTTTATCCGGCCTGCGGCGCGCTGTGTGCCGGTATCGAGAAGATCTCCGGGCGCAAGCCGTTCTATGTCGGCAAGCCCAGCCCGTGGATCATTCGCGCCGCGCTCAACAAGATGCAGGCCCACTCTGAAGAGACCGTGATTGTCGGCGACAACCTGCGCACCGATATTCTGGCCGGTTTCCAGGCCGGTCTGGAGACGATTCTGGTGCTCTCTGGGGTCTCTCAGCTTGATGACATTGACTCAATGCCGTTCCGCCCAAGCTGGATTTACCCCTCCGTCGATGAAATTGACATCATCTGATACCAAACCACGCCTCAGGGCGTGGTTTTTTATTTTCTCACCTGCAAAACACGACTACATCTAACGAAAAAGCACTTTTATTGAATAATCCTCAATAAAAGCGCTCATGACATACGCGTTTTTCACTGATCTGCAACCACCATTGCACTATTTCCGTTTTCGCCCGTAAAACGCTTGCGCGCCCTGCCCCTTTGCGGCATTTTCATAAGCAAGCAACATTACAAAGCAACAGGGTTAACGGAGAAGGTTATGTGTTCAATTTTTGGCGTACTGGATATTAAAACTGACGCGGGCGAACTGCGTAAAAAGGCACTCGAACTGTCCCGCCTGATGCGCCATCGCGGCCCGGACTGGTCAGGCGTTTACGCCAGTGACAAAGCAATTCTGGCTCACGAACGTCTGTCTATTGTTGACGTCAACGCCGGTGCACAGCCGCTGTATAACGAGAAAAAAACGCACGCGCTGGCTGTCAACGGTGAGATCTATAACCACCAGGCGCTGCGCGCCGAGTACGGCGACCGCTACGCGTTCCAGACCGGGTCCGACTGTGAAGTGATCCTGGCGCTGTATCAGGAGAAAGGTCCCGAGTTTCTGGACGACCTGCAGGGTATGTTTGCCTTCGCCCTGTACGACAGCGAAAAAGACGCCTACCTGATTGGCCGCGACCACATCGGTATTATCCCGCTGTACATGGGCCACGATGAACACGGCAACTTCTACGTTGCGTCTGAAATGAAAGCCCTGGTGCCGGTCTGCCGCACCATCAAAGAGTTCCCGGCAGGCAGCTACCTGTGGAGTAAAGACGGCGAGATCCGTCCGTACTACCAGCGCGACTGGTTCGACTACGACGCGGTAAAAGACAACGTGACGGACAAAGCCGAGCTGCGTCAGGCGCTGGAAGATTCCGTGAAAAGCCACCTGATGTCAGACGTACCTTACGGCGTGCTGCTCTCCGGCGGTCTGGACTCCTCCGTGATCTCCGCGATCACCAAGAAATTTGCGGCTCGTCGCGTAGAAGATCAGGAGCGCTCAGAAGCCTGGTGGCCACAGCTGCACTCCTTTGCCGTGGGCCTGGAAGGCGCGCCGGATCTGAAAGCCGCGCAGGAAGTGGCAAACCACCTCGGCACCGTGCACCATGAAATTCACTTCACCGTGCAGGAAGGCCTGGATGCGATCCGCGATGTGATCTATCACATTGAAACCTATGACGTTACGACAATTCGCGCCTCCACGCCGATGTACCTGATGTCGCGTAAGATCAAGGCGATGGGCATCAAAATGGTGCTCTCCGGTGAAGGTTCTGACGAAGTGTTTGGCGGCTACCTCTACTTCCACAAAGCGCCAAATGCCAAAGAGCTGCACGAAGAGACCGTGCGTAAACTCCAGGCGCTGCATATGTTTGACTGCGCGCGTGCCAACAAAGCGATGTCGGCATGGGGTGTCGAAGCGCGTGTACCGTTCCTGGATAAGAAATTCCTCGACGTGGCGATGCGCATCAACCCGCAGGATAAAATGTGCGGCAACGGTAAAATGGAAAAACATATCCTGCGTGAATGTTTTGAATCCTACCTGCCGGCGAGCGTAGCATGGCGTCAGAAAGAGCAGTTCTCCGATGGCGTAGGCTACAGCTGGATCGACACCCTAAAAGAGGTGGCGGCGAAACAGGTTTCTGACCAACAGCTGGAAACCGCAAGCTTCCGCTTCCCGTACAACACGCCGGGCTCGAAAGAAGCGTACCTCTACCGTGAAATTTTTGAAGAACTGTTCCCGGTACCGAGCGCTGCAGAGTGTGTGCCGGGTGGTCCATCCGTCGCCTGCTCGTCTGCCAAAGCGATTGAATGGGATGAATCGTTCAAATCCATGAACGATCCGTCAGGACGTGCGGTAGGCGTTCACCAGTCAGCCTACAAATAATCACGCATTTCATCTCAGGCCCTGCGGGGCCTGATTTTTTTGCCCCGCTTTTGCACAGCTAAAACCGATTAATAACCAATAATTGCCGAATATTCGGTCACGCTGTTCGCAACCTAACCAAACAGTCACATTCCGGCTATTTTCGTTGAAAAAGGTGTTGACGCTGCAAGGGTCTATACGCATAATGCGCCCCGCAACGCCGATAAGGTAACGCGAAAAAAAGATGGCTACGTAGCTCAGTTGGTTAGAGCACATCACTCATAATGATGGGGTCACAGGTTCGAATCCCGTCGTAGCCACCAAATTGAGATTATCGATGTTGTTCGGTAATGAAAAAAAATTGTTGGGGTATCGCCAAGCGGTAAGGCACCGGATTCTGATTCCGGCATTCCGAGGTTCGAATCCTCGTACCCCAGCCAATTTACAAAGTCGTTAAGCAGCTTGTTTAACGCAATTGGGGTGTCGCCAAGCGGTAAGGCTCTGGTTTCTGATACCAGCATTCCGGGGTTCGAATCCCTGCACCCCAGCCACTTAAAACAAAAAAGCCCGCTCTGCGGGCTTTTTTGTTTTTGTACAGAATTGTGCGGCCTGATGCCCTCACCCTGGCCCTCTCCCACGGGGAGAGGGAAAAAAGTTTAGAGTCCGAGAGCGTACTTCAGGGCCTGACGCTTCAGGCCACCGGCACGTTCCGCGGCCATCAGGCCTATGTTACGCAGAATACGCACTGGCGCTACGTCATTGCTGAACCCCGCATAGAACAGATCCATCCCTGACTGCATGATAAAGTTATCCGCCATACGCCGCGTCTGATAACGCTTCAGCACCTGATGGCTGGCCCAGTTTTCCGCGTGTCCGCGGGCGCTGCCCAGCACATCCAGCAGGGCATCGACGTCACGATACCCCAGGTTCACGCCCTGCCCGGCCAGCGGATGAATGGTGTGTGCCGCATCCCCCACCAGGGCTAAGCCTTCGCGGGCATACTGCAACGCATGACGGCGCGTGAGCGGGAACGCCCCGGCGGCGACCGGCGTGACGTGCCCCAGACGGCTCGGGAAGTGCAGCAGGATCTCGCGCTGCAGCTGTTCCATGTTCATCCCCTGCAGCTGACGAATGCGCGCCGGTTTGTCGTACCACACCAGCGACGCCCAGTTATCAAACAGCGGTAAAAAGGCATGCGGGCCGTTCGGCGTAAAGTGCTGCCAGGTGCTTTCGCCCGGCCCATTCTCACACTCGGCGGTAATCAGCATACAGGACTGTTCATACTGCCAGGCATGAACCCCGATCCCCGCCATCTGTCTGACCTGCGAGTTAGCGCCGTCCGCCCCGATGACCAGCTTCACGGCCAGCTCATCGCCGTTGTCGAGCGTCAGTAGATAGCCACGCTCGTGAGGATGCAGCGCCTTAAGCGACGCTGGCACGCGCAGCGTCACCTTCGGATGCGCCTCCAGCGCCTGCCAGAGCGCCCGCTGGAGCACGTTGTTTTCCACCATATAGCCCAGGCGCGGCAGCTTTAGCTCAGCGGCATCAAACGCGACGTAGGCATTTTCCCACTCCCAGGTTTCGAGGCGGCTGTAAGGGTGCGCGCGCATCGCCTGCACTGCCTCCCAGACGCCCAGCCCGCGCAGCAGATCGACGGATGCCGCGCTGATCGCAGAAATGCGCACGTCCGGTTTGCTGGCGGGATCGTAGGCTGGCGGAGCCGCCTGTTCGATTACCGTTACCTCAAATCCCTGCTGCGCCAGCCCCAGCGCCAGCGCGCCGCCGACCATACCGCCGCCGACAACGGCAACTTCGGTGTGTTGGAGTGTCATGGTCAATTTTCCTTATTGGAGAATCCCTTAAGTTTACCGGATTTTTGCGGTCCTGAGACACATAACCTTCATACTGGTCACAACCCCACCAAAGCATTACAATACGCGGCTTGCAATCCTGAGCTGAGCAAGTCGATGACTAAAAAACTCCATATAAAAACCTGGGGCTGTCAGATGAACGAATACGATTCATCCAAGATGGCCGATCTGCTGGATACCACCCACGGATACCAGCTGACTGAAAATGCGAAAGAAGCCGATGTGCTGCTGCTGAACACCTGTTCAATTCGTGAAAAAGCGCAGGAAAAAGTCTTTCACGTGTTAGGCCGCTGGAAACTTCTCAAACGAAAAAATCCGGACCTGATCATCGGCGTGGGCGGCTGCGTCGCGTCGCAGGAAGGCAAGCTGATCCGCCAGAGAGCCCCGTATGTGGACATTGTCTTTGGCCCTCAGACCCTGCACCGTCTGCCTGAGATGATCAATCAGGTTCGTGGCAACCGTAGCCCGGTCGTTGACGTCAGCTTCCCGGAAATCGAAAAATTTGACCGTCTGCCGGAGCCGCGTGCCGATGGCCCGACCGCCTTCGTCTCCATCATGGAAGGCTGCAACAAATACTGCACGTACTGCGTGGTGCCGTACACCCGTGGTGAAGAGGTCAGCCGCCCGGCAGATGACATTCTGTTTGAAATCGCGCAGCTTGCCGCGCAGGGTGTGCGCGAAGTGAACCTGCTGGGCCAGAACGTTAACGCCTGGCGCGGTGAGAACTACGACGGCACGACCGGCAGCTTTGCTGAGCTGCTGCGTCTGGTGGCCGCGATTGACGGCATCGACCGCATTCGCTTTACCACCAGCCATCCGATGGAATTTACCGATGACATCATTGACGTTTATCGCGATACGCCAGAGCTGGTGAGCTTCCTGCACCTGCCGATTCAGTGTGGCTCTGACCGCGTGCTGAACCTGATGGGCCGCCCCCATACGGTGCTGGAGTACAAATCCACCATCCGTAAGCTGCGTGAAGCACGTCCGGATATCCAGATTAGCTCCGACTTTATCGTCGGCTTCCCTGGCGAAACCGCAGAAGACTTCGAGCGCACCATGAAGCTCATCGGCGAAGTGAACTTTGACGTCAGCTACAGCTTCATCTTCTCTGCGCGTCCAGGAACACCGGCGGCCGATATGGTTGACGATGTACCGGAAGAAGAGAAAAAGCAGCGCCTGTATATTCTGCAGGAGCGCATCAACCAGCAGGCTAACGCCTGGAGCCGCCGCATGCTCGGTACCGTACAGCGCATTCTGGTGGAAGGCACTTCCCGCAAGAGCATTATGGAACTCTCTGGTCGTACGGAAAATAACCGCGTGGTGAACTTTGAAGGCACCCCGGATATGATCGGTAAATTTGTGGACGTCGAGATTGTCGAAGTGCTGACCAACTCGCTGCGCGCGAAAGTGGTCCGCACCGAAGACGAAATGGGCCTGCGTATTGCAGAGTCACCGGAATCCGTGATCTCGCGTACCCGCAAAGAAAACGATTCTGGCGTTGGGATTTACCAGCCATAATCCTTCAGGCCTGCCGCTTTGGCAGGCCTTGTATTTCCTCTCATCGCCCCCAATATCTTCCGCAACGCTTGCGCCTTTATTCTGTGGCGTGAATAATTTCGGTAATGACCGTTTTATTGCGCCGTGTGGCAGCGGGTCAGTTAATCAATCAAAGAGGAACAGTTTGAACATAGATACGCGTGAAATTAGCCTTGAGCCAGCAGACAACGCTCGCCTGCTGAGCCTGTGCGGGCCGTTTGATGACAACATCAAACAACTGGAGCGACGTCTGGGTATCGAAATCAATCGTCGCGATAATCATTTCAAACTCACCGGACGCCCTATCTGCGTCAACGCCGCTGCGGACATTCTGCGTAGCCTGTATGTCGACACCTCCCCCATGCGCGGCGAAATTCAGGATATCGAACCGGAGCAGATTCACCTCGCCATTAAAGAGGCGCGCGTGCTTGAGCAGAGCGCGGAGAGCGTGCCGGACTATGGCAAGGCAATCAACATTAAGACCAAGCGTGGCGTCATCAAGCCGCGTACGCCAAACCAGGCGCAGTATATCGCCAATATTCTCGACCACGACATCACCTTCGGCGTGGGGCCGGCGGGTACGGGTAAAACCTATCTGGCCGTTGCCGCGGCGGTCGATGCGCTGGAGCGTCAGGAAATCCGGCGTATCCTGCTGACCCGCCCTGCCGTTGAAGCCGGTGAAAAACTGGGCTTCCTGCCTGGCGATCTGAGCCAGAAGGTCGACCCGTATCTCCGTCCTTTATACGATGCGCTGTTCGAAATGCTGGGCTTTGAGAAGGTCGAGAAGCTCATTGAGCGTAACGTGATCGAAGTGGCCCCGCTCGCCTACATGCGCGGCCGTACGCTGAACGATGCGTTCATCATTCTCGACGAGAGCCAGAACACCACCATCGAACAGATGAAAATGTTCCTGACGCGTATTGGCTTTAACTCGAAAGCGGTGATTACCGGCGACGTCACGCAGATCGATCTGCCGCGCAGCACCAAATCGGGCCTGCGCCACGCCATCGAAGTGCTGGCCGAGGTCGATGAAATCAGCTTTAACTTCTTCCACAGTGAAGACGTGGTACGCCACCCGGTGGTCGCGCGTATCGTTAACGCTTATGAAGCCTGGGAAGAGGCAGATCAGAAGCGTAAGGCCGAACTGGCCGCAGAACGTAAGCGCGAAGCGCAGGAGCAAGAACAGAAATGAGTCAGGTGATCCTCGATTTACAGCTGGCCTGTGAAGACAATTCCGGCATGCCAGATGAGGCACAGTTTCAGAAATGGCTGGATGCCGTTATCCCCCAGTTTCAGGAAGAATCAGAAGTCACGATTCGCCTGGTGGATGAAGCAGAAAGCCATGAGCTTAACCTGACCTATCGCGGGAAAGATAAGCCGACCAACGTGCTCTCTTTCCCGTTCGAAGCCCCGCCGGGCATCGAGATGCCGCTGTTGGGCGATCTGATCATCTGCCGCCAGGTGGTTGAACAGGAAGCCAAAGAGCAGCAGAAACCTCTTGAAGCCCACTGGGCGCACATGGTGGTACACGGCAGCCTGCATCTGCTCGGCTACGATCATATTGAAGACGACGAAGCGGAAGAGATGGAGTCCCTCGAGACAGAGATAATGCTTGCTCTGGGCTATGAGGATCCGTACATTGCCGAGAAAGAATAGTCAGTCACCGGACTGACTCCCCTGCCGCCACGAAAGGACATCGCGTGGCGGTAAACATTGAACTAACAAGAGAACCCTTAACAAACGCCATGAGCGACGACAATTCACACAGTAGCGACACGACAACCAGTAAAAAGGGATTTTTCTCCCTCATTCTGAACCAGCTTTTCCACGGCGAACCGAAAAACCGTGATGAACTGCTGGAGCTGATTCGTGATTCCGGGCAAAACGACCTAATCGACGAAGATACGCGCGAAATGCTCGAAGGGGTTATGGACATCGCCGACCAGCGCGTTCGCGATATCATGATTCCCCGCTCGCAGATGATCACCCTGAAACGTAACCAGACGCTGGACGAGTGTCTCGATGTCATCATCGAATCCGCCCACTCGCGTTTCCCGGTCATCAGCGAAGACAAAGATCACATCGAAGGGATTTTGATGGCGAAAGATCTGCTGCCGTTTATGCGCAGCGATGCCGAAGCCTTCAGCATGGAAAAAGTGTTACGCCAGGCCGTGGTTGTGCCGGAAAGTAAACGTGTGGATCGGATGCTGAAAGAGTTTCGCTCTCAGCGTTACCACATGGCGATTGTTATTGATGAATTTGGTGGCGTCTCCGGTCTGGTCACGATCGAGGATATCCTTGAGCTGATCGTGGGCGAAATCGAAGATGAGTATGACGAAGAAGAGGATATCGACTTCCGTCAGCTCAGCCGCCACACCTGGACCGTACGGGCGCTGGCCTCCATTGAGGACTTCAACGACGCCTTCGGGACCCACTTCAGCGATGAAGAGGTCGATACCATTGGCGGGCTGGTGATGCAGGCCTTTGGCCACCTCCCGGCGCGCGGAGAGACCGTTGACATCGACGGTTACCAGTTCAAAGTAGCCATGGCCGACAGCCGACGTATTATACAGGTTCACGTCAGAACGCCGGACGACTCACCGGTGCCAAAACTGGAAGATTAATGTAAATGGCATTTGCCCCATTGCTTGAACGCCAGCGCGTCCGTTTGCTGCTGGCGCTGTTACTCGGAGCCAGCGGTACGCTGGCTTTTTCTCCTTACGATATCTGGCCTGCGGCCATTCTCTCCCTGATGGGGCTTCAGGGGTTGACCCTGAACCGTCGTCCGGTGCAGGCTGCCGCTATTGGCTACTTCTGGGGACTGGGGCTGTTTGGCTCAGGTATTAACTGGGTCTACGTCAGCATCGCGCAGTTTGGCGGTATGCCGGGCCCGGTAAACGTCTTCCTGGTGGTACTGCTCGCCGCGTATCTCTCGCTCTATACAGGTCTGTTCGCCGGCATCCTTTCTCGCCTGTGGCCCAAAACCACCTGGCTGCGCGTCGCCATTGCCGCGCCGGTGGTCTGGCAGATCACGGAATTCCTGCGCGGCTGGGTGCTGACCGGCTTCCCGTGGCTGCAGTTCGGCTACAGTCAGATTGACGGCCCGCTGAAAGGCCTGGCGCCGGTCATGGGCGTTGAGGCCATTAACTTCCTGCTGATGGTCGTTAGCGGCCTGCTGGTATTAGCGCTGGTTTCACGATGCTGGAAACCGCTGGCTGTGGCGCTGGTGCTGTTCGCCCTGCCCTTCCCGCTGCGCTATATCCAGTGGTTCACGCCGGAGCCCGCGCGCGCCATGCAGGTCTCCATGGTGCAGGGGAATATCCCGCAGTCGATGAAGTGGGACGAGAAAGAACTGCTGAATACGCTGAAGATCTACGCCAACGCCACCGAAGAGGTGATGGGTAAATCGCAGCTGATTATCTGGCCGGAGTCTGCTATTCCCGATCTGGAGATCAACCAGCAGCCGTTCCTCAACATGATGAACGACCTGCTGCTCTCGCGTGGCAGTACGCTGATCACCGGGATTGTCGATGCGCGTCTGAATCAGCAGAACCGCTACGACACCTACAACACCATCATTACGCTCGGCAAAGACAGCGAATACAGCTACCACTCCACTGACCGGTACAACAAGAACCACCTGGTGCCGTTTGGTGAATTTGTGCCGCTGGAGTCAATTCTTCGCCCGCTGGCCCCGTTCTTCGATCTGCCGATGTCCTCCTTCAGCCGCGGACCGTACGTTCAGCCTCAGCTGCACGCGCACGGCGCAGCCCTGACGGCGGCCATCTGCTACGAAATTATCTTAGGCGAGCAGGTGCGCGATAACTTCCGCCCGGATACGGACTATCTGCTGACCATCTCTAACGATGCCTGGTTTGGTAAATCAATCGGCCCGTGGCAGCACTTCCAGATGGCACGCATGCGCTCCCTGGAGCTGGCCCGTCCGCTGCTGCGCAGCACCAACAACGGCATCACCGCCGTGATTGGTCCGCAGGGTGAAATCCAGGCCATGATCCCGCAGTTCACCCGAGAAGTGCTGACCACCAACGTCACTCCTACCACCGGGCTGACGCCGTACGCCCGCACCGGCAACTGGCCGCTGTGGATCCTGACCGCGCTGTTCGGCTTTGGCGCGGTGCTGATGAGTCTGCGCCAGCGTCGTCGATAATCCCTCCTCTTCCTGCCGGGTGGCGCTGACGCTTACCCGGCCTACTGTTTCGCTTTTGTAGGTCGGGTAAGCGTCAGCGCCACCCGACAATTCCCTCCAGACTTCAATTCTGGCACGCCTATTGCTTTGTTTATTCAGGTAAACGCTGTTTGGCTTACTGTGCAACTTTGTCGCACCAGCGTAGATCATCGGTAGCACCGAAACGGTGCAACGGGAGATATTTGCCTCTGAATGGTGCGGCGTGCTTCGCAAAAATAAACAATAACGCAGCAAAATCTTTACATTAAGCCAGACTAAATGTTAACAAGCTTGCATAACACTGCACTCGCATTGCGCGAGATATAACAACATCACAATGGGTATCAATGCGTCACTGGCGCTGATAAAAAAGGAGTTGGGTATGCAATTACGTAAACTGGCCACAGCAATGCTGGTTATGGGGATGTCCGCAGGCGTGGTTCACGCTGAAGACGCTCCGGCAGCAGGCAGCACTCTCGACAAGATTGCCAAAAACGGCGTTATCGTGGTCGGCCACCGTGAATCTTCTGTCCCGTTCTCTTACTACGACAACACGCAAAAAGTCGTGGGCTATTCACAGGATTACTCCAACGCCATCGTTGAAGCTGTGAAGAAAAAGCTGAACAAACCTGACCTGCAGGTGAAGCTGATCCCCATCACTTCACAGAACCGTATTCCGCTGCTGCAAAACGGCACCTTTGACTTCGAGTGTGGCTCCACCACCAACAACCTCGAGCGTCAGAAGCAGGCTGCCTTCTCCGACACCATCTTTGTTGTGGGCACCCGCCTGCTGACGAAGAAAGGCGGTGAGATCAAAGACTTCTCTGACCTGAAAGGGAAAGCGGTCGTTGTCACCTCCGGGACCACGTCTGAAGTGCTGCTGCACAAGCTGAACGACGAGAAGAAAATGGATATGCGCATCATCAGCGCGAAAGACCATGGCGACTCCTTCCGTACCCTGGAAAGCGGTCGTGCCGTCGCGTTTATGATGGACGACGCCCTGCTGGCAGGCGAGCGTGCGAAAGCGAAGAAACCAGACAACTGGGATATCGTCGGTACCGCGCAGTCGAAAGAAGCCTACGGCTGTATGCTGCGTAAAGACGATCCGCAGTTCAAAAAGCTGATCGATGACACCATCGCCCAGGTGCAGACCTCAGGCGAAGCGGAAAAATGGTTCGACAAATGGTTCAAGAACCCGATTCCACCAAAAAACCTGAACATGAATTTTGAACTGTCAGACGACATGAAAGCGCTGTTCAAATCTCCAAATGACAAGGCTCTTAACTAATTAGAACAACAGGGGCGGGATCTCCTGCCCTCTCGATTGTCGGGAAGCATGGACAGACTATACGTTGAGTGGTCGTTCCCCACTCAGCGCGAAAAATGAGCTTCTCACCAATCTTCGAGGGTAGCGCTGCTACCCTTTTTTTTCTGGAGTTTATTATGTCAATCGACTGGAACTGGGGCATATTCCTGCAACAAGCCCCGTTCGGCAACACCACCTATCTTGGCTGGCTGTGGAGCGGCTTTCAGGTCACCGTGGCATTATCGATAACGGCGTGGATCATCGCGTTTCTTGTCGGTTCTCTGTTCGGTATTCTGCGCACCGTCCCTAACCGTTTTCTTTCAACACTCGGCACCCTGTACGTGGAACTGTTCCGTAACGTTCCGCTGATCGTGCAGTTCTTTACCTGGTATCTGGTTATACCGGAACTGCTGCCGGAAAATATTGGCATGTGGTTCAAGTCGGAACTGGATCCGAATGTGCAGTTCTTTGTCTCCTCCATGATGTGTCTGGGGCTGTTTACCGCTGCGCGCGTTTGCGAGCAGGTGCGTGCCGCCATTCAGTCATTACCCCGCGGACAAAAAAATGCGGGTCTGGCGATGGGGTTAACCCTGCCACAGACCTACCGCTACGTGCTGCTGCCTAACGCCTACCGCGTCATCGTTCCGCCGATGACCTCCGAGATGATGAACCTGGTGAAAAACTCGGCCATCGCCTCGACCATCGGCCTGGTCGATATGGCCGCGCAGGCGGGCAAGCTGCTGGATTACTCCGCTCACGCGTGGGAATCCTTCACCGCGATCACGCTCGCCTACGTTCTGATTAACGCTTTCATCATGCTGGTGATGAACCTGGTTGAACGCAAAATTCGCCTGCCGGGCAACATGGGGGGCAAATAATGTACGAATTTGACTGGAGTTCTATCGTTCCATCCATGCCTTACCTGCTTGATGGACTGATGATTACCTTAAAAATCACCGTCATTGCCATCATCGTCGGTATTGTCTGGGGCACCCTGCTGGCCGTTATGCGCCTGTCGAGCTTTAAGCCGCTCGCCTGGTTTGCAACCGCCTACGTTAACGTGTTCCGTTCCATCCCGCTGGTAATGGTGCTGCTGTGGTTTTACCTGATCGTGCCCGGCTTCCTGCAAAACGTGCTGGGGCTGTCGCCGAAAACCGATATCCGTCTGATCTCGGCGATGGTGGCGTTCTCAATGTTTGAGGCCGCTTACTACTCTGAGATTATCCGTGCAGGCATTCAGAGTATCTCCCGCGGGCAATCCAGCGCCGCGCTGGCGCTGGGGATGACGCACTGGCAGTCCATGCAGCTCATTATTCTGCCGCAGGCGTTTCGCGCCATGGTTCCGCTCCTGCTGACCCAGGGAATTGTGCTGTTCCAGGATACGTCCCTGGTCTACGTGCTGAGCCTGGCAGACTTCTTCCGTACCGCGTCCACCATCGGTGAGCGTGATGGTACGCAGGTTGAGATGGTGCTCTTTGCGGGAGCGGTCTATTTTGTGATTAGTTTAAGCGCGTCGCTGTTGGTCAGCTGGCTGAAGAAAAGGACGGTACAATGATTTCCCTGAAAAATGTTTCTAAATGGTATGGGCACTTTCAGGTGCTGACCGACTGCTCCACCGAAGTGAAAAAAGGCGACGTGGTAGTGGTGTGCGGACCGTCCGGTTCCGGTAAATCGACGCTGATCAAAACCGTCAATGGTCTGGAGCCGGTCCAGCAGGGCGAGATCGTCGTCAACGGTACCAAAGTCAACGACAAGAAAACCAATCTTGCCCAGCTTCGCTCTCACGTTGGTATGGTGTTCCAGCATTTTGAGCTGTTCCCTCACCTCTCCATTATTGAGAACCTGACGCTGGCCCAGGTGAAAGTGCTCAAGCGTGATAAAAAAGCGTCGCGCGAGAAAGGCCTGAAGCTCCTGGAACGCGTTGGCCTCTCTGCGCATGCCGATAAGTTCCCGGCGCAGCTTTCTGGCGGCCAGCAGCAGCGTGTGGCGATCGCCCGTGCGCTGTGCATGGATCCGGTTGCCATGCTGTTTGACGAGCCCACATCGGCGCTCGATCCGGAGATGATCAACGAAGTGCTGGACGTGATGGTCGAACTGGCGCACGAAGGGATGACCATGATGGTGGTGACCCACGAAATGGGCTTCGCCCGCAAGGTGGCCAACCGCGTGATCTTCATGGACGAAGGGAAAATTGTCGAAGATTCCCCGAAAGAGGAGTTCTTCGCCAACCCGAAATCGGAACGTGCGAAAGATTTCCTCGCGAAAATCCTGCACTAATCTTCTCGGTGCGCAATCTGCGGATTGCGCACTGCCTCACGCTTTCGCTCACTTCTTCTCGTCCGTGCCCCATTGCAGCGTTAACCTTGTCACAAAATAACGCTATGAATGGAGAACGCTATGGCACAACCTATAATTTTCGATTGCGACCCGGGTCATGATGACGCGATCGCGCTCGTCCTTGCACTTGCCTCCCCCGAGCTCGACGTCAAAGCCGTCACCTCTTCTGCCGGAAACCAGACGCCGGATAAAACCCTGCGTAACGTTTTGCGCATGCTGACGCTGCTCAAGCGCACGGATATTCCTGTCGCCGGCGGCGCCCTCAAGCCCCTGATGCGTGAATTAATTATTGCGGATAACGTGCATGGCGAAAGCGGGCTGGACGGTCCGGCGCTGCCGGAACCTGGCTTCACGCCGCAAAGCTGCACCGCCGTGGAGCTGATGGCAAAGGTGCTGCGCGAGAGCGCGGAACCCGTCACCCTGGTGGCAACGGGACCGCAAACCAACGTCGCGCTGCTGCTGAACAGCCATCCTGAACTGCACAGCAAAATCGCTCGTATCGTCATCATGGGCGGGGCTATGGGCCTGGGAAACTGGACGCCTTCCGCAGAGTTCAACATTTTTGTCGATCCGGAAGCAGCGGAAATCGTCTTCCAGTCGGGCCTGCCAGTTGTGATGGCAGGGCTGGACGTGACGCATCGCGCGCAGATTATGGCAGGCGACATTGAGCGCTTCCGCTCCGTTGGCAATCCGGTCGCGACAACCGTGGCTGAGCTGCTCGACTTCTTTATGGAGTATCACAAAGCCGAGAAATGGGGATTCCACGGCGCGCCGCTGCACGATCCGTGCACCATTGCCTGGCTGTTAAAACCGGAGATGTTTACCACAGTCCACAGGTGGGTTGGCGTCGAAACGCAGGGGAAATACACCCAGGGGATGACGGTGGTGGACTACTACTCGCTGACGGGGAATAAACCGAATACCACGGTGATGGTGGATATTGACCGTGAGGCGTTTGTGGATTTGCTGGCGGAGAGACTGGCTTACTACTCTGCGGCCTGATGCCCTCACCCCGGCCCTCTCCCACGGGGAGAGGGCGCAAACCTGTGCTTTTACCTAGGGCTCAAACGGCCGACGCTGGAACTGATCGTGGCCGCATTTCGGACACAGCGACAGGACCTCCGGCGTATACACCGCAATATGATGGTGGCAATTCTCGCACACCAGATTTCCCAGCCCGACCACTTCACCGCTGTGGTACACACCGTGGTGGTTTAAATCCTGAAAGACTTCACGCCACTCCAGCTGCGTTTTATCCGTGATATCGGCCAGCTCCTGCCACAGGCTCTCTTTGATCACCCGCATGAAAACGCTGTCCGTGACCTCCTCCTGGCTTTCCTGGTAGCTGCGCGCGAACTCTTCCAGATCGCGACGCACGGCGCGGGTCACCTCTTCCACTTCGGTTCGCGTTAACTCACCCGTTTGCGACACGCGGGCACGCGCCTGCTCCACCAGCGCGTCGATATCACGCTCGCCGTTACGCAGCCGTTCCGTCAGTGTCGCCACCAGTTCGCGGTAAAATTGAGCAACCTTGTTCATCATTTTGCCTCCCGGGTCAGTAACTATTTCTAATAATAGACCTTATTTCAGCGCCGCTTTGTCAGGTGAAGCACAGACCCGGTAAATTCCTGCAAAGCGCATTTGTGCGAAAGGCTGTTTTGACGCGGGCGTTTGGGCTATGCTATGCGGATCTGAATTACCACATCCATTGGCTACATTTGTAGCTGTATTGAACACAGGACCACTGGCTGCCATGCAAGAGCAATACCGCCCGGAAGAGATAGAATCAAAAGTCCAGCAACACTGGGACGAGAAGCGCACCTTTGAAGTAACCGAAGACGAGAGCAAAGAGAAGTATTACTGCCTGTCGATGCTTCCCTATCCTTCTGGTCGACTACACATGGGCCACGTGCGTAACTACACCATCGGTGATGTGATTGCGCGCTACCAGCGCATGCTGGGCAAAAACGTTCTGCAACCCATCGGTTGGGATGCGTTCGGTCTGCCTGCGGAAGGCGCGGCGGTCAAAAACAATACGGCGCCGGCACCGTGGACGTACGACAACATCGCGTACATGAAAAACCAGCTCAAAATGCTGGGCTTTGGCTATGACTGGAGCCGCGAGCTGGCAACCTGTACCCCGGAATACTACCGCTGGGAACAGAAATTCTTCACCGAGCTGTACAAAAAAGGCCTGGTGTACAAGAAGACCTCTGCCGTTAACTGGTGCCCGAATGACCAGACCGTTCTCGCGAACGAACAGGTTATCGATGGCTGCTGCTGGCGCTGTGATACTAAAGTAGAGCGTAAAGAGATCCCGCAGTGGTTTATTAAAATCACCGCTTACGCTGATGAGCTGCTGAACGATCTGGATAATCTGGACCACTGGCCAGATACCGTTAAGACCATGCAGCGCAACTGGATCGGCCGTTCTGAAGGCGTGGAAATTACCTTCAACGTTGAGAACTACGACCAGACCCTGACCGTCTACACCACCCGTCCGGACACCTTCATGGGCGCGACCTACCTGGCCGTGGCCGCAGGTCACCCGCTGGCGCAGAAAGCGGCAGAAAACAATCCGGAACTGGCTACCTTCATCGACGAGTGCCGCAACACGAAAGTGGCAGAAGCCGATATGGCAACGATGGAGAAAAAAGGGGTTGATACCGGCTTTAAGGCCATTCACCCACTGACGGGCGAAGCGATCCCTGTCTGGGCCGCCAACTTCGTACTGATGGAATACGGCACAGGCGCCGTGATGGCTGTTCCAGGTCACGACCAGCGCGACTATGAATTTGCCACTAAATATGGCCTGACCATCAAGCCTGTTATTCTGACGGCTGACGGTTCTGAACCAGACCTGTCCGAACAAGCGCTGACCGAAAAAGGGACCTTGTTCAACTCCGGCGAGTTTAACGGTCTGAGCTTCGAAGAGGGCTTCAACGCTATCGCCGACAAGCTGGCCTCCCTTGGCGTGGGCGAGCGTAAAGTTAACTTCCGTCTGCGCGACTGGGGCGTTTCCCGTCAGCGTTACTGGGGTGCGCCAATTCCAATGGTGACGCTGGAAGATGGCACCGTGATGCCAACGCCGGAAGATCAGCTGCCGGTGATCCTGCCGGAAGACGTGGTCATGGACGGTATCACCAGCCCGATCAAAGCCGATCCTGAGTGGGCAAAAACCACCGTCAACGGTCAGCCCGCGCTGCGCGAAACCGACACCTTTGACACCTTTATGGAGTCGTCCTGGTACTATGCTCGCTACACCTGTCCGCAGTATCAGGACGGCATGCTGGATTCCAAAGCAGCGAACTACTGGCTGCCGGTAGATATCTACATCGGTGGTATCGAACACGCCATCATGCACCTGCTCTACTTCCGCTTCTTCCACAAGCTGATGCGCGATGCGGGCATGGTGAACTCTGACGAACCTGCAAAACAGCTGCTGTGCCAGGGCATGGTGCTGGCGGATGCCTTCTATTACGTCGGGGCAAACGGCGAGCGTAACTGGGTATCTCCGGTTGACGCGATCGTTGAGCGCGACGAGAAGGGCCGTATCGTGAAGGCGAAAGACGCTGAAGGTCACGAGCTGGTCTACACCGGCATGAGCAAAATGTCCAAGTCGAAAAACAACGGTATCGACCCGCAGGTGATGGTTGAGCGTTATGGTGCGGATACCGTGCGTCTGTTCATGATGTTTGCCTCTCCGGCAGACATGACGCTGGAATGGCAGGAGTCTGGCGTGGAAGGCGCAAACCGCTTCCTGAAACGCGTCTGGAAGCTGGTTTACGAGCACACCTCACTGGGCGATGCCCCGGCGCTGAACGCTGCTGCCCTGACTGAAGATCAGCAGGCGCTGCGTCGTGACGTTCATAAAACCATTGCGAAAGTGACCGATGATATTGGTCGTCGTCAGACCTTCAATACCGCAATTGCGGCTATTATGGAACTGATGAACAAGCTGGCGAAAGCCCCGCAGGACGGCGAGCAGGATCGTGCCTTAATGCGTGAAGCGCTGCTGGCCGTCGTTCGCATGCTGAACCCGTTCACGCCGCACGTTAGCTTTACCCTGTGGCAGGAGCTGAAAGGCGAAGGCGATATCGACAACGCGCCGTGGCCGCAGGCTGACGAAGCCGCGATGGTGGAAAACACCACGCTGGTCGTGGTCCAGGTGAACGGTAAAGTCCGCGGTAAAATTACCGTGGCGGTCGATGCAACCGAAGAACAGGTTCGCGAGCGCGCGGGCCAGGAACCACTGGTCGCTAAATATCTTGAGGGCGTTACCGTACGTAAAGTGATCTACGTACCTGGTAAACTGCTGAATCTGGTCGTTGGCTAAGCGCGGGAGGAAACGTGCGACAACTGGCAACAATACTCTTATCTCTGGCGGTGCTTGTCACCGCTGGCTGCGGCTGGCACCTGCGCAATACCACGGCGGTGCCTGCTCAGATGAAAACCATGATCTTTGATTCCGGGGATCCGAACGGTCCACTCAGCCGGGCAATTCGCAATCAGCTGCGTCTGAACGGCGTTGAGCTTGTTGAGAAACAGACGCTGCGTCAGGATGTACCGTCTCTGCGTGTGACAGGAAGTGGTCTGTCGAGAGACACTGCGTCTATCTTCCAGGATGGCCGTACCGCAGAGTATCAAATGGTGTTGACGGTCAACGCGGCAGTTCTGATCCCGGGTAAAGACATCTATCCGATCAGCACGAAAGTGTACCGTTCGTTCTTCGATAACCCGCAGACGGCGCTGGCAAAAGATGCCGAACAGCAGATTATCATCAACGAAATGTATGACAAGGCGGCGGAACAGCTGATCCGTAAACTGCCAAGTATTGCAGCGTCAACCAAACAAGGATCTGACATTGTTGATAAACCGGTTGATGGCACGCTTCCTGCTGCTAACTCTCTGGGTAAATGATGATCAGGCTGTATCCTGAACAACTCCGCGCGCAGCTCAATGAAGGGCTGCGCGCGGCGTATCTGCTTCTTGGAAACGATCCGTTATTACTTCAGGAAAGCCTGGATGCCGTGCGGCATGTCGCCGCCGCGCAGGGCTTTGATGAACACCACACCGTCCAGTTGGATAACAATACCGACTGGAACGCCCTCTTCTCGCTCTGTCAGGCGATGAGCCTGTTCGCATCACGCCAGACGATTCAGATCCTGCTGCCGGAAAACGGGCCTAACGCGGCGATGAACGAGCAGCTCGCTACGCTGGTCAGCCTCTTACACAGCGATCTGATCCTGATTGTGCGTGGCAACAAGCTGACCAAAGCGCAGGAAAACGCGGCCTGGTTTACCCAACTCACGCCCCACGCGGTGTTGGTCACCTGTCAGACGCCTGAGCAGGCACATCTGCCTAAATGGGTCGCCGCGAGAGCGAAACAGCACAACCTTCAGCTGGATGATGCGGCGAACCAGCTGCTCTGCTACTGCTATGAAGGTAACCTGCTGGCCCTGGCGCAGGCGCTGGACAGACTCTCCCTGCTCTGGCCGGACGGCAAGCTGACCTTGCCGCGCGTCGAGCAGGCCGTTAACGACGCGGCGCACTTCACGCCGTTCCACTGGGTGGACGCGCTGCTGTCGGCAAAAAGTAAACGCGCCCTGCATATTCTGCAGCAGCTGCGCCTCGAAGGGAGCGAACCGGTCATTCTGCTGCGTACGCTGCAGCGCGAACTGCTGCTGCTGATTTCGCTCAAGCGTCAGTCTGCCCATACGCCTTTGCGTTCGCTGTTTGATAAACACCGGGTGTGGCAAAATCGCCGGGCTTTGACTTCCGAGGCCATCAACCGTCTGAGTCATGAACAGCTTCGCCAGGCGGTACAGCTTCTGATGCGCGCCGAACTCACGTTAAAACAAGATTACGGCCAGTCGGTCTGGGCAGAGCTGGAAAGCCTTTCCCTGCTGCTCTGCCACAAGGCGCTGGCAGACGTTTTTATTGATGGATAGTATGCACTCTTTACAGGCCCTGTATGGCGGCACCTTCGACCCGGTACACTACGGGCATCTGAAGCCGGTTGAAATTCTGGCGAATCTGATCGGCCTTCAGCGCGTTACCATCATGCCGAATAATGTCCCGCCCCACCGTCCACAGCCCGAGGCGACCAGCGAGCAGCGAAAAGAGATGCTTGCCCTGGCCATCGCAGATAAGCCGCTCTTCCGGCTTGACGAGCGTGAGCTGCGTCGCGATACGCCCTCCTGGACCTCGCAGACGCTTCAGGAATGGCGCGCAGAACAAGGTCCAGACCAGCCGCTGGCTTTTATCATCGGACAGGACTCCCTGCTGAACTTCCCCACATGGCATAAATATGAAACCATCCTGGAGAACAGCCACCTGCTCGTCTGCCGCCGTCCTGGCTATCCGCTGACCATGCGCGAAGCGCAGTACCAGCAGTGGCTGGAAGATCATCTCACCGCCAATGTTGAAGATCTCCACAATCAGCCTGCCGGGAAGATTTATCTGGCGGAAACGCCGTGGTTCGATATCTCTGCAACCCTCATTCGCGAGCGCTTACAGCAGGGTTTAGCGTGTGACGATCTGCTCCCCGCACCGGTGCTGGCCTATATCCATACGCATGGTTTGTATCAGAAAAGCGCAGATGAATAGCCGGAGGGCATAAAAAGCGGCTTATTGTTTATCCTGCCTTGACAGGGTAAGCCATACTGTTATTCTCCGCTGCCAGACTTTCCCGCCGATGATTGCTTTACAGAAATTGTTTTACAAAAATGGCGATGCAATCTCAGGCAGAGGGTGGGATGATACCCGCCTTCAAAAGCCCGACCGGAGACTTTTGTCCCGACACAGGCATGAGTTCAGGTATACTGTCTGGCTACGAATTCAACGTTTTACAATCTCATTCACCCCAGGGGGAAAACTTGCAGGGTAAAGCACTCCAGGATTTTGTTATTGACAAAATTGATGACCTGAAAGGTCAGGACATCATCGCTATCGACGTTAAGGGTAAATCCAGTATTACCGACTGCATGATCATCTGCACCGGTACGTCCACACGTCATGTTGTTTCAATTGCCGATCACGTGGTACAGGAATCACGTGCTGCAGGGCTGTTGCCGCTCGGCGTTGAAGGTGAAGCGACGGCTGACTGGGTGGTTGTCGATCTCGGCGATGTGATTGTCCACGTCATGCAGGAAGAGAGCCGTCGCCTGTATGAGCTGGAAAAACTCTGGGGTTAATGCGTGAAGTTGCAGCTGGTCGCCGTCGGCACCAAAATGCCGGACTGGGTACAAACCGGTTTTACTGAATATCTGCGTCGTTTTCCAAAAGACATGCCGTTCGAACTGGTGGAAATCCCCGCCGGTAAGCGCGGCAAGAACGCCGATATCAAACGTATTCTCGATAAAGAGGGCGAACTGATGCTGGCTGCCGCTGGCAAAAACCGCATCGTCACCCTCGATATTCCAGGAAAACCCTGGGATACGCCGCAGCTGGCGCACGAACTAGAGCGCTGGAAGCAGGATGGCCGTGACGTCAGTCTGTTGATTGGCGGACCCGAAGGGTTATCCCCTGCCTGCAAAGCGGCAGCAGAACAAAGTTGGTCCCTCTCCGCGCTGACGCTTCCCCACCCGCTCGTTCGGGTACTGGTGGCAGAAAGCCTGTATCGCGCGTGGAGCATTACTACCAACCACCCCTATCACCGCGAGTAATGACTGACCAGGGTAGATTAAGCAGCGGATGAAACTACAGAATTCTTTTCGCGACTATACGGCTGAGTCCGCGCTGTTTGTGCGCCGGGCGCTGGTCGCCTTCATCGGGATTTTGCTGCTTACCGGCGTGCTGATCGCCAACCTTTATAATCTGCAAATTGTCCGTTTTACCGACTACCAGACGCGTTCCAACGAAAACCGTATCAAGCTGGTGCCTATCGCGCCCAGCCGCGGCATTATTTACGATCGCAACGGCACCCCGCTGGCGTTAAACCGCACCATCTATCAAATCGAGATGATGCCGGAAAAAGTCGATAATGTTCAGGATACGCTGGAAGCGCTGAAAAGCGTTGTCGACCTTAACGACGACGATATCGCCGCCTTCAAAAAAGAGCGCGCCCGCTCACACCGATTCACCTCCATCCCGGTTAAAACCAACCTGACGGAAGTCCAGGTGGCCCGCTTTGCGGTGAATCAGTACCGTTTCCCCGGCGTGGAAGTAAAGGGGTACAAGCGTCGCTACTACCCCTACGGCTCCGCGCTGACGCATGTGATTGGCTACGTCTCCAAGATTAACGACAAAGACGTCGACCGCCTCGATAAAGACGGCAAGTTGGCGAACTACGCCGCAACGCACGACATCGGTAAGCTCGGTATTGAACGCTACTACGAAGATGTCCTGCACGGGCAAACCGGCTATGAAGAGGTTGAGGTTAACAACCGTGGCCGCGTGATTCGCCAGCTTAAAGAAGTGCCGCCTCAGGCGGGGCATGACGTCTATCTGACCCTCGACCTTAAGCTGCAGCAGTATATTGAAACCCTGCTGGCGGGCAGCCGCGCAGCCGTTGTGGTCACCGATCCCCGCACCGGCGGCATCCTGGCGATGGTGTCTATGCCAAGCTATGACCCGAACCTGTTTGTTGACGGCATTTCCAGTAAAGACTACTCCGGTCTGCTGAATGACCCCAACACGCCGCTGGTGAACCGCGCGACGCAAGGGGTTTACCCGCCGGCATCCACGGTTAAACCGTACGTGGCGGTCTCGGCACTGAGCGCTGGCGTCATTAACCGCAATACCAGCCTGTTTGACCCGGGCTGGTGGCAGCTGCCCGGTTCAGAAAAGCGCTATCGCGACTGGAAAAAATGGGGCCACGGTCATCTGAACGTCACCAAATCGCTGGAGGAGTCTGCGGATACCTTCTTCTATCAGGTGGCATATGACATGGGGATCGACCGCCTGTCAGAGTGGATGAGCAAATTCGGCTACGGACACTACACCGGCGTTGACCTTGCGGAAGAACGCTCCGGCAACATGCCGACGCGCGAATGGAAGCTGAAGCGCTTTAAAAAACCGTGGTATCAGGGCGACACCATTCCGGTGGGTATCGGTCAGGGGTACTGGACGGCAACGCCGCTTCAGATGAACAAAGCCATGATGATCCTCATCAATGACGGCGTGGTGAAAGTGCCTCACCTGCTGCAGAGTACGGTTGAAGACGGCAAAAAAGTGCCGTGGAACCAGCCGCACGAAGCGCCGGTGGGTGACATTCATTCCGGCTTCTGGGAAATCGCAAAAGACGGTATGTACGGCGTGGCAAACCGCCCGAACGGTACCGCACACAAGTATTTCGCCGGTACGCCGTACAAAGTGGCGGCGAAGTCCGGTACTGCGCAAGTCTTTGGCCTGAAAGCCAACGAAACCTATAACGCGCACCGCATTGCCGAACGTCTGCGTGACCACAAGCTGATGACGGCGTTTGCCCCTTATGACAACCCGCAGGTCGCGGTGGCGATGATTCTGGAGAACGGCGGTGCCGGGCCTGCAGTAGGGACCATCATGCGCCAGATCCTTGACCACATTATGCTGGGTGATAACAACACCGAACTGCCGGCTGAAAACCCGGCCGCCGCTGCGGCGGAGGACCAATAATCATGACGGATAATCCAAACAAAAAATCGCTGTGGGACAAAATCCACATCGACCCAGCCATGCTGCTGATCCTGCTGGCTCTGCTGGTTTACAGCGCGCTGGTTATCTGGAGCGCCAGCGGCCAGGACATCGGGATGATGGAGCGCAAAATCGGCCAGATCGCCATGGGCCTGATCATTATGGTGGTGATGGCGCAGATCCCGCCGCGCGTCTACGAAGGCTGGGCGCCCTACCTCTACATCTTCTGTATTATTTTGCTGGTTGCGGTCGATGCGTTTGGCGCCATTTCAAAAGGGGCGCAACGCTGGCTGGATTTGGGCATTGTCCGCTTTCAGCCTTCGGAAATTGCCAAAATCGCCGTGCCCTTAATGGTGGCACGCTTTATCAACCGCGACGTCTGCCCGCCGTCGCTGAAGAATACCGCCATCGCGCTGGTGCTGATTTTCCTGCCAACGCTGCTGGTTGCGGCACAGCCTGACCTGGGTACCTCTATCCTCATCGCCCTCTCCGGCCTGTTTGTCCTGTTCCTGTCGGGCCTGAGCTGGCGCCTGATTGGTATCGCGGTAGTGCTGATTGCGGCGTTCATCCCTATTCTCTGGTTCTTCCTGATGCACGATTACCAGCGCCAGCGCGTCATGATGCTGCTCGATCCGGAAACCGATCCGCTGGGCGCGGGCTATCATATTATTCAGTCCAAGATTGCGATTGGCTCCGGCGGCCTGCGCGGTAAAGGCTGGCTGCACGGCACGCAGTCGCAGCTGGAATTTTTACCGGAACGCCACACCGACTTTATCTTTGCCGTCCTGGCGGAAGAGCTGGGGCTGGTGGGCATCTTAATACTCCTGGCCCTATACGTTCTGCTGATCATGCGGGGATTGTGGATTGCAGCACGCGCGCAAACGACCTTTGGTCGCGTCATGGCTGGCGGGTTGATGCTGATTTTATTCGTTTATGTCTTCGTAAATATTGGTATGGTGAGTGGTATTCTGCCGGTGGTAGGCGTACCGCTGCCGCTGGTGAGTTACGGAGGCTCGGCACTGATCGTGTTGATGGCCGGGTTTGGTATCGTGATGTCGATCCATACCCACAGAAAAATGTTGTCAAAAAGCGTATAAAAATAAGGGGATCGGAATGCGTAAGCAGTGGCTGGGGATCTGCATTGCGGCAAGTTTACTTGCGGCCTGTACTAGTGATGATGGTCAGCAACAGGCAACCGTCGCGCCGCCGCAGCCTGCGGTGTGTAATGGCCCGATCGTAGAAATCAGCGGTGCCGATCCCGTTTATGAACCGCTGAATGCCAGTGCCAATCAGGATTACGAGCGCGACGGCAAAAGCTATAAAATTGTTCAGGATCCTTCCCGTTTCAGCCAGGCGGGCTTTGCCGCCATTTATGATGCCGAGCCAGGCAGTAACCTGACGGCCTCCGGAGAGACGTTCGACCCCATGCAGCTGACGGCGGCACATCCGACGCTGCCGATCCCGAGCTATGCTCGTATCACCAACCTGGCAAACGGCCGCATGATCGTCGTGCGTATCAACGACCGCGGCCCGTACGGAAATGACCGGGTGATCTCCCTGTCGCGCGCATCTGCCGATCGCCTGAATACCTCGAACAACACCAAAGTCCGTATTGACCCGATTATCGTGGCGCAGGATGGCTCCCTCTCCGGGCCGGGTACCGCGTGTACGACGGTGGCGAAACAGACTTATGCCCTTCCCGACCGCCCAAATCTTGACGGGGGAATGGGCAGCGTCTCTTCTCCGGCCGAGCCTGCTCAGCCGGGGGGAGAAATACGCCCAATCAGCAACGACACGCTGCAAAGCGACGATTCAACGGGCGCACCGGTAAAGAGCAGCGGCTTTCTTGGCGCACCGACGACCTTAGCCTCGGGCGTGCTGGAAGGCAGTGAACCTACCCCAGCCCCCGCTCCCGTTGCTGCACCAGCGACCCAGTCGGCTCCCGTAACGGCGCCCGCGGCCACGCAAAGTGCCGCGGTGGCGGCTCCAACAGCGGCCAGCGGCAGCTATGTGGTTCAGGTCGGTGCTGTGAGCGATCAGGCCCGGGCTAAACAGTATCAGCAGCGTCTGAGCCAGCAGTTTGGCGTACCAGGACGCGTTGAGCAGAACGGTGCTGTCTGGCGCATTCAGATGGGGCCGTTTGCCAGCAAATCGCAGGCAGCCTCCCTGCAGCAGCGTCTGCAGAATGAAGCTCAGCTTCAGTCATTTATCGCTGTTGCGAAATAATTAACCGGCGGTATCCGAATTGTCAGTTTGTGTAAAACACATTCACAAACTCATGCTTAAAGTCGGATGCCTGCCTGAATAGCATTTGCTATAGTAAGGCACTTTTTTTAATTCCATCACGGATGTCGTAGTTCTGACCATGAAGACCACTTTTTCTGCTCGTTTTGTGCAGCGCATGGCGCTGACCACGGCCCTTTGCGCGGCTGCGCTCTCTGCAGCTCACGCCGATGACCTGAATATCAAGACCATGATCCCTGGCGTTCCGCAAATCGACGCGGAATCCTACATCCTGATCGATTACAACTCTGGCAAAGTGCTGGCAGAACAGAATGCCGATGCCCGCCGTGACCCGGCCAGCCTGACCAAAATGATGACCAGCTACGTTATCGGCCAGGCGATGAAGGCAGGTAAATTCAAAGAAACGGATCTGGTCACCATCGGTAACGATGCGTGGGCAACCGGGAACCCGGTCTTTAAGGGTTCCTCTCTGATGTTCCTGAAACCGGGTATGCAGGTTCCTGTTTCCCAGCTGATTCGCGGTATCAACCTGCAGTCGGGTAACGATGCCTGCGTAGCGATGGCCGATTTCGCCGCCGGTAGTCAGGATGCCTTCGTAGGCCTGATGAACAGCTACGTGAACGCGCTGGGTCTGAAAAACAGCCATTTCCAGACCGTACACGGCCTGGACGCAGACGGTCAGTACAGCTCGGCACGTGACATGGCGTTGATTGGTCAGGCGCTGATCCGCGATGTCCCTAATGAGTACTCTATCTATAAAGAGAAAGAGTTCACCTTCAACGGTATCCGTCAGACCAACCGTAACGGCCTGCTGTGGGATAACAGCCTGAACGTTGACGGCATCAAAACGGGTCACACCGACAAAGCGGGCTACAACCTGGTCGCCTCCGCCACTGAAGGCCAGATGCGTCTGATCTCTGCCGTGATGGGTGGCCGCACCTTTAAAGGCCGTGAAACAGAAAGCAAGAAGCTGCTGACCTGGGGCTTCCGTTTCTTCGAAACCGTGAATCCACTGAAAGCAGGCAAAGAGTTTGCGTCTGAACCGGTCTGGTTCGGTGACAACGACCGTGCTTCTCTCGGCGTTGATAAAGACCTCTACCTGACCATTCCGCGCGGTCGTATGAAGGATCTGAAAGCCAGCTACGTCCTGAACAGCACCGAGCTGCACGCCCCGCTGCAGAAAAATCAGGTTGTGGGCACGATCAACTTCCAGCTGGATGGCAAAACGATCGATCAGCGCCCGCTGGTGGTCCTGCAAGAAATTCCTGAAGGCAATTTCTTCGGCAAAATCATTGATTATATTAAATTGATGTTCCACCACTGGTTTGGTTAAAAATCGAACACTTGAAAGTGTGATTTTGATCCCCATATACTAAGTATCCTGATAACTCCCACCTGACGTGGGAGTTATTATTTTTTGACGTTACGCCGGAGCTGACATGAAAACCAAACTTAACGAACTGCTTGAATTCCCTACCCCATTTACCTACAAAGTAATGGGTCTGGCGAAACCTGAGCTGGTTGATCAGGTGGTTGAAGTGGTACAGCGCCATGCGCCGGGTGACTACTCTCCGTCAGTAAAACCAAGCAGCAAGGGCAACTACCACTCGGTTTCTATTACCATCACTGCGACACACATTGAGCAGGTTGAGACGCTGTACGAAGAGCTCGGCAATATCGAAATCGTTCGTATGGTGCTGTAGTCCCTTTGCGGTTACCCGGTTTGCCGGGTAACCCCTCTCCCCGCTGTGATATACTCCCACATACCTTTTGTCCCTCGTCTTCGGAGACGCAGTTTTGTATCAGGATAAAATTCTGGTCCGTCACCTCGGGCTGCAACCTTACGAGCCTGTCTCCCAGGCTATGCATGACTTCACCGATTCACGCGATGACACTACCCCCGATGAGATCTGGCTGGTCGAACACCTGCCGGTCTTTACGCAGGGTCAGGCGGGAAAAGCAGAACATTTATTAATGACGGGCG
The DNA here is from genome assembly GCF_003331015.1 of Enterobacter sp. GER_MD16_1505_Eko_090. Classification (NCBI taxonomy): domain Bacteria; kingdom Pseudomonadati; phylum Pseudomonadota; class Gammaproteobacteria; order Enterobacterales; family Enterobacteriaceae; genus Enterobacter; species Enterobacter sp. GER_MD16_1505_Eko_090. The sequence goes on along the minus strand of NZ_PUQF01000001.1, from coordinate 333,892 downwards.
ATATTCCGGTTATCCAGAGCGATCGCGGCGGTCAGGTCACGTACCATGGTCCCGGGCAGCAGGTAATGTACGTCCTGCTCAATCTGAAGCGCAGAAAGCTCGGCGTGCGTGAACTGGTTACCTTACTGGAACAGACAGTCGTCAATACGCTGGCGGAATACGGGATTGACGCGCATCCGCGGGCCGATGCGCCTGGGGTCTACGTTGGGGAAATGAAGATCTGCTCTCTGGGGCTGCGTATTCGTAAAGGCTGCTCATTCCATGGCCTGGCCTTGAATATTAATATGGATCTCGCGCCTTTCCAGCGCATAAACCCCTGCGGCTACGCCGGCATGGAAATGACGCAAATGCGCCAGTGGGTAGAAACCGCTACGCCAGACACGATTCGTCCCGTGCTTTTGAAGAACGTGTTAGCACTACTTAACAATCCCCCGCACGAATATATCCCTGCTTAATATATCGTACAACAGGGCTCGCTAATTTGACGGGCCACTGTCTATTTACCGTTTTTGCACTTTACAATAATCCATAGATTCTATATTTTCGAAGCGCCCGAATATTACCGCTACATATTATTTAGCCTCCAGCATGCACGGCAAACACGGCATAAGTAACGTGAGCAATTATCACACAAGTGTTTGCTTTTGATAAACAAATGAAACAAAACCAACACTTTACGAATCTCTACAAGCATAATAAATAAATTCAACTATCATTCATATTGTGAATGTATACGGAGTGAAAGCGTGGAGTATAATAATTTACCAGCCAAACGACTGAATGAACCTGGTGGCGAAGACAAGCCGCAAATTTTTCGGACTTTACGTAATATTGATCTCAATTTACTGACTATTTTTGAGGCAGTATATGTCCATAAGGGTATCGTTAACGCTGCGAAAATTCTTAATCTCACGCCATCAGCAATAAGCCAGTCAATCCAAAAGCTACGCGCTATATTTCCTGACCCGTTATTTATCCGTAAGGGCCAGGGGGTAACGCCGACGGCCTACGCCACGCATCTCCATGAGTACATCAGCCAGGGGCTGGAGTCGATTCTGGGCGCACTGGATTTAACCGGGAGCTACGATAAGCAGAGAACCATCACCATCGGCTGTTCCCCTTCGGTGGGTGTGCTGGTCATGCCTGCGATCTTCCAGGCCGTAAAAGAGCATGCTCCGCAGCTCCTGCTTCGCAATGTGCCTCTCCATGAACCTGACGTTCAGCTTGCCCAGTTCCAGACGGACCTGATTATTGAAAGCGGCAGCTTCAGCGCCAGAGCGCTGGGGCAAAATGTGCTCTATGCGGATAACCTGGTACTGGTTTGCCGTCAGCAGCATCCTGCCCTCAGCGAGCCGCTGACCATCGAAAACCTGCGCAACTACGACCACTCGTCTTTCATGACCGAAGGGCAGTCCAACCATGGCCTTCGTCAGCGTATTGATGAAATTTTCCCGGAACGTCAGATCAGCTTCAGCAGTTACAATATGTTCACCACCGCATCCCTGATAGGCAGCAGCGATATGCTGTGCATCATGCCATCGCGCCTGTACAGCCTGCTCCGGAAATGCTGGCCGCTGGACAGTATCCCCCTCAGCCAGCTTAATGCGGAATCTATTGAAATTTCACTGCATTACAACAAGCTGAGCTTGCGCGATCCGGTTCTGGAAAACGTCATCCGCATTATCCGTCAGGCCTTCTGACAGGTTGAGCCAGCATAAGCCCCTGCGACAGACAGGGCAAAAGGCACAAAACAACAACTATTTTACAAATTGGCGATCTGGCAGGCTGCTTTAACGACCGTTTCAATGATATACTGCCTGTCGTTCGTTCAAAAATAGTTGATAAATACAACATTCCCTTGAATTGAAACGCTTTCCTTCGATATTCGCAACTGGAACACGCACGCTATGAGTAAACCCATTGTGATGGAACGCGGTGTTAAATACCGCGATGCCGATAAAATGGCCCTTATCCCGGTTAAAAACGTGGCTACAGAGCGCGAGGCGCTGTTAAGAAAACCGGAATGGATGAAAATCAAACTTCCGGCCGACTCTTCGCGAATCCAGGGGATCAAAGCGGCGATGCGCAAGAATGACCTTCACTCCGTTTGTGAAGAAGCCTCTTGTCCGAACCTTGCTGAATGTTTCAATCACGGTACCGCGACGTTTATGATTCTGGGTGCTATCTGTACCCGCCGCTGCCCGTTCTGCGATGTTGCTCATGGCCGTCCGGTCGCACCTGATGCTAACGAACCCCAGAAGCTGGCGCAGACCATCGCCGACATGGCGCTGCGTTACGTGGTTATCACGTCCGTTGACCGTGACGATCTGCGCGACGGCGGAGCGCAGCACTTCGCTGACTGTATTACGGCCATTCGCGAGAAAAGCCCAAACATCAAAATCGAGACGCTGGTGCCAGACTTCCGCGGCCGTATGGACCGCGCGCTGGATATCCTGACCGCGACGCCGCCAGATGTGTTTAACCACAACCTGGAAAACGTACCGCGTCTCTATCGTCAGGTCCGCCCGGGCGCTGACTATAACTGGTCTCTGAAACTGCTGGAACGCTTCAAAGAAGCGCATCCGCATATTCCGACCAAGTCAGGTCTGATGGTAGGTCTGGGTGAAACTAACGATGAAATCATCGAGGTGATGCGCGATCTTCGCCGCCACGGTGTAACCATGCTGACTCTGGGCCAGTATCTGCAGCCAAGCCGTCACCACCTGCCGGTACAGCGCTACGTGAGCCCGGACGAGTTTGATGAAATGAAAGCCGAAGCGCTGGCGATGGGCTTTACTCACGCCGCATGCGGCCCGTTTGTTCGCTCCTCCTACCATGCAGATATGCAGGCAAAAGGCGAAGAAGTTAAATAATGCTGTAATATTCATTTACAGTAATACAAAAAAACCGGCCTCATGAGCCGGTTTTTTTTCGCAAGCCCGCAGGCGTTGCTGTCACTCTTTGTGAGAAAGCTTGTCTGCCGGGACATCATCCTCAGCGCTTTTCTTCGCGGCTGTATCATCGTCGTTCATTGCTTTCTTAAAGCCTTTGATGGCAGCCCCCAGGTCACCACCCAGCGTGCGTAACTTCTTGGTACCAAACAGCAGGACGACCAGTGCGGCAACCACCAGCAGTTTGGTAATACTAATCTCACCCATAGATACCTTCTTTACTTAAAACAGGCTGCATTCAGCGCCAAAACCTGACTGTATTAACGGTCATTTAGCGCGTGCACACAATAGCAATCTGTAACAAGGTGAATCAAGCATTGTTGAAAAAAACATCACAATAATTGCGGTGGCGCAAACCGACGATTGCGAAGAACAGGTAATTGCTGACGTGCAAGCGCAATTCTGTCTATGTTTATCTCTGCCACCAGCAAATCCGGGGCTTCCGCAGCGGCGGCTATCGTCACACCCAGCGGATCGACCACCCTGCTTTGCCCGATGTTCTTCGTTCCGCATTCTCCTGCAGCAACGACATAGCAGGTGGTATCCAGCGCGCGTGCCGCCAGCAGCGTTGCCCAGTGATGTTCTTTTAACGGCCCTTTAACCCACGCGGCAGGCAGAACCAGCACGTCCGCCCCCTGTAGCGCCAGATGGAGTGCCAGCTCCGGAAAACGCAGGTCATAGCAGGTCATCAGCCCAACCTTTAATCCGTCAATCTCCAGCAGCGGCGGAACACGGTCTCCTGGGTCGACGCGCCGTGATTCCTGAATGCTGAAGGCATCATAAAGATGGAGCTTGGCGTAACGTGCGACTATGGCTCCGCCGCGAATCGCCACCAGCGTATTCACCGCCCGACCCGGCGTAGAGGGAACATGGATTGTTAAGATCGTCGTCATCGTATTGCCCACACTCTGGGCGAGCAATTGCTGTAAAAATTCACCGTCCAGCTGCTGCGCGGACTTCACGGATAAATCCGGGTCATTATCATCCCTGGCCAGCAGCGCCTCAGGAAGCACCAGCAGCGACGCGCCTTTCTGTTGGGCCTGCATCATCAGATTGACGCATTTTATCGCGTTAGCCTGCCAGTCAGGCGTGACCGCAAATTGCCCTACCGCAACATACATATTTGTCCCCTCATCATAAACGGCGTTAAACTCGCTTCTCTTACACATCAAATAGCAGGTATTTAGCGTGTTACAACTACTTTTAGCCGTTTTTATTGGTGGGGGAACGGGTAGCGTTGCGCGATGGTTTCTCAGTATGCGGTTTAACCCCCTGCATCATGCGATTCCCATGGGGACGCTGGCTGCAAACCTGATAGGTGCCTTTATCATTGGCATGGGGCTGGCCTGGTTTAACCGAATGACACACATTGACCCAATGTGGAAAGTCCTGATTACCACCGGATTCTGCGGCGGGTTAACCACCTTCTCAACCTTTTCTGCGGAAACGGTTTTTCTCTTTCAGGAAGGCCGTATCGGCTGGGCGCTGATGAATATGGCGATCAATATGCTCGGCTCCTTTGCGATGACGGGGATCGCATTTTGGCTATTTTCTTCTGCAAGCGCGCATTAACAGCCGAACCGTTAATGTTGGCTTAATTTTTCTCTGTCACTCTGGATGCAGTACTGAACGAGGGTGACAGAATGAAACAGAGTCTGATGAGCGCAGGCATGGTGTTGTTAAGCGTGCTGATCGTGGCCAGCTTCCTGAAAATGTATCTGCTTGGCTGATTCAAAACGAAAAAAACCCGCTCAGTGAGCGGGTTTTGAAATTCTTGCTGACGCGTCTGGATTACAGAGCGATTACGTTAGCAGCAGAAGGGCCTTTGGCACCGTTAGTGATTTCGAACTCTACACGCTGACCTTCAGCCAGAGTTTTGAAACCATTAGACTGGATTGCAGAGAAGTGTACGAACACGTCTTTGCTGCCATCTTCAGGAGTAATGAAACCGAATCCTTTGGACTCATTAAACCACTTAACGTTACCTTTAATCTTAGACATCAAAATTACCTTTACATTAAAAAACGACACAAATGCTGTGTCGGTTACCAGTACATCAATTGTGAGACCTTTTGTCCAGCGGATCTTTGATAAAAAGTGACTAAAGTCGCGTTAATTTTCACTGGCAGATTTTTATCGTTTATGAATCAACGGCTGCGCGTTTTATCACCAACAGGTAACGTTTTTTCAGTTAAAACTGAAAACGCATCCAGGCGAAGTAAACGTTACCGTTGTTGTACGTGCCCGGGATGTAGGTCATCTGGAACGTTGCGGGGCCGTAACCGATAGAGGCCAACGGCAGCAGCACCGGGATCGGAATGTAGTTCCAGTTGTCACGCGCGGTGACCCCCGCGGTATAGCCCAACCCGACATGGAAGTTCTCGTCGGCTAGCGGGCGCCAGGTTTTCTCCCAGCCGTAGCCCCCAATCGGCTCCCATTTATTAAAGGAGTCTTTAAAGGCCATCAGATAGATGCCATGCCAGTTTCCCTTATCATCCCAGCGCGACTGACCGAAACCAGCGCCCCACGGACGCTCGTTATATTTATCGGTTTTCTCTTTGTCGTAAGCAAAACGCGCATGCCACGTTATTGCCGGAACATAGAGATCATAATGTTCGGGCGCCGTCCAGGTCTGAGAGACATTATCCGTAAAGGTTGAGAACCACCCTTTATCCGTCGCGTTGTCCTCTGCCTGTGCAACAGAAGAAAACGTTAACTGCCCAAAAATAAACAATAAAATTGAGAAAAATGTATTACGTACGATCACAATGCAATTACCATTCTTAGTATTCGTGGCAAAGTTTACCATAAAGTAGTTGAATCAAGGCTTAACGACATCAGCGTTATTCCTAATTATTCGGCCTTTTTCCGGGAATATTCTCAATAAACTGGACCGCAAGTTTGAATAAGCACATTCAGAGTGAGCCTTTAACCTGTTTAGCCTTGTATATCAGCAACATGCTGAATTACACAAAATATTAACAATCTGTTATCATTGTAAGGACATATTGCGCTATTTCTGGCGGTCAAGACTCTCATGGCGTAAATGTAAGAGCCATGGCAAAAACACGGTTGTTCTGCTCTCTAGTCGTCTGTTTATTGATTTTAATCAGCAAGAACAGGCCATTTATTCGGCACATTTTCATCCTTCTTATTTTTATTGATTTTTTGTGCTCCATTGCAGCAGAGATACAGGGGAAATCATGCTTACGTTATTCGAACTCCTTATTGGGGTCGTCGTCATTGTCGGTGTCGCACGCTACATCATTAAAGGCTATTCGGCCACGGGCGTATTATTTGTTGGCGGTTTAACGCTGCTGATTATCAGCGCCATAATGGGACATCAGGTATTACCTGCCAGTGCAACCAGTACGGGTTACACCGCCACTGATATTGTTGAATACATTAAGATATTACTCATGAGCCGCGGCGGCGACCTGGGTATGATGATCATGATGCTGTGCGGTTTTGCCGCCTACATGACCCATATCGGTGCCAACGACATGGTCGTTAAGCTTGCCTCAAAACCGCTGCAGTACATCAACTCACCCTATCTGCTGATGGTCGCCGCCTATTTCCTCGCCTGCCTGATGTCGCTGGCCGTGTCGTCGGCAACCGGACTTGGCGTACTGCTCATGGCCACGCTGTTCCCGGTCATGGTGAACGTCGGTATCAGCCGCGGCGCGGCAGCAGCCATTTGCGCGTCTCCGGCAGCCATTATTCTCTCCCCGACCTCCGGCGACGTTGTGCTGGCGGCAAAGGCTGCGGAGATGTCGCTCATCGACTTCGCCTTTAAAACCACGCTGCCAATCTCTATTGTCGCCATTGTGGGAATGGGAATCGCGCATTTCTTCTGGCAGCGCTATCTGGATAAGAAAGAAAACATCAGCCACGAGATGATGGACGTGAGTGAGATCACCACTACCGCACCCGCGTTTTATGCCATTCTGCCCTTCACGCCGATTATCGGAGTGCTGATTTTTGACGGCAAATGGGGCCCGCAGCTGCACATCATCACCATTCTGGTGATCTGCATGCTGCTGGCTGCCGTGCTGGAGTTTGTGCGCGGTTTCAACACGCAAAAGGTGTTCTCGGGTCTGGAAGTCGCCTATCGCGGTATGGCGGATGCCTTCGCTGGCGTGGTGATGCTGCTGGTGGCAGCGGGCGTTTTTGCTCAGGGTCTGAGCACCATCGGCTTTATCCAGAGCCTGATCTCTATCGCCACCTCGTTCGGCTCGGCCAGTATTATCCTGATGCTGGTCCTGGTGGTACTCACCATGCTGGCGGCCATGACCACCGGTTCCGGCAATGCGCCTTTCTACGCTTTCGTGGAGATGATCCCGAAACTGGCCCACTCCTCCGGTATTAACCCGGCCTATCTCTCCATTCCCATGCTGCAGGCGTCAAACCTGGGCCGTACCATTTCCCCGGTATCGGGCGTGGTCGTCGCCGTTGCCGGGATGGCAAAAATCTCGCCATTTGAAGTGGTAAAACGCACCTCAGTGCCCGTTATGGTTGGGCTGATTATCGTGATTATCGCCACGGAAGTGCTGGTGCCCGGCGCAGCCTAAGCTAAATTCCTGATATCCAGAAAGCGCCTGCGGGCGCTTTTTGTGCTTTAATAACCCCCAGAAATCAATCACGCTCATTCGATCAGGAAATCATATGTTCAGGAAGGATATCGTTATCCCGTCTGGGGCAATCGCGCTTGCCCTCTGTGTTTTCTCCACGCACGCAGAACCGCTCAAGGCAACCCAGTATGGCGATTTCGATCGCTATGTGCTGGCCCTGTCCTGGCAAACCGGTTTTTGCCAGAGCATGGTCGAGCGCAACCGCAATGAACCTGACGAATGTCGCCTGCAAAAAGAGCGCGAAAATAAAGCCGATTTTCTGACCGTTCACGGGCTATGGCCCGGCCTGCCGAAATCCATTGCCGCACGCGGGGTGGATGAACGTCGCTGGATGCGTTTTGGCTGCGCCACGCGCCCCATTCCGAACATGCCGGAAGTGAAGGCCAGCCGCAAATGCGATGCCGCCGAAACCGGACTGTCGCTTTCCGCTGCCGCTAAGCTCAACGACGTGATGCCGGGTGCGGGCGGTAATTCCTGCCTGGAACGCTACGAATACGCCAAACATGGCGTCTGCTTTGGTTTCGATCCGGATGCCTATTTCGGCACGATGGTGCGGATGAATCAGGAAGTTAAAAACAGTGCGGTCGGTAAATTCCTTGCCAATAACTACGGAAAACCCGTCAGTCGCAGCGACTTTGACAGTGCCGTAGCCAAAAGCTGGGGCAAGGAGAACGTTAAAGCGTTCAAGCTGACCTGCAACGGCAATCCGGCTTATCTGACCGAGATGCAGATTTCACTGAAGGCTGACGCCATTAACAATCCGCTTTCTGCGACCTCATTTGCCCCGCAGCCACATCCGGGTAACTGCGGTAAACAATTCGTGATTGATAAAGCCGGTTACTGATCCGCGCCCGGGCGCACCATATCAAACCGGTGTTCATCGCTGATGCCATAGTACGCCGTCGGCCCACCCGCACGCAGGATGGGCTGCGCTTTCGCCGTCTGGTATATCCCCTCTTCCAGCAGCGTTTCGGCAATATGGATACCGACCACTTCCCCCAGCACCAGCCACGTGTCCACCGGCGTACCGTCGGCTCCGGTAAGCTGAATGCACTGGGACAGTCGACACTCAAAATTCACCGGGCTTTCTGCAACGCGGGGGGCGTTAACCAGCTGGCTGGCCGCTGGCGTGAGCCCGGCAAAGCTAAATTCATCCCGATCGTGGGGAAGCATCGCGGAGGTTTGATTCATCGCCTGTGCGAGATCGCGCGTTGCCAGGTTCCAGACAAATTCCCCGGTTTCCGTAATATTACGCACGCTGTCCTTCCAGCCGTTGCTGGAAAAGCCGATGATCGGCGGGCGGTAGTTAAAGCAGTTGAAGAAACTGTACGGTGCAAGGTTCAGCTGACCGGCTTTGTCGCAAGAGGAGATCCAGCCTATCGGACGTGGACCAATAATGGCGTTCAGCGGGTCATGCGGCAGGCCGTGCCCCTGAGACGGTTGATAGAAGTACATAATTCTCTCTCGTTGATGGGCAACGCCCGGGTTCAGGACACTCAGCGTAACGTATTCCGTCAGGAATGAAGACTGAATAAATTTCAGCGAAAATTCATATGGCCCATGAATGTGACTTTCATCACTTCAAACTTGCGCGCTCAGCCAGTATCATCGGGAGAGTTAAACCCTCGCTGCCAGACGGCGAGGGTTTTCTTTTGGATCAGTTTCTGCGTTAGACGCAGCATTAACGACATGGAGTAAAAAATGTCCAGACCTACCATTATCATCAATGAGCTCGACGCAGAACGTATCGACAGGCTGCTGGAAAAAGCGGAGTTCGCCTCGCTCCCCGTGGCCGACGCCCTGAATGAGGAGCTCGACCGGGCACAGATGTGCACGCCTGAGACGATACCGCATGACGTGGTCACCATGAACAGCCAGGTGAAATTCCGCAACCTGACCACCGGTGAAGAGTTGACCCGTACGCTGGTATACCCGGCTCAGATGACCGACAGCAGCACACAGCTTTCTGTTCTGGCCCCTGTGGGTGCCGCACTGCTGGGACTGCGTACGGGGGATACGATCCACTGGGAATTACCGGGTGGCGCCTCGACCCATCTGGAAGTGCTGGAGCTGCTCTACCAGCCAGAAGCCGCGGGCGATTACCTGCGTTAATCTCTTCTGAATAAGCGCCTACCCGCTTTGCACAGAGGATGCAGCCGCATCCTCTTTCCGCAAATTCACCCAATTTTCCTATACCGCGCAAAATGGCCTTAATCCACGCTTAACCTGTTTTGGTGCCGCGGGGACGGTCATGAGTGAGATAGGCGTTATCACACTTATCTTTCTGATTTTTGTGGCGATTATCGTCACGGCCGTGCTCTATCTTGAACGCCACTGGTAAGCGAACATTCTCAGGCAACCCCGCCCGGGAAGGCATTCACCAGCCCTTTAACGGTCTGCTCTGCGGCTTCGGGGGTCTCTGCGCCCGGGACCAGAATCACCTTCCGGCACTCCTCCTCCCGTTTTTCGAAAATCTTATAGGCGCGTTCCGCATCCGCAAGGGGGAGATAATGGGTCACGATCTCTTCCGGCGTAAGCAGCCCTTTTTCGATCAGCGGTAACAGTTCACCCAGCCAGGCATGGACGTGCGTCTGGCCCATCTTAAACGTCAGCCCCTTATCAAAGGCATCGCCAAACAGGAAGCCATGGATAAACCCTGCGTATACGCCGGGTACGCTGACCACCCCGCCGCGACGCACGGCAGCAATGCACTGACGCAACGCTTTGCCGCTGCTGCCTTCGATTTTAAGATTGCTGAGGATCGTTTCCGTGGTGCTGCCTTTCGCTTCAAACCCGACTGCATCAATCACGGCGTCAACGCCGCGCTGGCCCGCGGTCTGCTCGATGATTTTTTCCGCCGCGTCGTTGTCATCATCGAAGTTGATGGGGATAGCGCCATAGCGCGCCTCGGCAAATCGCAACCGGTACGGATGGTGATCGATAACAAAAATCTGCTCAGCCCCCAGCAGCCGCGCACAGGCAATGGTCAGTAGCCCCACCGGCCCGGCGCCAAAAACGGCTACGCTTGAGCCTTTTTCAATCTGTGCATTTTTTGCCGCCTGCCAGGCCGTGGGCAAAATGTCGGACAGGAACAGCGCTTTGTCATCAGAAAGAAGCTGCGGGACTTTAAACGGCCCGACGTTACCCTTTGGCACGCGAACGTATTCCGCCTGTCCCCCCGGCACGCCGCCGTAGAGGTGGCTATAGCCAAACAGCGCCGCAGGCGCGGGAATTTGCTTTTTGTTCAGTGCGGCACCCTGCCCGGCGTTGGTACTCTCACAGGCCGCGTATTGCTGGAGGCGACAGAAGAAACAGTCCCCGCAGGCGATAACAAAGGGGATCACCACGCGATCGCCCTTTTGCAAATTCTTCACCTCTGCGCCGCACTCGACGATTTCCCCCATAAACTCATGGCCAAAAATATCGCCGTGCTGCACCTTCGGGATCTTTCCGCGGTAGAGATGCAAATCGGAGCCGCAGATAGCCGTGGCCGTGACGCGCAGAATAATATCGTCGGGCTGTTCGATGATGGGGTCGGGGACATTCTCGACGCGAACATGGTGTGGACCGTGATACGTAAGTGCTTTCATGCGACCTCCGAAAGGTTCCGGGTAAGTGTATAAGGGTAGCTACCCCTGAAGGTCTGCCTGTGAATACGGGTCTTTTGAGATTTATCCTGGCAAGATAAGAAAACTGACGGAGCGCTTACAGAAACCATGACTATTTTGTGGTTGAATGAGTACAGCGTTTATAAACAAGGAGAAACGGGTATGTATCAGAGAATCATTATGCCGGTTGATGTTTTTGAAATGGAGCTGAGCGACAAGGCCGTACGCCACGCGGAGTTTCTGGCGCAGCAGGACGGTGTCATCCATCTGCTACACGTGCTGCCAGGCTCCGCCAGCCTGAGCCTGCACCGCTTTGCCGCCGATGTGCGTCGCTTCGAGGAACATTTGCAGCACGAGGCGGAAAATCGCCTGCAAACCATGGTCAGCCACTTCAGCATCGACCCTTCACGGATCAAAACGCACGTCAGATTCGGCAGCGTACGTGATGCGGTCAATGAGCTGGCGAACGAGCTGAAGGCAGACGTGGTGGTTATCGGTTCGCGTAACCCGTCCATTACCACGCATCTGCTGGGCTCTAACGCCTCCAGCGTCATCCGCCACACCCATATACCGGTGATGGTCGTCAAATAAAAAAAAGAGGCCACCTTTCGGTGGCCTCTCGCTATTGCAGGTGTAGCCTTACTTTCTTTTCTTATGCGGTTTTGGTGCGAATCAGGTAGTCGAACGCGCTCAGAGACGCCTTCGCCCCTTCGCCCGTGGCGATAATAATCTGTTTGTACGGCACGGTGGTGCAGTCGCCGGCCGCAAACACGCCCTTCACGCTGGTTTCACACTTGGCATCGATGATGATTTCGCCCATGCGGTTGCGCTCAATCGCCCCTTCCAGCCAGGTGGTGTTTGGCAGCAGACCAATCTGCACGAAGATCCCTGAAAGCTGCACGCTGTGCACGTCGCCGCTCACGCGGTCGCGGTATTCCAGACCGGTCACCTTGCTGCCGTCGCCCTTCACTTCCGTGGTCTGCGCGTTCAGCACGATGTCGACGTTTTTCAGGCTACGCATTTTATCCTGCAGAACCTGGTCGGCCTTCATGTCTGGCGCGAACTCCAGCAGGGTTACATGTTCAACAATCCCCGCCAGATCGATAGCCGCTTCCACGCCGGAGTTTCCGCCGCCGATCACCGCCACGCGCTTACCTTTAAACAGCGGGCCGTCGCAGTGCGGGCAGTAGGTCACGCCTTTGGTACGGTACTGATCTTCGCCCGGCACGTTCATGTTGCGCCATTTCGCGCCGGTGGCAATGATGATGCTGCGCGCTTTCAGCACCGCGCCGGAGGCGGTTTCAATCTGGTGTAACCCCCCCTCAACCGCAGCAGGTACCAGCCTGCTGGCGCTCTGGCTGTCGATCACGTCCACGTCGTAATCGCTGACGTGCGCCTTCAGCGCGCCGGCCAGCTTCTGGCCTTCGGTTTTCGGCACGGAGATATAGTTTTCAATGTCCACGGTATCCAGTACCTGGCCACCAAAACGTTCGCCCATCAGACCGGTACGGATCCCTTTACGTGCGGAGTACACTGCCGCCGCCGCACCCGCAGGGCCGGAACCGACAATCAGCACGTCATAGGCATCACGTTTGTTCAGCGCTTCTGCGGCACGTTTTTCGGCACCGGTATCCACTTTGGCGACGATTTCCGTCAGCGTCATACGGCCCTGGCCGAATTCCTGACCGTTCAGATACACCGCCGGAACGCCCATCACGTTGCGATCGGTGATTTCATTCTGGAAGGTACCGCCATCAATTGCCGTGTGTTTGATGCGCGGGTTGAGGACCGACATCAGGTTCAGCGCCTGCACCACGTCAGGACAGTTGTGGCAGGAGAGCGAGTAATAGGTTTCAAACTCATAATCACCGTCGATATCGCGGATCTGCTCCAGCAGCGCCTGCGCCTCTTTCGACGGATGACCGCCGGTCCACAGCAGCGCCAGCACCAGCGAGGTAAATTCATGCCCCAGCGGCGAGCCGGCAAAACGCGGCCCCAGCTCAGAGCCTGGGTTAGTGATCAGGAAAGACGGCTTACGGACGTTAAGCGAGTTATCCTCTTTGAAGGTCACTTTTGGTGACAGTTCAGCGATCTCTGCCAGCAGTTCCTTGATCTCTGCCGATTTCGCGCTGTCGTCCAGCGTGGCAATCAGCTCAACGGGTTTGGTCAGTTTCTCAAGGTAGGCCTTGAGCTGGGTTTTCATCGTGGTGTCGAGCATGGTTCTTCCCTCTCTTAAAACGTCATCATGCAAGCTGCCTTATACGGGCGGCCTGAATGCAACTTGCATCATGGTGCTGGAATGAAATGGGCGCGGGTGCGCCCATTGATTGCCGGGTGGCTCGTCGTTTACCCGGCCTACGATACTGTAGGCCTGTGCAAGCGCAGCGCCGCCAGGCTTTACAGACTTAGATCTTGCCGACCAGGTCTAAAGATGGCGCCAGCGTTGCTTCGCCTTCTTTCCATTTAGCCGGGCACACTTCGCCTGGGTGAGAAGCGACATACTGCGCTGCTTTTACTTTACGCAGCAGGTCAGACGCATCACGGCCGATACCTTCAGCGGTAACTTCGATAGCCTGGATAATGCCCTGCGGATCAACAACGAAGGTCGCACGGTCAGCCAGGCCTTCATCTTCACGCATGTTGTCGAAGTTACGGGTCAGGGCGCCAGTCGGGTCACCGATCATCGCGTATTTGATTTTGGCGATGGTTTCAGAGCTGCTGTGCCATGCTTTGTGGGTGAAGTGGGTATCGGTAGACACAGAGTAAACGTCTACGCCCAGCTTCTGCAGTTCGTCGTAATGGTCAGCCACGTCGCCCAGTTCGGTCGGGCAAACGAAGGTGAAGTCAGCCGGATAGAAGAAGAAGACGCTCCAGCGACCTTCGGTATCTTTCTCGGTTACTTCGATGAACTCACCGTTTTTGAACGCCTGGTTTTTGAAAGGTTTAATTTTAGTGTTAATCAAAGACATCTGTACTTCCTCCGTGTTTTCGTTGAGATGTAAGGTAACCAACTTTATCCATCGGGGCTAATGCGTATGCTTTATCAAATCAATCAGCCAAACCTTACAACGCCAACAAGACAACCTTGTGAACGGAACTAACGGAAAGCCTGAACGTAAAAAGGCCGCCCTGGTGGGCGGCCCTGATACCTGAACTTTCCACAGGAACTTTCAGTGCCAGCCTGGGCTGGCGTTGCGTTGCGCTCTACATACCTTATTTCAGGCCGTAACAGCGGTTTGATTACAGCACCGGTTTTCAGTTTGGGCAATCCGTCACGCAGGCATTCCGCCCTATGGCTGTGATAGGTTTTACCGAATAGCCTCCGCGTCTGCCTGACTCAACGAGAGGCTTAATAATGAGAATGAGTTGCAATAAGTGGTCTGCCTGGTGGCCAGAACGAAAGTGACAATAATGAGTCACAGCGAATGTATAACCAATAATGGTTATTTGAGAACAACGCCGCAAGTTTTAAAGATAAAAATATCTTAATAACGGCTGAAGTTCTATTTCAATAATCCAGCCTCGTGATATATTAAGCTCGTATTCAAAACAAATTAAGTAGGTTAATCACAAGGATTGTAAATGATTAACTTCGAACTATAGTTATCAGTAATGTGATGACAACAACACACTCAGGATGATTTATGGCAAATCTTTACGACCTTAAAAAATTCGATCTTAATCTGTTAGTCATTTTTGAGTGCATTTATCAGCACCTTAGCATTAGCAAGGCAGCGGAAACACTCTATATCACGCCCTCAGCAGTGAGCCAGTCCCTGCAACGCCTGCGCGCGCAACTGAATGACCCGCTTTTTATTCGTTCGGGTAAAGGCATTACCCCGACGACAGTGGGGATCAATTTGCATCACCATCTGGAAGAAAACCTTAATAGCATTGAGCAAACCATTAATATCCTGAATAACGCGCAGATCAAAAAGAGCTTTGTCATCTACTGCCCGCAGATTGTGGCCCATGGGCGCTTCGGCGGCCTGCTAAGCTCTCTGCTTGCCGAAGGGAATTACGACATAGAACATAATGATGTGGTCTTATCCCCTGAGTCAGCCGAGGATTTGCTCGCCTACCGCAAGGCCGATCTGGTGTTTAGCTTTGCTCCGGTTAACAGTCGCTCTATCGTCTGTACCCGCTTTATGAAGTTTTCAATACAGGTGGCGTGCAGCAAAGATCACCCCCGCCTCGGCGATAGCGCAACGCTCGAGGAACTCAGCCAGGAAAAATTCACGCTGATGCGCAGTCAGGAGAATGGCATAAAAGAGTTCCAGCTGCAGTCAAACATTCTCCTTCCGGAACGCAATGTCTGTTTCCGCAGTGACTCACTGCTTTCGATTATGAATATTATTGGCGTGAGTGATTTAATAGGCTTTGTACCAACAATATTGTTTGAACGATATAAAGACCATCTCAACCTGAAGAGCATTTCCTTGCCTTTTGAGACTCCGCAATTAGATGTTTATATGCTTTACAATCGCTCAGCGCTAAACAGCAGCGTGTTTTCGAAATTCATTGAAAAAATCGAAGCAGAATAATTTTCGATATTTCCTGAGGGCTTTTTAATTACATTTTGGCAACAAATTCGATAATGGAAGATCTTATTATTCCGGTTTCTCCTTAATATCTTTACTATTCATGGTTAATCAGCGTAAATAAAAGCCCCCGACAGTCATACTCAGGAAGAGATTGAACATGTCACTGTATAAATATCCCCTGCAGCTTAACGTGCTGGAGGCCGCGCAGGAGCGCATCGGCTGGACGTTCGCCACCTTTTCCCGCATCTGCGTCTCCTTCTCCGGCGGCAAAGACTCCACCGTCATGCTGCATCTCACCGCGCAAATGGCCCGGGCGCAAAAACGAAAAATCAGCGTGCTTTTTATTGACTGGGAAGCACAGTTCTCCTGCACCATTGAGCACGTTAATGCGCTGCGCGAAGGCTACCGGGACGTCATCGAGCACTTTTACTGGGTGGCGCTTCCGCTGACCACGCAAAATTCCCTCTCACAGTATCAGCCTGAATGGCAATGCTGGGCGCCGGACGTGCGCTGGGTGCGCCAGCCGCCGGAAGGCGCCATCACCGCTGCGGATTATTTTGATTTTTACCAGACGGGAATGACCTTTGAAGCCTTTGTCCGCTCGTTTTCCGACTGGTTTGCCCTGCACCGTCCGGCAGCCATGCTGGTGGGCATTCGCGCCGATGAATCCTACAACCGATTTTTGACCATCGCCAACAACCGCAAGCATCGCTTCGCGGACGATAAGCCCTGGACAACCACCGCGCCCGGCGGGCACGCCTGGTACGTCTATCCTCTTTACGACTGGAAAACCGCAGACATCTGGACATGGTTTGCAAAATCCGGAAGCAGCTATAACCCGCTCTACAACCTCATGTTTCAGGCGGGCGTCCCGCCGCGCTATATGCGCATCTGCGAGCCCTTCGGCCCGGAACAGCGCCAGGGACTCTGGCTCTATCACGTTCTCGAGCCCGAGCGCTGGGCCGCCATGTGCGAGCGCGTCAGCGGCGTGCGCAGCGGCGGCTTCTACGCCGGGCAGGACAACCACTTTTATGGCCACCGGAAAATCCTCAAACCCGATCACCTCGGCTGGCGCGACTACGCCATGCTCCTGCTGAACAGCATGCCGCAAAACACGGCTGAGCATTACCGCAATAAAATCGCGATCTATCTGCACTGGTATCAGAAGAGAGGCATGCCGGATATCCCCGAGACGCAGGACGGCGATATCGGCGCCAAAGACATCCCCTCATGGCGCCGTATTTGTAAGGTATTACTTAATAATGACTACTGGTGCAGGGCGCTGTCGTTCAGCCCGAATAAACCTAAACATTATCAGCGCTACAGCGAACGAGTGAAGGCGAAGCGCAAGGAGTGGGGCATTTTATGCGACAAAGAATAATTACCGAGATCGAAACGTACCTTCAGTCACTTTGCGAGGAGGATCGGATTACTGCCATCAATGCCTTTCGCGAAGCGATCCATAAAAACAGCCCTTTTCGCGAGCAACCGATAGACTGCGTTCTCTGGATCAAACAGGACGCGATTATCGCTAACGACTACAACCCCAATAACGTTGCCCCTCCGGAAAAACGGCTGCTCAGCAAGTCGCTCGAACTCGATGGATTCACCCAACCTATTGTTGTGACGGAAAGTGAAGCCCATCACTACGAAATTGTGGATGGCTTTCATCGCCACGAAATCGGCAAAAATCGGGCGGCGTTGAAGCGTCAGCTCAGGGGATATCTCCCCGTCACCTGCCTGCGCCAGCACCGGCAGGATAAACATGACCGTATGGCCGCCACGATTCGCCACAATCGGGCGCGGGGTCGGCATCAAATCAACGCCATGTCAGATATCGTGCGCGAACTGGCACAGCTCGGCTGGAATGATGAGCGAATAGGCAAAGAGCTGGGCATGGACAGCGATGAGGTGCTGCGCCTCAAGCAAATCAACGGTCTGCTGGAGCTGTTTGCAGACCGCCGTTACTCAGAAGCGTGGACGGTGAAATAATCAGAGCGTGTTCAAACGCTCCGCCGCCGCCAGCAGCGTCGATTCCTGCTTCGCAAAGCACAGGCGGATCAGCTTGTGCGGGAAGGGATCGGCGCAGAACACCGACAATGGAATGGCGGCCACGCCGACCTCTTTCGTCAGCCACTGGCAAAAGCTAACGTCGTCCAGTTCGGAAATCGCGCTGTAGTCGGCGAGCAGGAAATAGGTTCCTTCAGACGGCAAAATTTCCAGGCGGCTTTGGCTCAGCGCCGCCACAAACAGATCCCGACGTTCACGATAGAAGTGCGGCAGCTCGCGGTAATGCGCGGGTTCCGCGCGCAGCATATCCGCCAGCGCCAGCTGAGCCGGCGTGTTCACGGCAAACGTCAGGTACTGATGCACTTTGCGCAGCTCAGCGCTGATGGCCGCCGGAGCCACGCAGTATCCTACCTTCCAGCCGGTCATATGGTAGGTCTTACCAAACGAAGAGACGGCGATTGC
The DNA here is from genome assembly GCF_003331015.1 of Enterobacter sp. GER_MD16_1505_Eko_090. Taxonomy (NCBI): domain Bacteria; kingdom Pseudomonadati; phylum Pseudomonadota; class Gammaproteobacteria; order Enterobacterales; family Enterobacteriaceae; genus Enterobacter; species Enterobacter sp. GER_MD16_1505_Eko_090. The sequence continues at coordinate 315,686 of NZ_PUQF01000001.1, read as the reverse complement.
ACGCTCGCGAAGCTGCGGATGGGCCAGCACGCTGGCATGCCCTTCCTCAGCAAAGCAGATGTGCTCGTAGACTTCATCGCTCAGGACGTAAATTTCCCGTTCGGCGATAGCCTGCCACAGCGCGGCAAAATCGGCTTTTTGCCACACCGTCGCCGACGGGTTATGCGGCGTATTCAGGATCACCAGACGGGTTTTGTCACTCAGCAGCGCAGCAAACGCCTGCCAGTCAGGGCGGAAATGCGGCGGCTGGAGCGCCACGCGTTTCACCACGCCGCCGGAGAGTTCAACCGCAGGCGCATAGCTGTCGTAGCTCGGATCAAAGCAGATGACTTCATCCCCCGCGCGCACCAGCGCGGTGATGGCCGCATACAGCGCTTCGGTCGCCCCTGCCGTCACCGTGATATCGCTGTTCGCATCGGGCTTATGGCCATACAGCTCAGCCGTTTTATCGGCAATCGCTTCCCGCAGCGCCTGCACGCCCGTCATCGGCGCATACTGATTCGCCCCCTGCGCCACGTGATACGCCAGACGCGCCTGCAGATAAGCCGGGCCGTCGAAATCCGGGAACCCCTGAGAAAGGTTAATGGCGTTGTGCTGCTGCGCCAGGGCGCTCATCTGCGTAAAGATGGTGGTACCGAGGTTGGGAAGTTTACTTTGCGGAATCAAGGCGTTAATGCTCATTGTGTTGTGCCTGCTTGTAATACTTATGTTGCTGCCACTATAACACGATGTTAGTCTTTGGCAATCAAGACGCTTAGACGTCTATACCCTAAATAATTCGAGTTGCAGGAAGGCGGCAAGGGAACGAATCCCCGGGAGCGTACATAAGTACGTGACTGGGGTGAGTGAGTGCAGCCAACGCACCTGCAACTTGAAGTATGACGGGTATAAACCATATGAATATTCCTGGCCGAGAGGGTAAAAGGAAAATGACAGACAACCTGCAACTCACGCATCTGGTCGACGCCTGCCGCTGGATCGGTGCCAAAGGCTGGGCGCCCGCTACCGGCGGTAACATGTCGGTGCGTCAGGACGAACTTCTCTGCTGGCTCAGCGAATCCGGCAAAGACAAAGGTAGCCTCACAACCGATGACTTTCTGCAGGTGGAGATCGCCACCAACCGCGCGCCGTCCGGTCGTAAACCGTCGGCGGAGACCGGTCTGCACACGCTGATTTATCGCCTGTTCCCGGAAGCCAACGCCGTGCTGCACGTTCACACGGTTAACGCCACGGTGCTGTCGCGTCTGGTCAAAGAGGCCGAGCTCACCATCAGCGGCTTTGAGATGCAAAAATCCCTCACCGGACAAACCACGCATCTGGATACGGTGGCAATCCCGGTCTTTGATAACGACCAGGATATCGACGCCCTCGCCTCACGCATCGCTCATTACGCCCAGGAACGGCCGCTTAATTATGGTTTTCTTCTGCGCGGTCATGGCTTAACCTGCTGGGGACGCGACGTGGCCGAAGCCCGGCGTCATCTGGAAGGATTAGAGTTCTTATTTGAATGCGAAATGCGTTTACGACAACTGGAGAGAGTATGATTCGCGCGATTGTGACGGATATTGAAGGGACCACCAGCGATATTCGTTTTGTCCATGATGTTTTGTTCCCCTACGCGCGTGAGCGACTGGCGGCCTTCGTGACCGCGCAGCAGTACGCCGAGCCGGTCAAATCCATTCTGGACAACCTGCGTGATGAAATCGCTAACCCACACGCCAGCGTCAGCGAACTTATCGACGCCCTGTTTGCCTTTATGGATGAAGACCGTAAATCCACGGCGCTTAAAGCGCTGCAGGGGATCATCTGGCACGACGGCTACGTTAACGGCGACTTTACCGGCCATCTCTACCCGGACGTGCTCCCGGCGCTGGAAAAATGGAAAGCGCAAGGGATTGATCTCTATGTTTATTCCTCTGGCTCCGTCGCCGCGCAGAAACTGTTATTTGGCTACAGCGACGAAGGTGATATTACTCATCTGTTCAGCGGCTATTTCGACACCCATATCGGCGCCAAGCGCGAGGTGCAGTCTTATCAGAACATTGCGGCGCAAACGGGCATTGCCCCGTCGCAGATCCTCTTCCTCTCCGATATTCATCAGGAGCTGGACGCGGCTGAACAGGCAGGATTTCGTACCCTGCAGCTGATTCGCGGTGATGATGACGGCGCAAGCCACCACCATCAGGTCCACCAGTTTGACGAGATTAACCCGGAGCAGATCCCTTCATGAGCGCATTGACCATTTATTCCGACAAAGACGCCAGTCAACACCAGTGGCACAGCACCGACGCCGCCGAGATTGCCCAACAGCTCAACGCGAAAGGCGTGCGGTTTGAACGCTGGGCGGCGGATCGCGATTTAGGACACGATCCCGCGCCTGAAGCCGTGATCGCGGCGTATCAACATGCGATCGACAAACTGGTGGCAGAGAAGGGCTATCAGAGCTGGGACGTGATCAGCCTGCGCGCCGACAATCCGCAGAAAGACGCGCTGCGCGCGAAGTTCCTGAACGAACACACCCACGGCGAAGACGAAGTACGCTTTTTCGTGGAAGGCGCGGGCTTGTTCTGCCTGCACATCGGCGATGAGGTATATCAGGTCTTGTGCGAGAAAAACGACCTGATCTCCGTGCCCGCGGGCACGCCGCACTGGTTTGATATGGGCTCAGAGCCGAACTTTACGGCGATTCGTATTTTCGATAACCCGGAAGGCTGGGTGGCCCAGTTTACGGGCGATGCGATCGCGGATGCGTATCCACGCCTGGCCTGATCTTTTCTCCCTCTCCCTGTGGGAGAGGGTCGGGGTGAGGGCACCAGCGCGCACTAAGCGTTAAGCCCTTTCACATACTCCACCAGCTGATCCAGCACAATCCCCCACCCTTCGTGGAAGCCCATCTGCTCGTGCTGCTCGCGGATCTCCTTCGTGGGGTGGCGCGCAATCGCCGTATAGCGGGTTTTGCCCTCCCCGACGTCTTCCAGGAGCAAAATTGCCGTCATAAACGGCTTCTCGGCCGGTTTCCAGCCTTCGGTATAGCCGTCGGTAAAGACCAGCTTTTTCGCCGGGTCGATTTCAAGAAACACGCCCCGGTTATCCATCCGCTGGCCGTCCACCTCAAACACGATGTTGAACCGCCCGCCCATGCGCAGATCTAGATCGCAGTCGAGCACCTTATGCGGTGCAGGGATGAAGAAGTGTTTGATGTGTTCGGGCGTAGTCCAGCAGAGCCACAGGAGGTCGCGCGGTGCGTCCACCACGCGCTCCAGTTTTAAGTCTGTTTCAGGGTCGAGCGTCACGATGTTGTCCTCTTAAGGGAGCCCCTTAAAGGATAGCCGGACTCAGGCAAATTTCCCTTCCGCAACCTCTTCCGGCGTGACCACGCCCGTATCCAGCACCCAGCCGCTAATCAGCGAGGCTGGGGTCACGTCAAACGCCGGGTTGTAGACCTTCGCGTTTTCAGGTGCCCACTGCACCGCGCCAAAGCTTCCGGCGACGCCCGTCACCTCGCTGGCGGCACGCTGCTCAATCGGGATCGCGTCGCCGTTCGGGCAGTCCGGGTCGAGGGTCGTTTGCGGCGCGGCCACGTAGAACGGAATGCCGTGGAATTTTGCCAGCACCGCCAGAGAGTAGGTGCCGATTTTGTTCGCCACGTCGCCGTTAGCCGCAATGCGGTCTGCGCCCACCCACACGGCGTCTACCTGCCCTTTCGCCATCAGGCTGGCGGCCATGGAGTCGGTAATCAGCTGATACGGCACGCCCAGCTCGCCCAGCTCCCAGGCGGTTAATCTACCGCCCTGCAGCAGGGGACGGGTTTCATCCACCCAGACGTTGCTGACGTTACCCTCCTGGTGCGCGCGAGCAATGACCCCAAGCGCCGTACCGACCCCCGCCGTTGCCAGCCCGCCGGTGTTGCAGTGGGTCAGCAGACGGCTGCCGGGCTTCACCAGCGCGCTGCCCGCGCTGGCAATCGCATCGCAAAGTCGTTTGTCTTCGTCAATCAGGCGCAGCGCTTCGGCCACCAGCGCCGGAACATACTCTTCCTGCCACAGCGCCCGCTTCATGCGGTCGAGGTTGTTCATCAGGTTCACCGCCGTCGGGCGGGACGCGCGCAGGGTTTCCAGCACAACCGCCAGCTCGTCACGGCTTTTGCCGTTTTCCGCCAGCAGCGCCAGCAGCAGGCTTGCAGAGAGACCAATCAGCGGCGCGCCGCGCACCCGCAGGGCGTGAATATGTCCCACCAGCGCCTCTACCGTTGAGGCATCCAGCCAGCGTTTCTCCTGCGGAAGGGCCTGCTGGTCGAGAATAAAGAGCTGATTATCCGCTACCCGCAGGCTGGTCGTCTGTAATGTCTGCATGTCGTTAATTCCCTGTTGCGTTGTTGTAGCACATTGTGTCAGGATAAAATTCAGATGTATAGACGTCTACATGTCTTTATTAGCAAACCCGTGAGGAGCAGGCCATGTCGCAATACCGTACCTTTACCGCTCAGGACGCCGTGGAATATGCCAGGCAGTTTGGCGGCCTTGACGATCCTTCATCGCTGGTGGAGGCGCAGGAGGTAGGCGACGGCAACCTCAATCTGGTGTTTAAAATTTTCGACAGCGCGGGCGTGAGCCGCATCATCGTCAAGCAGGCGCTGCCCTACGTGCGCTGCGTCGGCGAGTCCTGGCCGCTGACGCTGGATCGCGCCCGTCTGGAGGCGCAAACGCTGGTCGAGCACTACCGGCACAGCCCGCAGCACACCGTGAAAATCCACCACTTTGACCCGGAACTGGCGGTAATGGTGATGGAAGATCTCTCCAGCCATCGCATCTGGCGCGGCGAGCTGATCAAAAATAATTATTACCCGCAGGCGGCGCGTCAGCTGGGTGAATACCTCGCGCACGCGCTGTTCCACACCAGCGATTTCTTCCTGCATCCGCACGAGAAGAAAGCGCAGGTGGCGAAATTCATCAACCCGGAGATGTGTGAGATCACCGAAGATCTGTTCTTCAACGATCCGTACCAGGTTCATGAGCGCAATAACTACCCTGCCGAGCTGGAAAATGACGTCGCCGCGCTGCGCGACGACGCCCAGCTGAAAATTGCCGTGGCCTCCCTGAAGCACCGCTTCTTTTCTCAGGCTGAAGCCCTGCTGCACGGAGACATTCACAGCGGCTCGATTTTTGTGGCCGACGGCAGCCTGAAGGCCATCGACGCTGAGTTCGGCTATTTTGGCCCGATTGGATTTGATATCGGCACCGCCATCGGCAACCTGCTGCTCAACTTCTGCGGCCTGCCGGGGCACCTGGGCATTCGCGATGCCGCCGCCGCGCGCGAGCAGCGCCTGACCGATATTCAGGAGCTGTGGAACACCTTCGCGGAACGCTTCCAGGCGCTGGCGCACGAGAAAACGCGCGACGCGGCGCTCAGCGCGCCGGGCTATGCCTCCGCGTTCCTGAAAAAGGTCTGGCATGATGCCATCGGGTTCTGCGGCACCGAACTCATTCGCCGCAGCGTCGGGCTTTCCCACGTCGCGGATATCGACACCATTCAGGACGAGGCGATGCGCCACGAGTGCCTGCGCCACGCGATAACGCTCGGCAAGGCGCTGATCGTGATTGCCGACCGTATCGACAGCGCGGAAGATCTGGTGGCGCGGGTGCGGCAGTACAGCTGAGAACGTTTGCCCGGTGGCGCTGCGCTTACCGGGCCTACGAGAGCAAAATGTAGGCCGGGTAAGGCGAAGCCGCCACCCGGCAAAAACTCACCCCAGATACTCAATTACCGACAGCCCGCCGTTATAGTCCGTGCTGAAAATAATCCCCTGCGCATCCACAAACACGTCGCACGACTGGATCACCTGCGGGCGATTCGGGCGGGTATCCATCATTTTCGCCGGCGCGGCGGGCACCAGCGCCCCCGTTTCAACCGGCCGATACGGATTGGAGATGTCATACGCGCGCACGCCCGCATTCTGCCAGGTGGCAAAAATCAGCGTGGAGCTGACAAAGCTCCCCGGCCGGTTCTCGTGCAGGTTGTGCGGGCCGAAATGCGCCCCTTTCGCCACGTAGTCGATTTCATCCGGCTGCGGGAAGGTAGAGATGCTGACCGGGTTCGACGGCTCGCGGATATCAAACAGCCAGATCAGCTTTTCGCCGTCTTCCTGGTTATCGAGCACCGCTTCGTCCAGCACCACCAGCAGATCGCGGTCCGGCAGCGGCAGCGCGGTGTGCGTGCCGCCGCCAAACGGCGGACTCCAGTTACGGTGGCTAATGAGCTTCGGCTGGGTACGATCCTTCACGTCCAGCAGCGTCAGGCCGCCGTCGCGCCAGCTGCCGTACGCGGTATCGCCGGCAATAATCGCATGGTGGAGCGCGTAGCGTTTCCCTTCCGGCCAGTTAGGCTTCTCCCCTTCTGCCTGATTCATCCCCGGCAGCCACCAGCGCCCTGCCACCTCAGGCTTACGCGGGTCGGCCAGGTCGATCGTCAGAAAGATGTAGTCGGTAAAGCCGTCGATCAGCGCTGAAACGTAGGCCCAGCGGCCGCCGACGTACCAGATGCGGTGAATGCCGATGCCGCTCAGCGACAGAAAGCCGATTTCGCGCGGTCTGTCCGGCGTGGAGATATCAAAAACGCGAAGCCCGGCGCTCCAGCCTTTGTCCTGCACGTCGCGGACGGTCTCGCCCACCTGCCGGGTGTAGTAGACCTTCTCGTCGGCAAAACGCGCATCGGCAAACAGATCCCGGGCGTTGATGACCAGCAGGAGATCGTCATGCGCCTGGAGGTGCACGTTCCAGGTGCCGGGCGGCGCGGGAACATAGCCCGCGGGTTTCGGGTTTTTCGGATCGCGCACGTCGACAATCGAAAAGCCCTGCGACACCATATGGCCGATCCAGGCGAAACCGCGGTGCACCATCAGCTGCACGCCGTCCGGGCGACCGCCCTGATCGCTATGGCCAATCAGCCGCATATTGCGGCTGTATTCGGGAGGGGGTAAATGAGTCACCTTGAGCTCCTTTCGCCGGGTGGCGGCTGCGCCTTACCCGGCCTACCAAACCGTAGGCCCGGTAAGCGCAGCGCCACCGGGCATTATTTTGACCTGGCTTCCAGCGTCGCAAACCACGGCGCGATAAAATCTTCCGTCTGGCCCCAGCCCGGAATGATTTTCCCCAGAGACGCCACGTTCACCGCGCCCGGCTGGGCGGTCAGCAGCGCCTGCGGAATAGCTGCCGCTTTGAAATCGTAGGTGGCCGGGGTCGGTTCACCGGCAATCTTGTTCGCCACCAGACGCACGTTGGTCGCCCCAATCAGCTTCGGATCCACCGCCACGCTCACCTTCCACGGGCTGCCCGGCTCGCGCATCAGCTGCAGATCCTGGTTGGAGATGTCGATGCTGTAGAGCTTGATCTCGGTACGGCCGTTCTCCTTCAGCGCCTTATACGCGCCCTGGCTGAAGGCGTCCCAGGTTCCCCAGATGGCGTCGATTTTGCCTTTCGGGTATTTCGCCAGGATCGCCCCCACCTTGTTGGCGGTGTCGCCCTGCACGTCAGATGAGACGGCACCGATAGACTCCAGCTCTTTGATGTCCGGATACTGCTTTTGCAGTTCTTTATACGCCGCCTGACGGCGCTCCATTGGCGGGAAGCCCGCGACCCAAAGCTTGACGATATTGGCCTTGCCGTTGAAATCTTTCGCCAGCTGGCCGAAGGAGAGATTGGTCAGAGAGGCATCGTCCTGTTGGGTAACGGTCACGCCCGGGATCTCGCCGTTGACGGCGGTATCAAATACCGCGACCTTAATCCCGGCGTCCACCGCCTTCTTCACCAGCGCGGTGGAGTACGGATCGCGGCCCTGAGACAGGATAATCCCGTCGTACTTCTGGCTGATGGCCTGGTTCACGAAGTCCTGGAATTTGGCGTCGTCCCCGTTGCTTAAAAAGGTGCTGACCTTAAAGCCAAGCTTCTTCCCTTCCTGAATGGCCCCGGCAATAAACTGCGTGGTGTTGTCGTCTGAGCCGAGGTTACGGATCACCGCGATGCGAATGGGGCCGTCATGGTTGGCAATGGCCGCCGGGAGCGGTGCGGGCGTGGCCGCGAAGCCAGGCAGAGCGGTGAATAACCCTAATGCCACCAAAGAGAGTGCAATCTTTTTCATTTTTTATCCCGTTGTGTTGTCAGCGTTTTTGTATGTAGGTAATCGCCAGCGCTACCGCGAGCACCAGCCCTTTTATAATGTCCATGGCGTAATACGGCACGGAGAGCATCACCAGCCCGTTCGACAGCACGCCGAGAATCACCGCCCCGACCAGGGTCCCCAGCGCATTCGGCTTGCCGGACCCGGCCAGCGAGAAGCCGATCCACGCCGCCGCCACCGCATCCATCAGATAACCGCCGCCCGCGTTCACCTGCGACGAGCCAATGCGCGAGGCCAGCAAAATCCCGCCCAGGCCCGCCAGCAGGGAGGCAATCACGTAGGCCGCCACCTTGTAGCGGGTGGTGCGAATCCCCGAGAGGCGCGCCGCTTCCGGGTTACCGCCAATGGCGTACATCCGACGACCGTGAGTGGTGAGCGACAGCCCCAGCTGCGCCAGAACCGTCACCACCAGCATGACGATCACGATAGTCGGTACCTGTCCCAGCAGGCTGAACGCCGCAGGGATGGTGCCTTCCGCCATGTCGCCGCTCGGCAGCACCATGTTCTCGGTAATCGAGCCGCCGTAGCTGTAGGTCATCGCCACGCCCTGGATCACAAACAGGCTGGCCAGCGTCGCGAGCATGTCCGGAATACGCAGGATGACGATCAGAAAGGCGTTAAACAGCCCCACCAGCGTGCAGAGCGCGAGGGTGATCAGAATCGACTCGGTGGTGCCGAAGCCGTGCCAGACGAAAAGCGAAATCACCAGCGCGTTCGCCAGCGACGCGGTCGATCCTACGGACAGATCGAACCCGCCAATGGTCAGCGAGATCGACACGCCGATGGCAATCACCGTCACGATGGCAATCGAACGCAGAATATTGATGATGTTGTTCGGATCGAGGAAGCTGTCCGACGCCAGGCCAAAGACGGCCACCAGCGCGACGACGGTTAACAGCATGCCCCACTTGTAGAGAAAATCGAAAATCTGCTGACGGCCAGACGCCGCCGCGTTTACTGAAAGGGCCTTGCTCACGACGCCGTTCCTCCGGTTGAATAATAAAGTAGTGTCTCTTCACGGGCCTCGGCCCCGGCGATTTCCGCCACGATGCGCCCGTCCCACAGCACGCAGATGCGGTCGCACAGCCCGACCAGTTCGGCAAATTCGCCCGAGGCGTAAATCACCCCTTTGCCCTCGCGCGCCAGGCCGTCAATCAGCTGGAACAGATCGGTTTTGGCCTTCACGTCCACGCCTTTGGTCGGCTCGTCGAAGATCAGCACGCTCGCGTCATTGCGCAGCCACTTGCCGATGGCCACCTTCTGCTGGTTGCCGCCGGAGAGACGTCGCAAAACCTGCCCGGGTCCGCGGGCGCGCACGCCGACGCGGGCGATCACCTCCTCCGCCCAGCGCCATGCCTGACGATGGCCGAACAGGCTCCAGCGCGAAAAGCTGTTATCGGCGCACACGGCAAGATTCATGCTCACCGGCTCGTCGATAAAAATGCCCTCTTTGCGCCGCTCTTCCGGCACCAGCGCCAGCCCGCGCAGCACCGAGTCCGCCGGGTCGCGCGGCTGCCAGGGCTGTTGATTCAGCTCGCCGTTCGCGACGCGGCTTTTGCTGGCGCCAAACAGCGCCTTACAGAGTTCGGTTTTGCCCGCGCCCGCCAGCCCGGCAATGCCGAGAATTTCCCCCTTGCGCAGGTGCAGAGAGATATCTTTCAGCAGCGCGTCGTCGTGCAGCCCTTCTACCCGCAGCAGCGTTTCGTCGCCGTGCGGCGGCCGCGCGGGCGGATAGATATCGCTCAGCACGTGGCCGAGCATCTTCTCGACGATCGCTTCGCCGCTCAGATCGGCCATCGGGCCGGACTCAATCAGCTTGCCGTCGCGGAGCACCGTCAGGGTGTCGCAGATGGCCTTCAGCTCGTGAATGCGGTGGGAGATAAACACCACGCCGATGCCCTGCTGCTTTAACCGTCTCACCACGGCAAACAGGCGCTCGCTCTCGTGCGCGTCCAGCGGCGCGGTGGGCTCATCAAGAATGAGAAAACGGCAGTGGTGTGACAGGGCGCGCGCCAGCAAAATCTGCTGCTTTTCGGCAAGCGTGCAGCTGTCGATGGAGCGGCGAACGTCCAGAGAAACATCCAGCTGCGCCAGCGCCTGTCTCGCCTGCTGGCGGACGGCGCGCCAGCTGAAGCGATGCCCCGGCTGCGCCAGCTGGTCGAGCATGATGTTCTCGGCGATGCTTAATCCCGGGATCAGCGCCACGTCCACCTCCTGCTGCACGAGGTGGATCCCCAGCCGTTTGGCGTCCAGCGGCTCGCGGATGCTTACCGGCTGGTTATTGATGGAGATTTCGCCTTCATAGTGGTCGTGCGTCCCGCACAGCACCGCCATCAGCGTCGATTTCCCCGCGCCGTTGGCGCCGGTCAGCGCATGTACCGATCCGCCGGTTAAGGTGAAGTTCACGCGCGACAGCGCCTGAAAGCCGGAAAAGGCCAGGCTGATACCGCGCATCTCAAGGCGACTGGAAACCATCCGCGTAAATCCTTCATAACTCTTCTGATTTATCGAATTTTTCACAGCTCCGGTTGACTGACAACGACGGAAAAGGCATAAGTTAAAGCGAAATATTATTAGCCATCCGGATGTCCAGACATAACATCGGGTTAGCGCTTGCTAAAAAAGGACAACACCATGAGCAACACCGATATCCGCGTCGTGCCTGGCCCGGCGAACTACTTCTCCCATTCCGGAAGCCTTGCGCGTCTGAATGACTTCTTTACCCCGGAGCAGCTTTCCCGCGCGGTGTGGATTTACGGCGAGCACGCTATCGACGGCGCGCGCCCGTTCCTGCCGGAGAGCTTTCACACGCCGGGAGCGAAACACCTGCTTTTTAAAGGCCACTGCAGCGAGCGCGACGTCACCCATCTGGTGGACGAATCCGGCAGCGACGCCAGCGTGGTGATTGGCGTCGGCGGCGGCGCGGTGCTGGATACGGTCAAGGCCGTAGCGCGTCGTCTGGGGGTGCCGTTCGTGGGCATCCCCACCATTGCTGCCACCTGCGCGGCGTGGACGCCACTCTCCGTCTGGTACAACGATGCCGGTCAGGCGCTGCAGTTTGAGATCTTCGATGACGCCAACTTCCTGGTGCTGGTGGAGCCGCAGATCATTCTCAACGCCCCGGCCGAATACCTGCTGGCGGGTATCGGCGATACGCTGGCGAAGTGGTACGAAGCGGTGGTGTTGGCACCTGAGCCGGAGAACCTGCCGCTGACCGTGCGGCTTGGCCTTAACGGCGCGCTGGCGATCCGCGACGTGCTGCTGGAACACAGTGAGGAAGCGCTGGCCGACCAGCAGCGCGGCGAACAGACGCAGGCGTTCCGGGACGTGGTGGACGCGATTATCGCCGGCGGCGGGATGGTCGGCGGTCTGGGCGAGCGCTATACCCGCGTGGCGGCGGCGCATGCGGTGCACAACGGCCTAACCGTGCTGCCGCAGACGGAAAAATACCTGCACGGCACCAAGGTGGCCTACGGCATTCTGGTTCAGAGCGCCCTGCTCGGCCAGGACGACGTGCTGGCGCAGCTGGTGGCGGCGTACCGCCGCTTTAACCTGCCGACCACGCTTCGCGCGCTGGACGTCGATATTCACAACCGTGACGAGCTGGATAAGGTGATAGCCCACACCCTGCGTCCGGTGGAGTCAATTCACTCTCTGCCGGTGACGTTAACGCCCGACGTTCTGCGCGCCGCGTTTGAGAAGGTGGAATCCTTCAGCCGTTAATCGCGCCGACAGGCTATACCTAATGATGATTCTCACCACTCTCGTCACGAGGTCATCATGCAGATCGATTTAACAGGTAAAAAGGCGCTGGTTACCGGCGCCAGCCGTGGATTGGGTCGGGCTATCGCGCTGTCGCTGGCACGCGCCGGTGCCGATGTGGTTATTACGTATGAAAAATCCGCCGATAAAGCCCAGGCGGTCGCCGATGAAATTAAGGCGCTTGGGCGGCACGGCGAAGCGATTCAGGCCGACAGCGCCAGCGCGCAGGCGATTCAGGATGCCGTCACCCATGCAGCGCGTTCCCTTGGCGGGCTGGATATTCTGGTCAACAACGCGGGTATCGCGCGCGGCGGCCCGCTGGAGTCCATGACCCTGGCGGACATCGACGCGCTGATCAACGTCAACATTCGTGGCGTGGTGATCGCCATTCAGGAAGCGCTGGTGCACATGTCCGACGGCGGGCGCATCATAAACATCGGCAGCTGTCTGGCGAACCGCGTGGCGATGCCGGGCATTGCCGTTTACTCGATGACCAAGTCTGCCCTTAACTCCCTCACCCGCGGCCTGGCGCGCGATCTGGGCCCGCGCGGCATAACCGTTAACCTGGTGCATCCTGGACCGACCAACAGCGATATGAACCCGGAAGACGGCGAACAGGCGGAAGCCCAGCGCCAGATGATCGCGCTCGGCCACTACGGCCAGCCGGAAGACATCGCGGCGGCGGTCACCTTCCTTGCCAGCCCGGCCGCCGGGCAGATCTCCGGCACAGGGCTGGATGTCGACGGCGGGTTGAACGCCTGATCGCAAATTTCCTGAAAGCCTCTGTCGCCCGGCAGAGGCCTTGTCGAGCCGCCTCGATGTTTCGCTTTTTACCGCTTACTTCCATTTTATGTCCGCTCTACAGTACCCCATAAGAAATTCGGAATTTATCTAATAGTCTTATTATTTCCTTATAATTTGTGCGGGCGTACAGTGGAGGTACGGATGAAGATTGTCTGGTCTAATGGTGCAAAAAAGGCTTTTTCCAGAATTGACGAGCGGTATCAACGCCGCATTGAGGTAAAGCTTGCCGAACTGGATGACCGCTCGGCACCCCGGCCCGATATCAAAAAAATACCGGCGACAGAAAATCATTTCCGGCTACGCGTTGGCGATTACCGCATCATCTATACACTTCGGGACGATCCCGATAACCATTGTTATGTTTTAGCCGTCAAGCGCAGAACTTCAACGACTTACCTGCATGAGGAGAAAGCCACCTATGGCTGTTCAGCTAATTAAGGACGATAACGGTAAAACGCAGTATGTGGTTATTCCTTATCACGAATACTTCCGCATGTGCTCACAGATGGCAGAGATCGACGACGAAACCGATGACGATCTGGAGGATATTGAGGTCGAACACGATAGTCTGGATGACGTGGAATTGCCCGGAGACGTGTGCAGCATCATGACCTGGCAGAACGTCAGCCTGCAGGCCGCGTGGCGTATCCTGCGCGGGCTATCCCAGCAGGAGGTGGCGGAGAAACTGGGCATCAGCCAGTCCGCCGTGTCACAGCTGGAAGCGCTGGACTCCCGTCCGCAAAAGCGCACCCGCGAAAAGCTGGCGGCGATCTACGGCTGTAAGCAGGAGCAGATCAGCCTCTATCTCCCGAAAGAGGGTTAACAGCACTTCGCCCCGCCCTTGCCGCCGTAGCGGGCGTCCTGGCGGTCGCGGAAAAATTCTTCGTAGGTCATGGGCGTCTGGTCCGGATGGTTGACGCGCATATGCTCGACGTAGTTGTCGTAGTCCGGCACGCCAATCATCATTTTGGCGGCCTGTCCCAGGTACTTACCGGCTTTGGAAAGGGTGTCGAACATAGTTCTGATCTCACAGGGAATGTAGGCCGGGTAAGGCGAAGCCGCCACCCGGCACACGGGTTAATGCGCCCCTTTGGCCTGGGTCACAATCTCTTCCAGGTTTTCAGGCATGGGCTCATACGGCGTCTCTTTCGCCGTTGGCGCGTCGACTTTCAACGCCGCCAGCGCGGTCCTGAGAGAATACAACGCCAGCACCACGACCACCACCATAAAGAAGATGGTCAGCCCGGCGTCCAGACGGTTGTTAAACACCAGCTGCGACAGCTGCGATTCGGTGTACTGCGCCGGGATCTTGCCGCTGTCGATCATCGCCTGGAACTTGTTGGCGATCGCCAGGAAGCCCACCTTGTTATCCGGGCTGAAGGCCTTCTGCCAGCCCGCCGTCAGGGTACAGACCAGCAGCCACGCGGTCGGCACCAGCGCCACCCACGCGTAACGCTGGCGCTTCATCTTGAACAGCACCACCGCACAGAGCATCAGCGCCATGCCCGCCAGCATCTGGTTGGCGATACCGAACAGCGGCCACAGGGTGTTAATCCCGCCCAGCGGATCGACCACACCCTGATGCAGGAAATAGCCCCACGCCAGCACGCACAGCGCCGTCGCCAGCAGGTTAGCCGGGAGCGAATCGGTCCGCTTCAGGTTCGGGGAGATGACGCCCAACAGATCCTGCAGCATAAAGCGCGCCGCACGGGTTCCTGCATCCACCGCCGTCAGGATAAACAGCGCCTCGAACAGAATGGCGAAGTGATACCAGAACGACACGTCCATCAGCCCGCCCAGCGCGCCGTGGAGAATATACGCCATGCCGACCGCCAGCGTCGGCGCCCCGCCCGCGCGGGAGATAATCGACTGCTCGCCCACTTCGCTGGCGATGCTCGTCAACGTTTCAGGCGTAATCGCAAAGCCCCAGCCGCTCACCACCTGCGCGGCGGAAGCCACCACGTCAACAGTGCCCGCCGGAGCCAGGACCGCCATCGGGCTGTTCATCGCGAAATACACGCCCGGGTCGATAATACAGGCGGATACCAGCGCCATGATGGCGACGAAAGACTCCATCAGCATGCCGCCGTAGCCAATCAGGCAGGCCTGATTTTCATTCGCCAGCATCTTCGGCGTCGTCCCGGAGGCAATCAGCGCGTGGAAGCCGGACACCGCCCCGCAGGCGATGGTAATAAACAGGAACGGGAACAGGTTGCCGGTCCAGACCGGGCCGGTACCGTCGATAAATTTGGTTAACGCCGGCATGGTCAGCGTTGGGCGCATAATCAGAATACCGATTGCCAGCCCGACAATGGTGCCGATTTTCAGGAAGGTAGAGAGGTAGTCACGCGGGGCCAGCAGGAGCCATACCGGCAGCACCGCCGCCACAAAGCCGTAGCCCACCAGCATCCAGGTCAGCTGCACGCCGGTAAAGTCGAAGAACGGCGCCCAGGTTGGGCTTTCCGCCACCCAGCCGCCGGAGATAATGGCGAACACCAGGAACACCAGACCAATCACCGACACTTCACCAATGCGGCCCGGACGCAGGTAGCGGATGTAGATCCCCATGAACAGCGCCAGCGGAATGGTAAAGGCAACGGTGTACGTCCCCCACGGGCTGTGGGTCAGCGCTTTCACCACAATCATCGCCAGCACCGCGAGGATGATCACCATGATCATAAAGGTCGCCACCAGCGCAATCACTCCGGCGGTCGCCCCCATCTCCTCTTTCACCAGCTCACCCAGCGAACGTCCGTCGCGGCGGGTAGAGACGAACAGCACCATAAAGTCCTGCACCGCCCCCGCCAGCACCACGCCCGCGAGGATCCAGATCATCCCCGGCAGGTAGCCCATTTGCGCCGCCAGCACCGGCCCCACCAGCGGGCCGGCCCCGGCAATCGCCGCAAAATGGTGACCGAACAGCACTTTCTTGTCGGTCGGCACGTAGTCCAGACCGTCGTTATGGCGGACGGCAGGCGTCATGCGCGTTGCATCAACGCCCAGGACGTTCTTGGCGATATAGCGGCCATAAAAACGATAGGCGATCAGGTAAACGCAGACCGAGGCAACGACGATCCAGAGCGCGTTGATCTGCTCCCCCCGGTTGAGGGCGATATAGCCCAGGGCAAAAGCTCCCACAACGGAGAGCCCTGCCCATGTAAGGTATTTCCCTGAGTTGTTCATAGTTGTTGTCCGTTGTCGTGAAACAGTGAGATGTTACATTTTGTTTCTAGAACAACCGGAAAAATTTAACAACTTTGAAACGCAATAATGCGTGGTCAAACCAGAGATTTACACCACAGTGTTAAGCCGATCACTTTGATCTGAGTTAGCCCAACACCATCGTACTCAACCGGCAGGTACAGCACCGCCGCCCCTGCTCGTCGAAGACCCCAATCTCCCAGCTCTGGCTCGAACGCCCAAGATGCAGCGGCTGACACACGCCGCGAACCTTGCCGTGGGATACCGCCCGATGATGCGTGGCGTTCAGCTCCGTGCCCACCACGCTCTGCCCGTCGCGGGTCATCAGAAATCCGGCCATTGAGCCAAGCGTTTCCGCCAGCGCCGCCGACGCCCCGCCGTGCAGCAGGCCAAACGGCTGATGGGTACGCGCATCCACCGGCATCTCCGCTTCCAGCGCGTCGTCCCCGAGGCGGGTATAGACGATGCCCAGGTTCGCCACCAGGGTATTCACGCTGGTGGCGTTCAGCTCCTCAAGCGATAAATGACGTTTCCAGATCATTTACGCCCCCAGCGTGGAGCCGCCGTCCACCACGATATCCTGCAGGGTGATGTGGCTGGCGGCATCGGAGGCAAGGAACAGCACGGTCGCAGCTATCTCCTGCGGGCGGGCGATTTTGCCCAGCGGAATGCCGAGCTTAAACTGCTCGCCGAAGCCGCGAATGCGCTGCTGCTCCGCATCGTCGCTTTTCCACAGGGTGCGCTGCATATCGGTGTCCGTTGAGCCCGGCGACACCAGGTTACAGCGTACGCCGCTGCCCGCCAGCTCCAGCCCGACGGTCAGGGCCAGGCTTTTCAGCGCCGCTTTCGATGCGCCGTAGGCGCTCATGCCGATGCGCGGCGCGTGCGCCGCGTCGGACGCCACGGTAACAATCGCCCCGCCCTGCTGACGGCGGAACTGGCCCATCGTCTGCTGGAACAGGTTGAACGCACCGCCGACGTTGACCGCGAAGGTCTGCTGCCAGTCCTCCTGCGAAAGCTGGTCCGTCGCCCCCATGCGCAGGATGCCCGCCGCGTTGACCAGCACGTCCAGGCGGTCGAGCGAAGCCAGCACGCGCCCGCACACCTCATGCACCTGCCCGGCATCCGCCACGTCCAGCGTTTCGGTGGCAAACGGATAGTCATCCTGCGGGAATGCCAGATCGAAGCCGGTCACCTGCGCGCCGGCTTCGGCAAACGCCAGTGCGGTCGCGTAGCCAATCCCCTTCCCCGCGCCCGTCACCCAGACGGTTTTGCCGGTGAAATCAAACACCATCACTTCACCTCGCGGGAGAGCAGCGCCCACCAGGCGTCGAGGGTCGGATTTTTGGCCAGCATCACGAAATCGATATCGCCGTGTACTTTGCGCCAGCGGGCGGCCAGCGCCATCATGCGCACTGAATCCAGGCCGTAGTCGATCAGGTTTTCGTCATCCATCGGCTCGTCGGACTCGTCCAGCAGCGGCAGGATCAGCGCGCGCAGCGCGGCTTTCGTTGCCGGAACGGACGGCAGCAGCTCGTCGGTCATCACCACGCGGCCAGAACGTCCTGCCACGTATTTCAGCGACATCAGGTGCTCGTCGCGGGTGAAGTCCGCCAGCGCATCGGCAATAAAGAACGGCTTAATGTCGCGCATAAAGGCGTCGGTGGCGGTGGTCATGCAGCCGATGTGGGCGTAAACGCCGGTAATCAGCAGCTGGTTGCGGCCGGTCTCTTTCAGCATCTGCTCCAGCGGCGAGCGGTGAAACGCGCTGTAGCGCCACTTCACCAGCACGGTGTCCGCTTCGTCCGGCGTCAGTTCAGCCACGATGCGCTGCTGCTCCGGCGAGCGGGTCAGGCCCGGCCCCCACATGTCGTTCAGGAGGGCGCGGTCTTCATCGCTCTGCTCTTTCGGCTGCGCGGTGTAGTACACCGGGATATTGTGTTCTTTGCAGTACGCGCGCAGTTTAGCGATGTTCGCGACTACCTGCTGCATCATGTCGCTATTTTCGCCCCAGAAGTTCAGGAAATACTCCTGCATATCGTGGATCAACAGCGCGGCGCGCTCCGGTTCAAACGCCCAGTTCACCTTGCTGGTCGGCAGCTCTGCGGCGGTCGGCAGCGCGTAAGCGGTTAATATTGGAATGGCCATACTCTGTTCCTCAGCCCCGGGCGCGTTCAGCAAGCCACAGGCGCAACTGTTTCTTATCAACTTTGCCGACCGGCGTCAGCGGGAGCGCATCCACGCTCTCCACGCGGTCCGGCAGCTTAAATTCGGCGACGCCCTGCTCGCGCAGGAAGCGGCGCACCTCCACCGCGCGCAGGGGCTGTTTCACCACCAGATACGCGCAGCTCTTCTCGCCCAGCAGGCTGTCCTCCATGCTCACCAGCGCGGCGTGGATCACCGACTCATGGCGCAGCAGCAGGTTCTCGATCTCCTCGGCGGCGATCTTCTCGCCGCCGCGGTTGATCTGATCTTTCTCGCGCCCCTGCACGGTGATGTAGCCCTGCTCGTCAATGGCGATCAGATCCCCGGAGCAGTAAAAGCCGTCGGCGTCGAAGGCGCTGGCGTTGTGTTCCGGGCTGTTGAAATAGCCGCGGAAGGTGTACGGGCCGCGCGTCATCAGGCGTCCGACCTCCCCACGCGGCAGCGGATTGCCGTGCTCGTCCGCCACCCACACTTCGTCGTCCGGGCACATCGGGCGGCCCTGGGTGTTGATGATGCGTTCCGGGGCGTCGTCGAGCGCGGTGTAGTTCACCAGCCCTTCCGCCATGCCGAACACCTGCTGCAGCTGGCAGCCAATTTCCGCCGGAATACGCGCGGCGAGCGTGGCGGAGAGGCGTGCGCCGCCCACCTGGAGCAGCTTGAGGGATTTCAGCTGCGCGTTCCCCGCGCCGTCGGCAATCGCCTGCAGCCAGAGGCTGACCGCCGGCGGGACCAGCGAGGTGACGTTAATCTGATGCTGTTCGATCAGCGGGAAGCAGAGCGTGGCGCTCGGATCGTTCGCCAGCACCACGCAGCCGCCCGCAGTAAAGACGCCTAACGATCCCGGCGAGCTCATGGCGTAGTTGTGCGCCGCAGGGAGCGCGTTCAGGTAACGCGTTTCGGCGGTAATGCCGCAGATCTCGTTGCTGCGACGAATGCTGTAGTCATAGTCGTTGTGCGTTCGCGGGATCAGCTTCGGCGTGCCGGTGCTGCCGCCGGAGAGCTGGAAGAACGCCACTTCGTCGGCGGGCGTCGGGTTCGGGATGAAGTTGTCCGCGGGACGCGCAATCGCCGCGTCCAGGGCATGTTCACCCTTATCGCCGCGCAGCAGCACGACGCGTACCGAACGGTGTTCCCCCACGAAAGCGTTGAGGAAGTCATCGCCCGCAAACAGCGCGTGGTCGCGATCGGCGATCAGCACGGCGGGGTTGATCTGCGCCGCGTAGGCGTTCAGCTCGCTGCGCTGATGGCTAAAGAGCGCGTTCACCGGCGCGACGCCAATTTGCAGCAGCGCGAAGAAGGTGATGTAGAACTCGGCCACGTTGCCAAGCTGCACCAGCGCCGTCTCGCCGCGCTGCAATCCTCGCGCCTGAAGGGCTGAGGCCAGGTTGTTTACGGCCTGATTCAGCGCGCGGTAGGTAATGTGGCGATCGCCATCGATAATCGCCATCGCATCGCTGTCCGCCCGATCCGTCAGGATGTGGGTCAACGGCAGATCCTGCCAGTAGCCTTTTTCACGGTAGCGGCGGGCAAAATCCTCAGGCCAGCGGGTAAAGGGAATGGTCATGAGTCTTCCTTAGTGCAAACCAAAAACGTTAAGCATGGTGGAGAGCTTTACGCCCGTCTCGCGCCACTCGCCCACCGGGGAGGAGGCAGGCACAATGCCCGCGCCGGCAAACAGGCGAACGGTATTTTCGCGAAGACGCGCGCAGCGGATGGTCACCACCCACTCGCCGTTGCCTTCGCTGTCGCACCAGCCAACGATGCCGCCGAACAGCTCGCGGTCGAACGGCTCCAGTTCGGCAATCAGCTCTTTCGCCGCCTGATGCGGGAAGCCGCTCAGCGCCGGGGTCGGGTGCAGCAGGCAGGCCAGCGTCAGGGCGTTCTCGTTTTCACGCGCCTCGCCTTCTACCGGCGTTGCCAGATGCCACAGCGTCGGCGTGGTAATCAGTTGAGGAGAATCAGGCATGCTGAGATGGTGGCTGCGCGGTGCCAGAATGGCCTTCATCGCCTGGGTGACCAGGTCGTGCTCGTGACGGTCCTTTTCGGACGCCAGCAGCTTGTTGCCCGCCTCGCGATCCAGCACATCGTCAGGCTGACGGCGCGCGGAGCCCGCCAGCGGCAGCGAGCTAAAGTGCGCTCCCTCTTTGCGCAGCAGCAGCTCCGGGCTGGCGCCCAGCAGCACCCCGCCGTCTTCCAGCGGCACGTGGAAGTTGAAGCTCGCCGGGTTCTGGGCGATCAGGCGCTCCATCAGGGCGCCGCTGTCCAGGCGTTTGTCGGTCGCGATATCAATCAGGCGCGACAGGACCACCTTGTTCACCTGCGGCGTGGCGGTCAGCGACGCGGCGCGCGCGACCATCTCTTCGAAGACGGGCTGCGGCGGGATCTCGGCGCGTTGTGCCACCTTCAGGGCCTGCGCGCCGGAAAAATAGCGTGCTGACTGCTGACGTGCGGGACGGGAAAAGGTCTCCCAGCGTTGCGGAATAAACAGCGACGAGGGCTTGCGGGTGTCGAACGGGATCGCCCCCACCATCACCGGGTGAGCAATACCGCTGGCTTTTGCCGTGCGGAAGGCCTGGGCTAATTTTTGCTGGAAGCGACCCGCCGGATCGTCACCGCCGACGGCGGGTTCACTGAAGCGGGCAAAGCAGCCGGACGTGGTAAAGCTGCGGTAAGGCGACATAAAGAAAAAACGGTCTGATTCCAGCGTGGTTGCGGCGTGCTGAACTTCCTCAGCCAGGGACGTATCCATATCATCCTCCTCAAAATGATAAAAGAAGCAATAATGATTATCATTTATATTTTCGTCGGCTAACCTAATCCCACATCGCTTCGCTGTCAACCGTCGGGCAAATAACTTGCGCGACAAAAGCTTGCATCCCGTTGCGGCAACTATGAAAATGAGAAGCATTATCTCCAACAAAAACAGGATCCCGCGCTGTGAAATTCCCTGCCGTTTTCCGTAATCCCCTGCTTTTATTATCACTTTTTGTTTTAGGACTTACCTCAGCCGCTGCCGCCGACTGGCCCCGTCAGGTGACCGACAGCCGCGGCGTTCACACGCTTGAGAGCAAACCGACGCGCATTGTCTCCACCAGCGTGACCTTAACCGGCTCCCTGTTGGCCATTGACGCACCGGTCGTCGCCAGCGGCGCGACCACGCCGAACAACCGCGTGGCGGATGGACAGGGTTTCCTGCGCCAGTGGGGCGATATCGCGAAGCAGCGCAAGGTTGCCCGGCTGTATATCGGCGAGCCCAGCGCTGAAGCGGTGGCCGCGCAAATGCCGGACCTGATTTTGATCAGCGCCACCGGCGGGGATTCCGCGCTGGCGCTGTACGATCAGCTTTCCGCCATTGCGCCGACGCTTATCATCAACTACGACGACAAGAGCTGGCAGGCGCTGCTGACCCAGCTGGGCGAGATCACCGGACACGAAAAGCAGGCCGCAGAGCGCATTGCCGCGTTTGATAAACAGCTCGCGCAGGTGAAACAGCAGATGACGCTGCCGCCGCAGCCGGTGAACGCCATCGTCTACACCGCCGCCGCGCATTCCGCCAACCTGTGGACCACGGAATCGGCGCAGGGCAAGCTGCTGCACCAGCTGGGCTTTACGCTGGCGGACCTGCCTGCCGGGTTGCAGACCTCAACAAGCCAGGGCAAGCGCCACGACATTATCCAGCTGGGCGGTGAAAACCTGGCGACGGGGCTGAACGGCGAAGGGCTGTTTGTGTTTGCCGGTGACGAGAAAGACGTGGCGGCGATTTACGCTAACCCGCTGCTGGCGCACCTGCCGTCGGTGAAAAACAAGCGCGTGTGGGCGTTGGGAACCGAGACGTTCCGCCTGGATTATTACAGCGCGATGCTGGTGTTGCAGCGTTTGAATGCGATGTTTAAATAACAGGCACGTTCCCCGTAGGCCCGGTAAGCGCAGCGCCACCGGGCGTTTTGTCGGGTGGCGGCTCCGCCTTACCCGACCTACAAGGTCACCACACTCTCCTGCCTGAACCGGCGCAATTCCACCAGCGCCACCAATAAGATCACACCAACCATCGCTAACACAAACCCGCTGCTGCTCGCGGACGCCGCCGGGGTCATTATTGCCCCCAGCCCGCCGAGGATCGCCGCGCCAATGGCATCGCCCGTGACGTTTTGCGCGGTCCACAGGCCGTTAATGCGCCCGAGCATTCCTTCCGGCGTCTGGGTCTGGATCAGGGTGTACTGCAGCAGCGAGCTGATGGCGCTCAGCCAGCCAAAGATCACCAGACACATCACCCCCAGCGCCCAGACCGGCATCAGGCTAAAGAAGCCGATAGCGATAAACGAGGCCAGCGTGGCAAGCAGCATAATCAACCCCGGCCGCGCGCTCTGTGCCAGGTTGCCGCTGGTCAGCGCCCCGCACGCCGCGCCGAGCGGAATGGCGGCGTAGAGAATGCCTATTTCCGAGGCGCTCATCTGCCACTCTCCCGTCAGCGCCGGGTAGAGCACGCGCACGGCGCTCGCCATCGTCAGCAGGCCGCCGAGCAGCGCAATCCCGCCAATCAGCGGGTTGCTGAACAGGAAACGAATCGCGGCCATCAGGGACTTCAGCGGGTGCTCGCGCGGCTGCGGCGGAGGTGGCAACAGCGGCAGGCGCAGCAGCGTCAGCGTGGTGATAAAGGTCCCCGCCGCGGCCAGGCCGTAGTTCCACGCCACGTTGCCGGTTGCCAGCAGCAGGCCGCCGACCATCGGCGAAATCACCGAGCCGAGGCGCACGGTGAGCATGGTGATCGCCCCCGCCTGCATCAGATTTTCTCGCCCGACCAGCGCGGGCGTCGCCGCCAGCAGCGCCGTCACGCCTAACGAGGCGAAGAAGCCGTCCCACAGCCCCAGGGTATAAATCACCATCAGCGACGGCTCCGGCAGCATGGCGTTCAGACACAGCCCGATAAAGCCCACGCCGCAGGTGCCGCGCGCCAGCAGGATCAGCTTTTTACGCTCGTAGCGGTCCGCCAGCACGCCGCCGACCATCAGACCGATAAACATCGCCCCGCCGGTTAAGGTGACGGATAGCCCTACCAGCCAGCTGGAGTGAGTGATGGTCTGGATTTGCACCGGCACGGCCACACCAAGCAAACCGAGGGACAAAATGGAGATAAAGCGAGCGATAAACACGGCGCGATACGCCGGGTGTGTTTTGAGCAGGCTGAGGTTGAGCAGCCAGGATTTTTGATTCATGACAAAGCCTTGAGTGTAATTCTACCCATTCCATGGGCGCACATGCTAACATAGCCAAATAAGATAGATAACGATAATCACTATCATTATCAAATCATGGATGTTGCTATGTCGTTTTCCTCTTCTTCGGTGCGCGCCGTTGCCGTGCCCGTTTTATTGCTGCTATTGAGCCTGGCGATTGCACTCAGCCTGCTGGTCGGCGCCAGGCCGCTGCCTGCGTCCGTTATTGTCGATGCGTTCTCCGGCACCTGTCAGAGCGCCGACTGCACTATCGTGCTCGACGCCCGCCTGCCCCGCACCCTTGCTGGACTGCTGGCCGGCGGCGCGCTCGGTCTTGCCGGTGCCCTGATGCAAACCCTCACCCGCAACCCGCTGGCGGACCCCGGCATTCTCGGCGTTAACTCTGGCGCCAGCTTTGCCATCGTGCTGGGCGCGGCGCTCTTCGGCTTCACCTCTCCGTCTGAGCAGCTGGTAATGGCCTTCTGCGGCGCGCTGGCCGCCTCGCTGGTGGTCGCGTTTACCGGCAGCCAGGGCGGCGGACAGCTGAGCCCGGTACGCCTGACGCTGGCGGGCGTGGCGCTTGCCGCGGTGCTGGAAGGCTTGTCCAACGGCATCGCCCTGCTCAACCCGGACGTTTACGACCAGCTGCGCTTCTGGCAGGCCGGTTCGCTGGATATCCGCACCCTTGAAACCCTGAAAGTGGTGGCGTTCCCGGTCATTATCGCTGCCGCCGTGGCGCTGTGTTTAAGCCGGGCGCTGAATAGCCTGAGCCTCGGCAGCGACACCGCCACCGCGCTCGGCAACCGCGTCGCGCGCACGCAGCTGATTGGCCTGCTGGCCATCACCGTGCTGTGCGGCAGCGCGACCGCCGTGGTCGGGCCAATCGCCTTTATCGGCCTGATGATGCCGCACATGGCGCGCTGGCTGGTAGGGGCGGATCACCGCTGGTCTCTGCCGGTGACTCTGCTGGCGACGCCTGCCCTGCTGCTGTTTGCCGACGTGCTGGGCCGCCTGCTGGTGCCGGGTGAACTGCGCGTCTCGGTGGTCAGCGCCTTTATCGGCGCGCCGGTGCTGATTTTCCTGGTGCGCCGTAAACGCGGAGGTGGCGCATGAGGGCCCCGTCCCGGCGTTTAGTCACCAGCGTCTCCCTGCTGGTCGTCGCCAGTCTGCTGCTGGCGGTCTGGAGCCTGCAAAGCGGTGCCGTAACGCTTGATTTCGCGCAGGTCTTTCACGCTCTCACCGGCAACGCGCCGCGTAACATCACCATGGTGGTCACCGAGTGGCGACTGCCGCGCGTGGCGATGGCAATCCTGGTCGGCGCGGCGCTCGGCGTCAGCGGTGCGATATTCCAGTCGTTGATGCGCAACCCGCTCGGCAGCCCGGACGTGATGGGCCTCAATACCGGGGCCTGGAGCGGCGTGCTGGTGGCGATGGTGCTGTTCGGCCAGCACCTGACGGCCATTACCTTCACGGCGATGGCGGGCGGCATTCTGACGTCGCTGGTTATCTGGCTGCTGGCCTGGCGCAACGGCATCGACACTTTCCGGCTGATCATTATCGGTATCGGCATCCGTGCGATGCTGATGGCCTTTAACACCTGGCTGCTGCTGCAGGCCTCGCTGGAAACGGCGCTTTCCGCCGGGCTGTGGTACGCAGGCTCTCTCAACGGCCTGACGTGGGGCAAAACCTGGCCCGCCGCGCCGCTGATTGTGCTGATGTTTATCGGCGCGCTGCTGCTGGTGCGACGCATGCGGCTGCTGGAGATGGGCGACGACAGCGCCTGCGCGCTGGGCGTGAGCGTCGAACGCTCGCGCCTGATGCTGATGCTGGTGGCGGTCTTGCTGACCGCAGCGTCTACCGCCATCGCCGGGCCGATCTCGTTTATCGCCCTTGTCGCGCCGCATATCGCACGACGTCTAAGCGGGACGGCGCGCTGGGGATTAACTCAGGCGGCGCTGTGCGGCGCGCTGTTACTGCTGGCCGCCGATCTCTGCGCCCAGCGGCTGTTTATGCCTTATCAACTGCCGGTGGGCGTGGTGACCGTCAGCCTCGGCGGGATTTACCTTATCGTCTTGCTCGTTCAGGAGTCACGCAAGAAATGACAGACACAACCACCCGCTTGCGCGGCGAAAACCTCACCCTCGGCTACGGCAAAAAAATCATTGCCCGTGATTTATCCGTCGCCATTCCGGACGGCCACTTCACGGCGATTATCGGCCCGAACGGCTGCGGCAAATCGACCCTGCTGCGCACGCTGAGCCGCCTGATGACGCCGGTGGAGGGGAGTGTCTTCCTGGACGGGGAGCAGATCCAGCGCTTCGCCAGCAAAGAGGTGGCCAGGCGCATCGGGCTGCTGGCGCAAAACGCCACCACGCCGGGGGACATCACGGTGCAGGAACTGGTCTCGCGCGGGCGCTACCCGCACCAGCCGCTGTTTACCCGCTGGCGTAAAGAGGACGACGAGGCGGTGAACCGCGCGATGCGGGCGACGGGCATCACCGATCTCGCCCAGCAGAGCGTGGACACCCTCTCCGGCGGCCAGCGTCAGCGGGCGTGGATTGCGATGGTGCTGGCGCAGGAAACGTCGATCATGCTGCTGGACGAGCCGACAACCTGGCTGGACATCAGCCACCAGATTGATCTGCTGGAGCTGCTTAGCGAGCTGAACCGCACGCAGGGCTACACCCTGGCGGCGGTGCTGCACGATTTAAACCAGGCGTGCCGTTACGCCACGCACCTGATTGCCTTGCGCGACGGGGAGATTGTGGCCCAGGGCGCGCCGAAGGAGATTGTCACACCGGAGCTGATCGCGCGGATCTACGGTATGCGCTGCATGATTATTGACGATCCGGTGGCGGGAACGCCGCTGGTGGTGCCGTTAGGTCGGCGGTAATTGCCGGGTGGCGGCTACGCCTTACCCGGCCTACACTCGGCTCCCGTAGGCCGGGTAAGGCGTAGCCGCCACCCGGCGCTTTTGACGTTACCCCAAAATCTCCCTCAACACTGGCCCAATTTTCTCAAACGCCTGCGGTGAAATGATATCCACGTGGGCGCAATCCTGGCTGTACACCTCCAGTTCCCCCACCCACGGTGCCCAGGCGGCCTGCGGATCCATCATGCGCGTGCGTTCGGCAACAAACAGCGTTGCTATACCGTCAAAGCGTGAACTGTGCGCCGTGGTGAGCAGCCGCACCGCATCGGCGTAGTTGCCTTCGATAGCGTTAAACAGCTCGCTGGAGCCCTGTCCCTGCTGGGCGGCGATAAACGCCTGACGCTCGCGCTCGATTTCCGCCAGCACCGCCGGGTCGAGGCCGTTGGCCTCTTTTTCCGCCCAGTTCTGGGTTTCCGGCGGCCAGGTATCCAGCAGGCCGAGGAACGCCACCGCTTCCCCCTGCTCGCGCAGGCGGGCCGCAATGCCCTGCGCCAGCGTGCCGCCGAGGGAATAGCCGAACAGGTAATACGGCCCCTGCGGCTGCTGCTTACGCAACGTGTTCAGGTGATGATCGATCACCCCATCGAGATCCGCGCACTGCTGCATCGGGCCGTTTGGCCGCGGCGACTGAATGCCGACGATTGACCAGCGCGGGCTGAGGTAGCGCGCCAGGACGCTAAACTGCCAGGCAAAGCCGGACGCCGGATGGAAGCAGAACAGCGTCGGGCCGTTGCTTTCACGCAGCGGCAGAACGGTTTCATACCCCAGACGCTGCGCCTGCTCGTCGCTCATTTGCGAGTCCAGCAGCGCGCTAAGCTTGCTCACCGTGGAGGCGACCATAATTTGCCCCGGCGTGACCTTACGGCTAAACGCGCGGCTGAGCTGAGCCGCGAGGCGCATCGCCAGCAGCGAGTGGCCGCCGAGGGCAAAGAAATCCGCCTCAATGTCGCTGATCTCACAGCCCAGCAGCGCGGAAAACGCCTGCGCGACGGCGACTTCGGTTTCAGTCTCCGGCGCACGGCCGGAGGATTTACTCGTCAGCTCCGGCAGCGGCAGCGCCTTGCGGTCAAGCTTGCCGTTGGCGCTCAGCGGCAGCGCGCTGATTTGCAGCAGCACCACCGGCACCATATGCGGCGGCAGCTGGGTTTTGAGCGATTCCAGCAGCGCGTCAAGGTCCAGCGGTAAGCCGGATTCAGAAACCACGTACCCCACCAGCTGGCGGGCATCGCCGCCCGTTGCCGCCGCCTGGTTGAAGACGCAGGCGTGCGCCACGGCCTGGGCCACGTCCGGCAGCGACAGCATCGCCCGGTCGATTTCACCCAGCTCGATGCGCTGGCCGCGAATTTTCAGCTGGTCGTCGCTGCGGCCCAGATATTCCACCGCGCCGTTATCCAGCCAGCGGGCAACGTCCCCGGTGCGGTACATGCGCTCGCCCGCCGCGAACGGGTCGGCGATAAAGCGGCTGGCGGTGAGATCGGGGCGTCCCAGATATCCCTGCGCCAGCTGGATGCCGGTGAGGTAGAGATCCCCCGCCACGCCGAACGGTACCGGGCGCATCATCGCATCCAGAATGCGCAGCCCCGTATTCCACACCGGGAAACCGATCGGCACGCTGTTGCCCTCCACCGCCGCCAGTTCAGGGCCGTACGCCGGATACCAGCTGACGTCCACCGCCGCTTCCGTCGGGCCGTAAAGGTTATGCAGCGGCACGTGCGTCAGCTGTTCCCACTCGCGGCACAGCGCCGTCGGCAGCGCTTCGCCGCTGCAGAACACCTGCTTAAGCGTTTTGCAGCAGTCGACGTTTTCCGACGTCAGCGAGGCGACAAACGCCGCCAGCATCGACGGCACGAAGTGGGTTGTCGTCACGCCGTAGTGCGTGAAGAAGCTCTGCATCGCCTGCGGATCGCGGTGCGCGTCCGGCTCCGCCATCACCAGCTTTGCCCCGGCGATAAACGGCCACCAGAACTCCCACACCGACACGTCAAAGCTGCACGGCGTTTTCTGCGCCACCACATCGTTCGCGCCCAGCGGATAATGGTCCTGCATCCACTTCAGGCGGTTAACGATGGCAGTATGGCCGACCATGACCCCTTTTGGACGCCCGGTCGAGCCGGAGGTAAAGATGATGTACGCCGTCTGCTCCGGCTTTGCCAGACGCAGCGGCTCAGCATCGGTGGCCGGTAACAGTGTGTTGTAACTACACGTCGTAATAGGCAGATCGCTAAAGCGCGGAAGCTGTTCGTCGGTGGTAATGAGCAGGGACGGCTTCGCGTCCTCGAGCATCATCCGCAGGCGATCGTCCGGGTAGCCGGTGTCGAGCGGCAGCCACGCGGCGCCCGCCTCCACAATGCCGTGCAAGGCTAACGTCAGGAATACCGAGCGCGGCAGGGCCACCGCCACGCTGTCGCCCGGCTTCACGCCGCGCGCGCGCAGCAGGTTTGCCAGCGCGACGACCTGCTCGCGCATCTGACGATAGCTGAGTTCAACGTGCGCATCCGCCAGCGCCGGGGCATCCGGCGTTTTGCTCGCCTGTTCCGCCACCAGATCCGCGAGCGTGGTGGACGGCAGCGCCAGCCCGGTATCGTTGATGCGCGCGAGCTTTGCGTATTCCTGCTCTGAAACGGTTTCCACCTCGCCGCAGCGCAGGTCCGGATTGGCCGCAAACTGCACCAGCATTGCGTTCAGCCGCGCCACGTGACGCGTCAGCGTCGCCTCATCGTAGCGCTGCTTATTGGCGAGGATCTCCATGCTCAGCCCGCCCTGCTCGTCCGGGAACAGCGCCAGCTCCAGATCGTTCACCGGGCCGGTCGCCAGCGTGTGGGTGATGGCCTCCACGCCGTCGATATCCAGCTGGTAGTCGAACACTTTAACGTTCAGCACCGGGCCAAACAGCGCTTCATCACCCGCCGCTTTCCCGCTGTCGCGCACGATCTGCTCGGCGTCGTAGCGCTGGTGGCGGCGCATTTTTTTCAGCTGGTTCGCCAGGCGCAGCGCCAGCGAGGGCAGGCTCTCCTGGGGATCGATATTGACCGCCAGCGGCAGGACGTTAAGCACCGGCCCGGTCGCGGTGAGCGCCGCGGATCCCATCCGGCGCATAAAGATAAACCCGGCGGCGTAGTCCAGCCGTCCGGTGAGGCGCCCCAGCCACAGCGCCACCAGCGCAAGCGCCAGGTCGGTGCGCTGTACCTGCCCTGCCGCCTGTGCAAGCTGGCTGAAGGCGCGTCCGTCGGCGGTAATTTTCAGACGCAGAATGTCGGTCGTCGCGGCGCGGCCCGGCAGCGGCGCGGAGGAGAGCGAGACCGGAGAAGGCAGCTGTTTGCGCTGCCCGGCCCAGAAGGCGCCGTCGCGCCGGTACGCCTCGCTGTCGCGATAGCGCTGATACTCGTCCACCACCTCTGCAAATGGCGTAAACGGGGATTCCGGCGTGGGTTCGCCCTTTTTCCACGCGGCATAAATCGCGGCGATCTGGCGGGTTATGGCCGGGAAGCTGAAGCCATCCACCACCAGATGGTGATAGCGCTGATACCAGTACCAGTGGTTTTCACCGACCTGAATCAGTTGATGAAAGGCCAGCGGCTGCCCGCTGTCGACGCGCAGGTTCTGGTTAAGATCGGCGTTCATCAGCGCCACGGCGGCGGCGTGGGAATCAACGCGAACGATGGACGGTTCCGGCAGAATGAAGGTGTCATCCACCCACTGCCACACCTCACCGTTGTCTTCCGCAAAGCGCATGCGCAGGGTATCGGCCTGCATCATGCCCGCGGCAACGGCTTTTGCCAGCAGCGGCGCATCGATATCGCCTTTCAGCTCGGTGTAGTGCGCCACGCTCCAGGCGTTTGGCAGCGTGGACAGCTGTTCCGCCATCCAGATGCCCGGCTGGGCGGCGACGAGAGGAAGACGGTTCATACGTTCTCCCCCGCGAAATAAGACGGCTCAAGCGTCTGCCAGCGTTCCGCCAGCCACTGCTGGCACGCCTCCTGAGACTGTGCTTCGCACACCACGCCCCACCCTGCCGGCAGTTCGCACTGCTGTGGCCACAGGCTGTACTGCCCCTGGTCGTTTTGCAAAATGGCGAACTGTCCCTGCGGATTATCGAAAGGATTGCTGAATTCCATACAGACTCCGTTAGTGAATAAGCGGCTGCCAGAGGGTGATAAGCCCCTGCGTCAGCCCACCGCGCCAGCAAAGCGCATCGTGTCCGCCGTCAACCTGACGCCAAATAACCGGTTGGTGTGTGTGCAGTTCGGCATAAATCGCCTGATTCGCGCGGAAGATGAGCGGCTCGTTGCGCCCGGCCTCAAGAAGGATGCGTAACCCGCGAGGGGATATTTCGCCGGTTTTAAGTTGCTCGATTAACAGCCCGTCCTGCTGGCCGCCGCGGTGTGGCCACCAGTAGGAGCCGGACTGGCTAAGCACGCAACCAAAACGCTGCGGCCAGTTGAGGCCAGCATAAAGCGACGCGAGACCGCCAAAGCTCTGGCCAGCCACCACCGTACGGTCGGCGCGGTCGCTAAACGGCACGCGTTTTTTAACAAGGGGGAGAAGTTCTTCCTGCACCGCCAGCCAGAAGTCGGGATTGCACGGCAGCTCGCGGTTGCGATGCGCCATATCGATAACATCGATTAAGACGTAGACCGCAGGCGGTAATTTGCGCCCGGTGGTGAGCGACGCCAGCGCAGGCCAGACGGGCATGCTTTCGGCCCAGAACTGCCCGTCGAGCAGCACCGCCAGCGGGCGTTCCAGGTCTTCCCCACCGGTGGCGAAAATCCAGATGCGACGGCGATTTTTCAGGCGCGCGCTTTCCCACTCAATGCAGACTGGCGGCTGATACGGCGTATCGGGATGATTCCACCCCGGCTGAACGGGTGCTTCCGGCATTTCCAACGCCGAGACGGCATGGCCGCGCCCGCCGCGCCAGCTTTGCGGGTTCAGCGGGTCTGAAACCGCGTGCGGCAGCAGCTTGCGCCAGCCTTCACGCAGCGCCATGCGTTCCGGCTGCTCGCCTTCAAACACGACGCTGGCAAAATCGTTTTCATTCACGGAAGGGATAAAACAGTAGCTTCCGCGCCACTCGGGGCTGAACTCGCCCTGCCACTGCCAGACGTCGGTATCGGGAATGCGTTCGAGGGACTGCGGGCGGGCATTTTGGTGGTGATCGGTCACGCCGGTGACGTAGAGCCAGACGCGTTTGATCGGTGACGTTCTTTGCGTTCCTGCCGGGTCACGCCACCAGAACGTGACGCGATAGTTTCCCTTTTCCGGCGTCCATTCAGGCCCGTTTTTCGACTGCCACCACGCTTCACTTCCCGTTGTTAACGCCGTCACCCTTATAACCTCATGTTTAACAGTCTTTTTTGTTTCAGAGCAAATTTTATTGATAATATTATTGATAACTATTTGCATTTGCAATAGCGTAGTGCCCGCGCTGTGGGAAGCGCTCATAAAACAACCACAAAAGCAGGACGTACAATGAATAAGAAGATTCACTCTCTGGCCTTGCTGGTCAATTTAGGGATTTATGGCGTCACGCTGCCTGCTCTGGCAGACGACAACACCGCCTCTGCGCAGCACGAAGATACGATGGTGATCACCGCCGCCGAGCAGAATCTGCAGGCGCCGGGGGTATCGACCATCACCGCCGATGAGATCCGCAAAAACCCGCCCGCGCGCGACGTGGCGGAAATCATCCGCACCATGCCGGGCGTTAACCTGACCGGTAACTCCACCAGCGGCCAGCGCGGGAATAACCGTCAGATTGATATCCGCGGCATGGGGCCAGAAAACACCCTGATCCTGATCGACGGCAAGCCGGTGACCAGCCGAAACTCCATCCGTCTGGGCTGGCGCGGCGAGCGCGACACCCGCGGCGATACCGGCTGGGTGCCGCCGGAGATGATCGAGCGCATCGAAGTGATCCGCGGTCCGGCCGCCGCGCGCTATGGCAACGGCGCGGCAGGCGGCGTGGTGAACATCATCACCAAAAAATTCGACGACCAGTGGCACGGCTCCTGGAACACCTACCTGAATGCGCCTGAGCACAAGGATGAAGGTTCCACCAAACGCACCAACTTCAGCCTGAGCGGCCCGCTGGGCGGCGACTTCAGCTTCCGCATGTTCGGTAACCTGGACAAAACCCAGGCCGACGCGTGGGACATCAACCAGGGTCACCAGTCTGACCGTACCGGCGCCTACGCCGACACGCTGCCTGCTGGCCGCGAGGGTGTAGAAAATAAAGACATCAACGGCGTGGTGCGCTGGGACTTTGCGCCGATGCAGTCTCTGGAATTTGAGGCGGGCTACAGCCGTCAGAATAACCTCTACGCCGGTGATACCCAGAACACCAACAACGACAACAGCTCCAGCGGCCTGGTGAAAAAGAACTCCGGCAAAGAAACCAACCGTATCTATCGCCAGAACTTCGCGGTGACCTGGAACGGCGGCTGGGATAACGGCATTACCACCAGCAACTGGGCGCAGTACGAGCACACCCGCAACTCCCGTCTGGGTGAAGGGCTGGCGGGCGGTACGGAAGGCTTGTTCAACAGCAATAAATTCACCGACACCGATCTGGCCGACGTGATGCTGCACAGCGAAATCAACCTGCCGATTGATTTCCTCGTTAATCAGAACCTGACGCTGGGTACCGAGTGGAACCAGCAGCGCATGAAAGATTCCACCTCCTTCACGCAAACCCTGCAGGGCGGCACCATTCCGGGCATGAGTAACGATCGCAGCCCGTACACCTCAGCGGAAATCTTCTCCCTGTTCGCTGAGAACAACATGGAGCTGACCGACAGCACCATCCTGACCCCTGCCCTGCGCTTCGACCACCACACCATCGTCGGCAACAACTGGAGCCCGTCCCTGAACCTGTCGCAGGGTCTGGGGGATGACTTCACGCTGAAGATGGGTATCGCCCGCGCCTATAAGGCGCCAAGCCTGTATCAGACCAACCCGAACTACCTGCTCTACAGCAAAGGTCAGGGCTGCTACGCCAGCTCCGACGGCGTAGGCTGCTACATGATGGGTAACGACGATCTTAAGGCCGAAACCAGCATCAACAAAGAGATTGGTCTGGAGTGGAAGCGCGACGGCTGGCTGGCGGGCGTGACCTGGTTCCGCAACGACTACCGCAACAAGATCGAAGCGGGCTACGCGCCGATCGGCCACACCTCGTCCGGTAAAGTGCAGACGGATATCTACCAGTGGGAAAACGTGCCGAAAGCGGTGGTTGAAGGGCTGGAAGGCTCCCTGAACGTGCCGGTCAGCGACACCATTAACTGGACCAACAACATCACCTACATGCTGCAGAGCAAGAACAAGGAGACCGGCGACCGTCTGTCGATCATTCCGGAGTACACGCTGAACTCGACACTGAGCTGGCAGGTTCATCAGGACGTGTCGCTCCAGTCGACCTTTACCTGGTACGGCAAGCAGCAGCCGAAGAAGTACAACTACAAAGGTCAGCCTGTGACCGGGTCTGAAAAAGACGAGGTCAGCCCGTACAGCATCGTTGGCCTGAGCGCGACCTGGGACATGACCAAAAACGTCAGCCTGACCGGCGGCGTGGATAACGTCTTCGACAAGCGTCAGTGGCGTGCGGGTAATGCCCAGACGACCGGGAACGCCACCACCGGCGCGTATATGTACGGCGCGGGGGCTTATACCTATAATGAGCCAGGCCGCACGTGGTATATGAGCGTGAATACGCGATTCTGATAAAGGCAACAACGCCTCCCTCTCCCTGTGGGAGAGGGCTGGGTGAGGGCATCAGGCCGCACTATTTATTGATAGAGGGGAAACCATGCACACCACCCACCGCACGTTCATTCTCGCCGGCCATACCGTACACCACGTCACCTTCGCCCCAACCACCTTCACCGACGCCGATCTCCTCTGGCTCCCCCACCACGCTGAGCTTGCAAACGCCGGGCGCAAACGCAAAGCCGAGCATCTGGCAGGCCGCATCGCCGCCGCGCATGCCTTACCTGACCACACCGTGCCCGGCATCGGCCCCAGCGGTGAACCGCTCTGGCCGGAAGGCGTTTCAGGAAGCATCACCCACAGCGGCACGCAGGCGATGGCGGTTGTAACATGCGACCATCCGGCGATTATCGGCATCGATTGCGAAACGATCCTCTCCGAGAATGAAGCTCAGGAAATAAAAGACGGCGTCATTGATGCCCAGGAAGAGCTCGTCCTTTCCTGCTCAGGTTTTCCGTTCCCCCTCGCCCTGACGCTGGCGTTTAGCGCCAAAGAGAGCCTGTTCAAAGCCCTCTTTCCGAAGGTACAGTCCTGGATGGGGTTTGACAGCACTCGCGTCACACAGCTCGACGATAAAACGCTTACCCTGGCATTAACCCTTCAACGCGCAGGATACGCCAAAGCCACCGCCTTCACCCTTCACTGGCGACAGCACGGCGAACAGGCGATCACCCTGCTGTAAGGCTCTCCTGCCGACGGGAATGCAGAGGCTCAACCCGACACCAAACATGCCTGAAAAAATGATCCCCATAACCCATTCTGTTTGATTCGGCTGTTATCTTTCAGGCATTCGGTGTAAACCACGCAGAACAGGCCGGATGCGAGGGTATTTCAAATAATGCGTTAACGATAGGTCATAGTAAACGACGCCGTGGCGCTCACCGAGCCTGATCGAGCATTCGCAGAGGTCATATAATAAGCGGCCTTAAAGGGAATATTGACGATTTCTCCTGCCGAGGTCGTCGTGCCGTATTTAATAAGCTTGCCGAACTGCACGGGCGAATCGTTATATTTTAGCTGAATGCCCAAACCTGTAGCCGTCGAACTGCTGTTTAACCCCAATACTCCGTTAACAGGATCGGCAAGCGGGCTGACATTATCCAACGTCACATTCACTGCGGTCTGTGCACTACAGATAAGCGGTATGGAAAATGTCACCTGATTCTGGGTGCTGCCGACGCCGTTAAACTTCGGTAATAGCGCAATTCCCATATTAATATTCAAATTTTTATCTTCAATCTGACAGGATGCAGTGCTTATATTCATCGGCGAAAATATATATTTAAAAAGCGGCAGGCGCATAATGTTATTACTTCTCGGAGTACTGTATTCCATATTTATCGCCAGAGCGGGTATTGAGCCCGTCTCCGGGGTAGTGCTGGTTTTGATCAGCTCAAAAGTATCCGTGAACGTTGATACACCATCCTGGAGGATCCCTCGCCTCCAGTTCGGGTTATTGAGGTCCATTCTGGTGACAAATTCGCTACTTTGCGTGGTGCTGGAAAAGTTCTTCCACCGGATGCCAATGCCAGGAACCTCTGTCGCCCGCACGTTTGCCAGCGGCGAGGCGCCGTAATCCGTATTCGCCCCGGAGAGCTGAATAAACCACGAGCCATCGTATCCGATTTGCTGACCCTCAGGGTCACATTTTATGGGGTTACTGGTAATTATCGTTGCTAATACCGTTCCAACCGGCGCATCCCGCTGAACGACAATATTGTGATCGAAGTTGACCGCTACGTCGTTTGCAGAACACAGCGCAAAGGCATTCAGAGAGACAGCGCATCCCACGGCTGCCGTCGCGATTTTAAATACGGTGGACATGATATGTTCCTTCATTTCAGGCAAGGCGTAGGCCTTCTCTCGTAAAAGTAATAATACGTATTAACGCAATGAGAAATTTAACGACACGTCGCAGCGGTACGCTGAATTTTACCCGGTAAGGCGTTCAAGTTTATTTTGGCGCGGCAGGTTTTCGCTCCCCACTGTACCGTTATGCTGTCACCGTCGTTCAGGCCGCTCATATAGACCTCTCCGTCGCTCCCGACAATGCTCATCGCATCGCTTCCGTTAAGCTTTACCATGGCCCCAAAGGGCACCGGCGAGTTCTGATACAGCAACGTTATCAGAGCCCGGAACCCCGTTCTCGCTTTGAACGTCGCTCGCACCACGGCACCGCGCGTAGGTACGACGTTGACTACAGATTCGTCCACATCCACGTCCGGCCCCAGCGAACCGATGTCTATCGCAATCCGGTTTTCCTGATAAGCGCTGGCATAGGGCACTACCGCATATCCGCGCCAGTCCGTTTTAACGCCAGGGTTATTGCGCACGCTCACGCCTGATGCGCCCTGCGCTTCTAGCAGCACAATGGTATCCCCCAGCGGCTGAGAGAACGTCACGCCATGCTCGTGGCCGACAACCCCCCCCTGCAGACCGAAGTTCAGCTGACTGTTCTGTCGGCTGTAGTTGTAGCCTGCGCTTACGGTACCGTAGCCGCCTTTATAGGTTCCGCTTAAGGAACTTCTCGATTCTCCGCCAGACGACGTATAGCCCTGCTGAACAAGGTAGCTCAGGTTATTATCAGAAAGTGCGGTGCCGCTCAGACCCACCAGGTGCGTCTCAGGACCGTTCTTTTGCATATTCACGCTATAGCTGGCCCAGCTTTGCGGCAGCCATTTGCTCAGCGGCACCTGTAAGTTAAAGGCTACAATCTGGTCCCTACGGTCTTTGCCCGGCGTTTCACTGTAGGTGTAGCCGAGCGAGTAATTAATATCGCGAATACTGGTGTTAAAGCCGGTGCTGACGTTGCGCTCATAGCCCTGTCTGCCCCAGTAGTCCTGCTGGTATGCCGAAATA
This sequence comes from Enterobacter sp. GER_MD16_1505_Eko_090, assembly GCF_003331015.1. Classification (NCBI taxonomy): domain Bacteria; kingdom Pseudomonadati; phylum Pseudomonadota; class Gammaproteobacteria; order Enterobacterales; family Enterobacteriaceae; genus Enterobacter; species Enterobacter sp. GER_MD16_1505_Eko_090. Next base: position 278,774 of record NZ_PUQF01000001.1, on the reverse strand, counting down.
TAAAAATTTCCCCAGCTTTGCAGCGACTGGCTGAGGTTGAGTTGCAGTCGGCTTCGCTTATTGTAGCGCTGGCTGCTGAATTCATTCACCTCCTGGAAGGTATAAAAGCCTTCCGTGGAGTAGCGATAGCTTGCGAGCGTCACGGTGGTATCGGTCGTGGCCACCGTTTTTGAATACTGCACCCGATAGGACTGTCCCCGGCTGCGGCGATTTTTCTCCTCAACGAGCTGGCTTTCGGCAAGGGTAACGTCCGCCGATAGTGAGCCTATATCGCCAAAGCTGAGGCCGGAACCAAGCACGCCGGACGCATAGTTACTTGCCCCCAGGACGCCACCGTACAGCGTGAGATTATTGGAGAGGCCATAAGCCAACGTGCCCAGGCCAAATGTGGGCGTATGTGCCCCATGCTTCGTCGTTCGAAACTCGCCTGTGCTCAGCGCATACTTCACGCGGCCTTCCCGCAGCATGACGGGAACCGCGGAGAAAGGTTGCACGAAATGCTGGACGCTGCCGTCAGCTTCGGTGACGACAATATCCAGATCGCCGCTCGCTGACGTAGGATAAAGATCGCGAATGATAAAGCTGCCAGGCGCCACGTAGGTTTGATAAACCGTGTAGCCGTTTTGCTTCACGGTAACCGTGGCGTTGGTGCGGGCGATCCCCCGAATGATGGGGGCGAAGCCGCGCATGCTTTCCGGCAACATGGTGTCATCGGAAAAAATTTGGGCGCCGCGAAACATCACGCTGTCAAACACGTCGCCGGGGGTGCTGGTTTCCCCCACCTGAAACTGCCCTCTCAAAAACTGGACGTCGCGGCTCAGGGTCGTATTCAACGACGAAAACGACTGCTTTCCGTTGTTCTTCGTCACGGTGCTGTAGTTACGCAGGCGCCACGGTCCCGCATTAATACCGCTTTGCAGATTGGTGTAAAGCTGATCCTGCGCCTCACCGTCCCGGCTCCAGCTGCGCGAGCCGTTGATGCTGTAATTTACCAGCAGTGCAGAAATGCCCTGGTTCCAGCGCGACGGATCAACGGTGCCGCGTGCCCGCGCGTTAAGCGCCGATTGAGGGATAGAGATATCCAGTCTCTGCCTGTCAAAATCCAGCCGGGTGGAGGCATCCGGTATAAATGCGCCGGGATCGGTAATTATTGCCTCGGCAGGCAGCATGGATAATTCAGGAAATGCCTTGACCCTGACACCAAGTGATTCCAGCACGCTCCGGTTAAGCTCCGGCGCCAGCCCGACGCCGTTAACAGATACAAAAGAGATATTTTCCGTTCGGATATAATTTTCATTAAGCCATATTTCCACCCTGTAGGTGCCGGGTAACTGTTCTCCCCGCTCGAAGCGGCCCAGATCGATGCCCTGAGAAGTCGAGTGTGTTTTTTCAAGCGCATCGGCCATAAAATAGAGTTCGCCCGCAGCTGCGGGAAAAACGCCCGAAATAAAAAGCGCTATCGTCGAGAGTCGACTTACGCGGTTAGGCCACGAGCCAGAGAAAAAACCATATCGAGAAAAAGGAACAGTATTCACTTTGCTTACCTGCGCGAGTGACATAGCGTATTGTTAATATTTTTTATTTCAGCATCTGGCGCTTTTCTGTCGTTACGCCACCAAAATCATTTATGGCTTTCCAGGCCACCTGCGTTCCACTGCCGGCCACCGTTGCGGAACTAAAGGGTGAAATCATCGGCGGCTGCGCAATCGTGTTATTGCCAATCGTTAATGAATAAAGAGAAACGTAGAACGGCGTTGGGTTATTAATCACCAGGTGTTCACCGCGCGTCTCAAACTTTAATTTCGTCCATGCTTCACCGGATTTTTCAGACGCCAGCGCCGCAGGGCGATAGAAAATTTTCATACGCGTCTTAACGGCAATAAGCAGCCGATTTTCATCTGACCGGGTCATTGAGGGAATAGACTTAACGTTTAGCCAAAAAACAGATTCGCGATTATCAGGCAGTGTTTTTTCACCGGTATAAATGATCCGCAGCGTATTTTCATGGCCTCCGTCTAGGCGGAACAGGGGCGGCGTAACGATAAAAGGAACCTTCTCCTTCGAGTTTTCACCTAACTCAACCCATGACTGAATTAAATAGGGAACGGCATCCCGACTGTTACTCACCGGGAGTGAGGCTTCGCTTTCATTTCCATTATAAATTAAGCGTGTCCCCCCGACGGTTATGCTGGCCTGAACCGGTAGAGAGAGCAGGCAAACGCCTGATAACGCAATCGTTCGAATAAGTTGACTCATCATACGTTCCCAATATTTCAGCAAGAGACAACGGGGCGCACCTTAGGTACGCCCGGGATATTACTGATAGGTAATGGTAAAATCTGACGTCGCGTTTGCCGTACCCGCCACCACGGCAGCCTGCGTTGCCTTATATTTGGCCACGAAGGTCATCTTATTGCTGTTTGCGGCATCTTCGCCTGCGCTGGTGTCAAGGGTGATACTCTTCGACTGGGTTGCCAGAGGGATCGCGGTAATGCCATCCTCTTCATAAAACGCAACGCCTACACCTTTCGCCGTTTGATCGCTGTTCAGCGCAAGAATACTGGTGTCAGAGCTGTCCGCAGTACCATCAAACTTAATAGATGCAGAGGTAACGGCCGCGGGGCAATTGTTCAACATTATGCTGAAGCGGGTTGCAGCAGCAACAGATCCGGCCGCGCTGAACGAGCTTTTAGGGATTTTCCCAAGGTTAACGGTCTGATTCGCCGTACTGGATTCAATCGTACAGGCCGAATCAAGGATTGTGCCGGTGAAATTAATTTTTCCATCGGCCGCCTGAGCGGCAAAGGTGATTCCACTCACGGCAGCGGCCGTCAGTACATTACGAATTACACGGGTAACTTTAGTTTGCATAGCTTTATCCTTAGGATTGAACATTATCTGCATTGACGTCATGTCAATGCAGGAACAGCGGAATAAGTCCGCTAAACCAGTTAATGTATTATTTATTGCCCAGTCAGGCTGATTTTAGACAAGGATGGTGATAAGCCTGAGTGGATAAAATAACGATAAGCTGTTTCATCTCTGAACTGCTTCCTAATGCAAGTCGCTTTCTTAAATAGTAGTTTTTATTAATGTCATCGCGGTCATTGCAACGATATTTCCCGGTCGACGCATCGTATAGCGTCATCAGAAAGTCCAGATGTTCTGGCGATAACTTTACCGATAACCTGTCGTAAATAACATCGGCTACTTCCCAGGGTTTTTCCGTTGCGGGGAGTTTCGCTGCGCGATCGCAAAGCGCCTTCAACTCTTTGATCGTCGTAACCAGCCAGAAGAGTTTTAAATAGCTATTGCCTGTGTTTTCTTCTGGTGAAATAAAATAGGTTCGTCGCGATAATCCTCTGGCCGCGAGCCGAGAATACAACCACCTTATGTTATCTGTTGTTTCATCAATTGCATCAATCAAAATGCAAGGCTTATCCAGGATCGTTGCACAGACGATAAACTCAAGGCGGTTATCAAAAAAGAATACCGCTTTGTCCGCTGAGGATAAGCCCTGAATGGCCTGCCTCATTGCAAAATTCCGAGTGAACACCAGTAGCGTCGTCAACGTTCATTCCTTTTTTTAATTCACATAACATGATTAAGATGAAGTTTTGACAACATATATGCGCTCTAAGCAAGACCTATCGATTACATAAGCTTTTCCATCAACCCTTGCAAAGGGATACCGCTCAAAGCCGACGGTATTAAACGCATTTTGAATTTTTTTAATCATGGACAGTAGATAAGATCTGGAGCACCGCAACCCATGATCTTCAAAAACATGTACGATGATGTCATTATCGTAGACAATTCCTTCATCCATTCCTGACAATAAATACTCAAACAATCTGGCTTTCGTTGTACCAAATCTTTTGATTCGGCCATTTTTGATATTAATTAGCGTGCGCGTTGTTGGCCTGTATTCCAGATGCTGGAAAATGGTGTATCCATACAGAAGTTCGTCAGAGACAAAAGGCACAACCACTCCTTAGGGGCTTATCGTTCTCATTTCTTTGACATCTCCTCCTCCGCACTGGGTAATCAGTGTTCGCCTGATTTGTAGAAGATGGTATTTGAATGAAGAAAATGTGACAATGAGACAGATTTATCAAGATAAAAAATCACAACTTCGACTCTATTAGAAATATTCAACCACTAACTTAACATTATTAAGTATAAAAACCCTTTTGATAAAAAAATGTATAAAGCCAACACTAATTTTTAACGAAATTATTACACAAGCATATTCATCCATTATAATTAACAAAACAGAACAAAAAACCAAACAATAAACAATCAATAAGTCAAATCAATAAGTTAGTAGAGTAAAGAAAAGGAATTAAACCTTTTCTTAATAGGGTTAATTTAAGATTATTCATGACAAAACTTTGAGTTTTAGTAAAACGCCCAATACAAAACCTGAATTTTCTTTACAAAGCTCTAACATCCTCTCGTGTGAATAATAAAAAAACCTATTAAAAATCAATTACATCATGAGAAATCACACTCAGATCAATTTTTTTTGATGAAAATTAACATTATTCCGGCACATTCCTTCTTCCCTTCCCGTGATGAGTTCTGCCAGCAAACTCAAGAGATAAAAAAGGCAAGTGCCGATAGACACTTGCCTTATATTGCGCGTTTGTAAAAAGTAACTTACGTATCCGGGAACATCACGCTATTCCCCGGCGCTTCCCTGTGCAGATGGATAAAGTTCAGGTGCCGTTCATACTGGTCCAGAATATCCGTAATCACCTGCTCCTTGCTGTAGTCCATCAAATCATTCCCCTGGCTTCCTTCAAGCAGGAAGGTCTCCAGCCGGTAGTAGGTCGATTTCCCGCTGCGCGCCCGGTAGGTAAAGCCGGGGACCGAGTACTGCTGCGGCCAGATCTGGTAGACAAAGTTCTGCTCGTCGCCCATGTGCACCAGCAGATCCAGGTGACCCAGGGTTTCACCCTCCTCTGGCGGCAGGTTTTTCAGCTCCACGTACGCACCGCGCAGCTTCAGTTCCTGCGCCACCTCTTCCATTGCCGGGAAGCAGACCGTCTCCATCATCTGTTTGGTGTAGCGCGTGCCCGGGTAGTTCATCAGGCGCGACAGGCGTTTCTTCCAGCTCAGTCTGTCCTGCGCCCCCATCGGACGCGGTGCGGTATCGCGGCTGGCGCTGACGCGGCGGTAATCTTCCACCTTGAGCGATTTATACAGCCCGGCCATCACAAAGAAGATGACGAAGCTGAACGGCAGCCCCATGATCACCGTGGTGTTCTGTAGCGCCGAGATGCCGTTGGTCATCAGCATGCCGAGCGTCAGCAGGCCGATGGCGACCGACCAGAAGATGCGCAGCCAGTTCGGCGCATCGCTGTTGATGTCCTTCAGCTTCGAGGTGAAGTTACCCAGCACCAGCGCGCCGGAATCCGCCGAGGTGACGTAGAACAGCAGGCCGGTAATGGTCGCCACGGAGGCGCTAAAGGTGAACGCCGGGTACTGCGCCAGCAGGCTGTAGAAGCCGCGCTCCGGGTGCGCCATCGCTTCCTGTGCAAAGGTCGCGTTGCCGTGGATGATCTCATGCAGCGCGCTGTTGCCGAACACCGACAGCCACAGCAGGGTAAAGGTGAACGGGATAATCAGCGTGCCCATCACAAACTGGCGGATGGTGCGCCCGCGCGAAATACGCGCCAGGAACAGGCCGACAAACGGCGACCACGCGACCCACCACGCCCAGAAGAAGAGCGTCCAGTTGTTCATCCACTCCACCGGGCGATCAAAGGCGAAGCTGTTCAGCGTCATGCCCATAAAGCGGTTCACGTAGTCGCCCACGTTCAGCACTAAGGCATTGAGCAGGAACGAGGTGTCGCCCATAAACAGCACGAACAGGATCAGGCCCAGCGCCAGCGCCACGTTCAGTTCGGAGAGCACGCGGATGCCTTTATCGACGCCTGACGTCACCGAAATGGTGGCAATAATGACGGAGAGCGCAATCAGCGCCGCTTTCGCCGCCATCGAATCCGGAATATCAAACAGCACGCTCAGCCCGTAGTTGAGCTGCACCACGCCAATCCCGAGCGTGGTCGCAATACCGAAGATGGTGCCGATCACCGCCGCGATATCGACGCTATGGCCAATCGGGCCGTTAATCTTTTTACCGAAAATCGGGTACAGCGCGGAGCGAATGGTGAGGGGCAAATTATAACGATAGCTAAAGTATCCCAGCGCCATGCCCATCAGGGCGTACATTGACCAGCCGGTCAGGCCGTAGTGGAACAGCGTCCAGACCATCGCCTGGCGTGCAGCCTCCATCGTCTGCCCTGCCCCTTCCGGCGGCTGCATATACTGCGTGACCGGTTCCGCCACGGAGAAGAACATCAGGTCAATGCCGATGCCCGCGGCAAACAGCATCGCGGCCCAGCTCAGCAGGCTGAACTCGGGCTTGGACTGCTCTGGCCCGAGCTTCACGGAGCCGAAGCGCGAGCAGGCAATGCAGACCACAAAGACGATGTAGAGCGTCGCCGCCAGCAGGTAGTACCAGCCGAAGGTCTTCGATACCCAGTTCAGGGTGCGCCCAATCCACTCGGCAGAAAAATCGCGAAAGAAGATCGTTGTCAGGGAAAACAACAAAATCAGCCCGGCGGACGTATAAAAAACGACCGGGTTGATTTTGTCTTTTTCTCTGTCCTGTGAAAGGTCTGTCATCCAGTATCCTCACTGTTTTTGTAACTATTAAAATCCAAATCCGCAACAATTAAGACACATTTTATATTGAACGTCCAATCAAAAACCGCTTTAATGGTTAACCAACGCTGATGAATGGAGTGGCAATAATGCCCAAAGTGGGGATGCAGCCGATCCGGCGCAGGCAGCTTATCGACGCCACGCTGGAAGCAATAAATGAAGTGGGAATGCATGACGCGACGATCGCGCAGATCGCCCGTCGGGCAGGCGTTTCCACGGGGATCATCAGTCACTATTTCAAAGACAAAAACGGTCTGCTGGAAGCGACCATGCGCGACATCACCGGCCAGCTGCGCGATGCGGTATTAAGCCGCCTGCACGCCCTGCCGAACGGCAGCGCGGAGCAGCGTCTGCAGGCGATTGTCGGCGGTAACTTTGATGAAACCCAGGTGAGCAGCGCGGCGATGAAGGCCTGGCTGGCCTTCTGGGCAAGCAGCATGCATCAGCCCATGCTCTACCGCCTGCAGCAGGTGAGCAGCCGCCGCCTGCTGTCGAACCTGGTGTACGAGTTCCGCCGCGAGCTTCCGCGCGAGCAGGCCCAGGAGGCGGGCTACGGGCTGGCGGCGCTGATCGACGGGCTGTGGCTGCGCGCCGCGCTGAGCGGCAAGCCGCTGGATAAGACCCTGGCGCAGTCGCTCACCAGCCACTTTATCAGCCAGCATTTACCGACCGACTAACCGAGGAGAATTTATGTCCCGAATGGCAGAACAGCAGCTTTATATCAATGGTGGTTATACATCGGCCACCAGCGGTCGCACCTTCGAGACCATCAACCCGGCCAACGGTGAAGTCCTGACGACCTTACAGGCCGCCGGGCGTGAAGACGTCGACCGCGCCGTGGAAAGCGCAAAACGCGGGCAAAAAATCTGGGCGGCGATGACCGCCATGGAGCGCTCCCGCGTTCTGCGTCGCGCCGTCGACATCCTGCGCGAGCGCAACGACGAGCTGGCAAAGCTGGAAACCCTCGACACCGGTAAAGCGTATTCCGAAACCTCAACCGTGGATATCGTCACCGGTGCGGAAGTGCTGGAGTACTACGCGGGGCTGATCCCGGCGCTGGAAGGCAGCCAGATCCCGCTGCGTGAGACCTCATTCGTCTACACCCGCCGCGAGCCGCTGGGCGTGGTGGCGGGCATCGGCGCGTGGAACTACCCGATCCAGATCGCCCTGTGGAAATCGGCCCCGGCGCTGGCGGCGGGCAACGCGATGATCTTCAAGCCGAGCGAAGTGACGCCGCTTACCGCCCTGAAGCTTGCCGAGATCTACACCGAAGCGGGCCTGCCGGACGGCGTGTTTAACGTCCTGCCGGGCGTGGGCGCGGAGACCGGCCAGTACCTGACCGAGCATCCGGGCATCGCCAAAGTCTCCTTTACCGGCGGCGTCGCCAGCGGCAAAAAAGTGATGGCCAACTCGGCGGCCTCGTCCCTGAAAGAGGTGACGATGGAGCTGGGCGGTAAATCACCGCTGATTATTTTCGACGATGCGGATCTGGATCTCGCGGCGGACATCGCCATGATGGCCAACTTCTTCAGCTCCGGCCAGGTGTGCACCAACGGCACCCGCGTGTTTGTTCCGGCTAAGTTCAAAGCCGCGTTTGAGCAGAAAATCGTTGAACGCGTGGGCCGCATCCGCGCGGGCGATCTGTTCGATGAAGCTACCAACTTTGGCCCGATGGTCAGCTTCCCGCACCGCGACAGCGTGATGCGCTACATCGCCAAAGGCAAAGAGGAAGGCGCGCGCGTGCTGTGCGGCGGCGACGTGCTGAAGGGCGAAGGCTTCGATAACGGCGCGTGGGTGGCCCCGACCGTGTTCACCGACTGCACCGACGAGATGACCATCGTGCGCGAAGAGATCTTCGGCCCGGTGATGTCCATCCTCACCTATGAGTCCATTGAGGAAGCGATTCGCCGCGCCAACGACACCGACTACGGGCTGGCGGCAGGCATCGTCACGGCCGACCTGAACCGCGCCCACGGCGCCATTCATCAGCTCGAAGCGGGCATCTGCTGGATCAACACCTGGGGTGAATCCGCCGCAGAGATGCCGGTCGGCGGCTACAAGCACTCCGGCATTGGCCGCGAGAACGGCGTGATGACGCTGCAGAGCTACACCCAGGTGAAGTCCATCCAGGTTGAGATGGGTAAATTCCAGTCCATATTTTAACCGGGAGGTTTATTTGCAATTTGACTACATCATTATCGGGGCCGGCTCTGCCGGCAACGTGCTGGCGACACGACTGACTGAAGATCCGAACACCACCGTCCTGCTGCTTGAAGCAGGCGGGCCGGATTACCGATTTGACTTCCGCACCCAGATGCCCGCCGCGCTGGCGTTCCCGCTGCAGGGCAAGCGCTACAACTGGGCGTACGAAACCGAGCCAGAGCCCTTCATGAACAACCGCCGCATGGAGTGTGGACGCGGCAAAGGGCTGGGCGGCTCGTCATTGATCAACGGCATGTGCTACATCCGCGGTAACGCGATGGACCTCGACCACTGGGCGAAAGAGCCGGGCCTGGAGCACTGGAGCTACCTCAACTGCCTGCCCTACTACCGCAAGGCAGAGACGCGCGACGTGGGGCCGAACGACTACCACGGCGGCGACGGCCCGGTGAGCGTTACCACCTCGAAACCGGGCGTGAACCCGCTGTTCGAGGCGATGGTGGAGGCGGGCGTGCAGGCGGGCTATCCGCGCACCGACGATCTCAACGGCTATCAGCAGGAGGGCTTCGGCCCGATGGATCGCACGGTCACGCCGCAGGGCCGACGCGCCAGCACCGCGCGCGGCTATCTGGATCAGGCGAAACCGCGTCCGAACCTGACCATCCGCACCCACGCCATGACCGATCGCATCCTCTTTGAGGGCAAGCGCGCGGTGGGCGTCGAGTGGCTGGAGGGTGAAAGCACCATCCCCTCCAAAGCGACGGCAAAAAAAGAAGTGCTGCTGAGCGCCGGGGCGATTGCCTCCCCGCAGATCCTCCAGCGCTCCGGCGTGGGCAACGCTGACCTGCTGAAGCAGTTTGATATCCCGCTGGTGCACGATCTGCCCGGCGTGGGGGAAAACCTGCAGGATCACCTGGAGATGTACCTCCAGTACGAATGTAAAGAGCCGGTCTCCCTCTACCCTGCCCTGCAGTGGTGGAACCAGCCGAAGATTGGCGCGGAGTGGCTGTTTGGCGGCACCGGCATAGGTGCGAGCAACCACTTCGAAGCGGGCGGGTTTATCCGCAGCCGCGAGGAGTTTGAGTGGCCAAACATTCAGTACCACTTCCTGCCGGTGGCGATTAACTACAACGGCTCGAACGCGGTGAAAGAACATGGCTTCCAGTGCCACGTCGGCTCCATGCGCTCGCCGAGCCGTGGACACGTGCGCATCCAGTCGCGCGATCCGCACCAGCATCCGGCGATCCTGTTCAACTATATGTCCCACGAGCAGGACTGGCAGGAGTTTCGCGACGCGATCCGCATCACCCGCGAGATCATGCACCAGCCCGCGCTGGACAAGTACCGCGGCCGTGAAATCAGTCCGGGTATTGACTGCCAGACCGACGAGCAGCTGGACGAATTCGTGCGCAACCACGCGGAAACGGCGTTCCACCCGTGCGGCACCTGCAAGATGGGTTACGACGAGATGGCGGTGGTCGACGGCGAAGGCCGCGTTCACGGGCTGGAAGGGCTGCGCGTGGTGGATGCGTCGATTATGCCGCAGATCATCACCGGCAACCTGAACGCCACCACCATTATGATTGGCGAGAAGATTGCCGATGCCATTCGCGGTCGCGAGCCGCTGGCGAAGAGCACGGCGGCGTATTATGTGGCGAACGGGGCACCGGTGAGACGCTAAGTCATTTGCCCTCTCCCCACCGGGGAGAGGGAATTCACTTCCCCGCCACAAATTTATTTTCATTTCCCTGCATCCAGTTTCCCCCCGCCCCTCGTATATGAGTATGTGAGCAACGCCTTTGCTCCTTAATCCGAGGATAAATGATGAAAAAGCTACTCAGTGTTGCATTCGTATCCAGCGCGATACTCTTCTGTGCAGGCGCATCAGCAGCCATGACGTCAGACACCGTGATGGTGGGCGGAGCGGCGATGTTCCCGAGCAAAAATATTGTTGAAAACGCCGTGAACTCGAAAGATCACACTACGCTGGTGGCCGCCGTCAAAGCGGCCGGGCTGGTGGATACGCTTCAGAGCAAAGGGCCCTTCACCGTCTTTGCGCCGACCGATGCGGCGTTTGCGAAATTGCCTGCCGGCACGGTCGAGAACCTGGTCAAACCCGAAAACAAAGCCACGCTCACCAGCATTCTGACCTATCACGTGGTCGCCGGTAATTACGATATGAAAGCGCTGGAGCAGAAAATTAAACAGGGCGGCGGCCACGCGGAGCTGAAGACCGTTAACGGTCAACCGCTGTGGATCATGAGTAACGGCCCGCACAATATTCAGCTCAAGGACGGTAAAGGTAACGTGGCGAACATCAGCACCTACGACGTCCATCAGAAAAATGGCGTGATCGATGTGATTGATACCGTCCTGATGCCTAAGTAGTTGTCTATACTTCGGAAGTGTGACGTTGCCTTCCGGGAAAAACATGGATAACGCGCTGGCTGAACAGCAGTTGAAATTAATGCAGGCGGTCGCAAACGGCGATCGCCGCGCATTTGAACAGCTTTACCGACTCACATCGCCTCACCTGTTTGCCGTTGCGCTGCGCATGCTGCGCGACCGCGCCTGGGCAGAAGAGATCCTGCACGACTGTTTTGTCACCGTCTGGAGTAAAGCCGAAACCTATAACGCTACCCTGAGCTCCCCGATGACCTGGCTTACGCATATTGTTCGCAACCGCTGTATTGACTGGCTGCGCAGCGGGCAAACCCGGGCTGCAGCCCGTGAAGAGTCGTATTCGGAAGATATTCTGCTGAGCGAAAGCGATGAGCAGAATAACTGGCACGACGATGCGCAGGCAGAGCGGCTCAGGCATTGTCTCGAACATTTGAGCAGCGAGCAGCGCCAGAGCATTACGCTCGCCTACTATCAGGGCATGTCTCACAGCGACATTGCCGACTGGCTCCAGCAGCCTGTAGGCTCGGTGAAAAGCTGGATACGTCGGGCAATGGATCATCTTCGGGAGTGCGTGGGGCTATGAATGACGCAGAAAAACGCGACGACATGCTGGCTGCGGAATATGCCCTCGGCACCCTGCGCGGAGGGGCGCGGCTTCAGTTCCAGAAAAGGGTCCTCCGTGAACCCGCTCTGGCCGCCCGCCTGGCGTACTGGCAGGACATGTTCAGCACGCTGGATAGTCATCTTGTGCCCGTCCCTCCACCCGAGACGGTGTGGAAAAGAATCACCCTCGACCTGCCGCCCAAAAAGCCTTTACGCCAAAGTCGGCCTTATCTCGGCTGGATGGTTGCGGCCTCCCTCGCCGCCCTGACGGTCGTTGCCTGGTATGCCACCCGTACACCGGAACTCGTTCCGCTGATCGTCCTCAACGATGCCCAACAGCACGGGGAATGGGTCGTCAGCGCGGATGCCAGCCGCCAGCACCTGAGCATTGCCCCTCTTCGGCCGACGGCCGTCGCGGCGCAACACAGCCTCCAGCTTTGGCTGATCCCAGGCGGGCAGGCGCCGGTCTCCATGGGGCTGCTGCATAACGACATACCGACACGCGTCACCCTCAGGAACACAACGCTCCCTCCTGACGCCACGATAGCCATAAGCCTTGAACCAGCGGGCGGATCGCCCACTGGGCTCCCCACAGGCCCGGTGCTTTACAGTGGCAAATTGTAATTCTCAGGCCCTGTTCGCAGGGCCGCTATCGTGCCCCCATTTCATTTATATACTTTTCTCGGTTACCAATAAGAATTAAATATTAAGCCTGTAATTAATGTAATTATTAAAAAACGACATTGACAGACTCTTGCGTACTCCATTAAGTTTTAAAAGAACATCATTTTATTCCCGATACACAATATATCAAAAACCGCATTAATGAATTTGTCATTATTCATTAATGCTTCTCTGCCTTTTATTTTTTGCATCACTCAATAGCGAGATAAGATCATGAATAATAGTGCAAACAAGGTTGTTGTCATTACCGGTGCCAGCAGCGGTATTGGTCAGGCGATTGCCCTCCATTTAGCGAATAACGCGTTTTCGCTGGTGCTGGTGGCGCGCCGTCTGGACAGAATTAATGCCCTGGTGGATCAGATTATTCAGCAAGGCGGCAAGGCGATAGCCGTGAAGGCCGATGTCACCCGTCAGGAGGAGGTTCAGCGCGCCATTGACGCTGCCGTTGCCGCCTACCAGCGCGTGGATGTGCTGATCAACAACGCGGGCTTTATGGCTATCGCCCCCTTGAGCGAGCTGAAAACCGACGAATGGGACAAGATGATTGACACCAATCTGAAAGGGGTGCTGTACGGCATCGCGGCCGCGTGGCCGGTGTTCCAGCGTCAGGGCAGCGGGCATTTTATTAACGTTGCCTCCGTCGCGGGCATCAAGGTGCTGGCACCTGGCGGCGTGGTGTACAGCGCCACAAAATTCGCCGTCCGCGCGCTGAGTGAAGGCTTACGTCAGGAGGCGGGTAAAACCCTCCGCACGACGCTTATTTCGCCCGGTGCCGTCGAAAGCGAGCTGCAATTCGGCAGTTCTGACGAAGAGAGCAAAAAATTTCTCCATGAATTTTATAAGCAGGCTATTCCGGCTGACGCAATTGCCCGCGCGGTTTTATTTGCTATTGAACAGCCCGGCGACGTTGATATTAATGAAATTGTTGTTCGTCCAACGCAGGAAGAATTTTAGCCTGGGTTAAATAATGCTGAATGAGGTGTCATTATGATTAAATCATTAACGTCCTTATCAGATCTCAATATGCGAACGGGTGCCGATATTCTTCTTGAAGTGCTGGAGAGTGAAGGCGTGGAATATATTTTTGGCAACCCCGGCACCACCGAACTTCCGCTCATTGATGCCCTGCTTCGCCATGAAAATATTCACTATATTCTGGCGCTTCAGGAGAGCACCGTGGTGGCGATTGCCGACGGCTACGCGAAAGCCTCCGGCAAAACGGGCTTTATCAATTTGCATACCGCGAGCGGCCTGGGGCACGGCATGGGGAATCTCATTAATTCGCGGATCATGAAAACCCCGCTGGTGGTGACCGTTGGACAGCAGGATACGCGGCACTACGTCCGCGACCCGCTGCTGTATGATGATATTGTGTCCATCGGCTCTCCGGTCATGAAGTGGGCGCAGGAGGTCACCAGCGCCGACCAGCTCCCGGTGCTGGTGCGCCGCGCGTTTCACGCTGCCAGCTACCCTCCGGCTGGTCCGGTGCTGCTCTCTCTGCCGATGAACGTGATGGAAGAGCTGAGCGATGCCGCGATACAGACGGCGTCGAGAGTGAACTACCACACCGTGGCGGGCTCGCTGGACGAGCTGGCGGAGGCGCTCAGCGAGATCGCGCCGGGCAGGATCATGATTGTGGCGGGCGATGAGGTGCACTCCAGCGGCTCGACGCAGGAGATTGTCGAGCTGGCGGAAGCGCTCAGCGCCCACGTCTACGGCTCCTCCTGGCCGCTGAATTTGCCTTTTCCCACTCAGCACGCGCTCTGGCGGGGCAATATGCCCACCACCGCCAGCGAAATCGCCAGCATCATCAATGCCTACGATGCCGTATTCATCATCGGCGGCAGAAGCCTGATCACCATTTTGTACAGCGAGGGCGAGGCCATTCCGGCGACCTGCGCGGTGTATCAGCTCTCGGCGGATATGCACGAGCTTGGCCGCACCTATGCCACTCGCCTTTCGGTGATGGGGGATATCAAACTGTCCCTGCACGAACTGCTGCCAAAGCTTAAGCAGCGCCTGATCGCCAGCACGCTGGCCCACCAGCGGCTGCTGGTTACGGCCCGCGACGAACGGGAGAAGGAGTGGCAGCAGCAGGAGGAACGTCTGGCCGCCGAGCGGCTACGCCCGGCGCTCTCCCCGATGGTCGCAGCCTGGGAAGTCATCCGATCCATTCCGGCGGGTACCACCATCGTTGATGAGGCGATAGCGACCGCCAGGCATGTCCGCCGGTTCATCTCTGACCAGCAGCACCAGCGCTACTACTTTATGCGCGGCGGCGGACTGGGCTGGGGGATGCCCGCAGCAGTAGGTCACTCGCTGGGGCTGGGCCGCGAGCCGGTAGTGTGTTTAGTTGGAGACGGAGCCTCCCTCTACTCGCCGCAGGCGCTCTGGACGGCGGCACACGAAAATCTGCCGGTCACCTTTATCGTCATGAATAACAGGGAGTACAACATCCTGAAAAACTTTATGAAGAGTCAGGCTGACTACAGCTCAACGCGGCTGGGGCGTTTTATCGGGATGGACCTGGTGAACCCGCATATCGATTTTCAGTCGCTGGCCACCGCCATGGGCGTCCACTGCTGCCGGGTAACCGAGGCTGCCGATATCGCCGAAGCGGTAGCGCGCGGGCTACAGTCAGGAAAAACCAACCTGATTGAAATCGCGATTTCCGCGGATTAACCGCGCGTTTACGCTGTACCCTACATAAAAAACTTATAACCGAAACGCCTCAAGCCGCTTTATCTGCCGCCCTTCATCGTCAAAATTCTCTGCCGCCAGCCAGGCGCGCAGCTCCGCGTCTCTTTGCGGCCATTCGCCGTCAATAATAGAAAGCATATCGCTGTCGCGGTTGCGCCCTTTACGCACCAGCTTCTGGCGCAGGCGTCCCTCCCAGACAAACCCCAGCCGCTCCGCCGCCCTGCGTGAGGCAACGTTCATGGAATCGCACTTCCACTCGAGGCGCCGGTAGCCGTGCTCAAACGCATTTTTCAGCAGCAGCCACACCGTTTCGGTGCCGATGCGGGAACCTTTCATTTTGCGCGACCAGGTGACGTGACCAATTTCCACCGAGCCCAACAGCCGCTCGTTAGCCATATAGCTCACCAGCCCCACCGCCCGTTCGTTGCGTAAGTCAATGACGGCAAACGGCACCAGCTCATCGTCCATGACCTTCGCCATGATCCAGTGCGCGGTGGCTTCCACGCTCGTGGGCTGCGTGCTGGCAAGCCACGTCCAGTCGCTGTCGTCTCCCAGCGCGTAGGCCTCAAAGAGATCGGCCGCGTGGCGATCGGCGTCCAGCGGCTCCAGGCGACAATACTGGCCGAACAGCGGCGTGCGGGTTAACGCGCGCGCGCCCTTCCAGTCGGGAACGATATCGTTAACGGTTTGACCATGTTGATTGATTTCGGGCACGGCGGTGACTCCCTGAAAGGTAAGGCATTTGTTATAGCAGGTTAAAAAGCAGGCGAAAAGCCGCGTGTTTTAATAGCCCGAGCGCATGCGATATTCCCGGAAGGCATAAGTAAAGCTGAATTTCGACTTTGTGGAATGTCACAGTCGCCCTAACGTAGCGGAGCATAAAACAATCACAATATATTCTTCTCAGGGATCGCTATGACAAAAAAACTGTTGCCGTTACTGGTGCTGGCTGCGCTCTCAGGCGCCGCCCACGCCGCTACGCCACCCAACACGCTGGTGGTTGCCCAGGGGCTTGATGACATCGTGAGCCTCGACCCGGCCGAAGCCAACGAGCTCTCCAGCATCCAGACCGTGCCGAGCCTGTACCAGCGTCTGGTGCAGCCGGACCGCGATAATCCGGAAAAAATCACGCCGGTTCTGGCAGAAAGCTGGGACGCGGACGCGGCAGCAAAAACCCTGACCATCAAGCTTAAACCCGATGCGACATTCGCCTCCGGCAACCCGCTGCGCCCGGAAGACGTGATCTTCTCTTATACCCGCGCCGTGACGCTGAACAAATCCCCGGCCTTTATCCTCAACGTTCTGGGCTGGGACGCGAGCAACATCGCCAGCCAGCTGAAAAAGGTGGACGATCATACCCTCCAGCTTCACTGGACGGCGGACGTCAGCCCGTCGGTGGCGCTGAATATTCTCTCCACGCCGATTGCCTCTATCGTCGATGAAAAAGAGGTCGCCGCGAACGTCAAGGATAATGACTTCGGTAACGCGTGGCTGAAAATGCACTCGGCGGGCAGCGGCGCGTTCAAAATGCGCGTCTATCAGCCGCATCAGGCCATCGTGCTGGAAGCCAACGATTCCGCCCCCGGCGGCGCGCCGAAGCTCAAAAGCATCATCATTAAAAACGTTCCCGATCCGGCTTCACGCCGCCTGCTGATCCAGCAGGGGGATGCGGACGTGGCGCGCGATCTGGGTGCAGACCAGATTAGCGCCCTGGACGGCAAGCCGGGCGTGAAGGTGCTGAGCATTCCGTCCGCCGAGCAGAATTACCTGGTGTTTAACACCGGCAACAGCGCCAATCCGCTGCTTAACAACCCGGCGTTCTGGGAAGCGTCGCGCTGGCTGGTCGACTATGACGGCATCACGAAGAACCTGCTGAAAGGCCAGTATTTTGTTCACCAGAGCTTCCTGCCGGTCGGCCTGCCGGGCGCGCTGGAAGACAATCCGTTTAAATTTGACCCGGCAAAAGCGAAGGCAATCCTCGCCAAAGCGGGGATTAAGGACGCGCACTTCACGCTGGACGTGGAGAACAAGCCGCCGTTTATCACGATTGCCCAGTCGATGCAGGCGAGCTTTGCGCAGGGTGGCGTGAAGGTGGATCTGCTGCCTGCCGCTGGGAGCCAGGTCTATGCCCGCGTGCGCGCGAAGCAGCATCAGGCGGCGATCCGTCTGTGGATCCCGGACTACTTCGATGCGCACTCCAACGCCAGCGCCTTCGCGTGGAACGACGGGAAGTCCAGCACCGTGGCCGGTCTGAACGGCTGGAAAATCCCGGAGCTGAACAAGGCCACGCTGGCGGCGGTTGCCGAACCGGATCCGGCGAAACGTCTGGATCTGTACAAGAAAATGCAGGAGCAGCTGCAGCAGAGCTCGCCGTACGTGTTCGTCGATCAGGGCAAAACCCAGATCGTGGTGCGCGATAACGTGAAGGGGTATCAGCAGGGGCTGAACGCGGATATGGTCTGGTACGATCGCGTCACGAAGTAGCCCTTGTTGCCGGGTGGCGCTGCGCTTACCCGGCCTGTGTTCTCGGTTTTTGTAGACCGGGTAAGGCGAAGCCGCCACCCGGCATGAAGAGATTTTCCATGCCACATCTTTCCACCCGCGTGCTTCAGGGTCTTCTGACCCTGCTGCTCACGCTCTTCGGGCTGCTGCTCGTCACGTTTGCGCTCTCGGCGTTTTCCCCGGTCGATCGCGTGCTGCAGATCGTCGGCGATCACGCCAGCCAGTCAACCTACGATCAGGTTCGCCACCAGCTTGGGCTGGATCGTCCCCTGCCCGTGCAGTTCTGGCACTATCTACAGAGCCTCGCCCACGGTGATTTAGGCACCGCCAGCGCCACCGGGCAGCCGGTGCTGCAGGATCTGCTGCACGCCTTCCCCGCCACGCTGGAGCTGGCGACCCTGGCGTTAATCATCGGGTCCGTGCTCGGCGTGACGGCCGGGGTGCTGTGCGCCCGCTACGCCGGTTCGCCGCTCGATTTATCCATCAGAACGCTCACCCTGCTCGGCAACTCGGTGCCGATTTTCTGGCTCGGCCTGCTGATGCTGGCTCTGTTCTACGCGAAGCTGCAGTGGAGCGCGGGCCCCGGCAGGCTTGACGACATCTGGCAGTTTACCGTCGAGCCGCGCACCGGCTTTGCGCTGATAGATACCTGGCTTTCCGGCGATCGCGAGGCGTTTCGCAACGCCATCAGCCACCTGGTGCTGCCGGTGCTGCTGCTGGCGTACTACTCGCTGGCGAGCATTACCCGTCTGACCCGCTCCGCCTGCCTCGGCGAAATGAACAAGGAGTACATCCTGCTTGCCCGCGCCAAGGGTGCCGGGGAGATGGCCATTCTGCTGCGCCACGTGCTGCCGAACATTCGCAGCACCCTGCTGACGGTGATCGCCCTGGCCTATACCAGCATGCTGGAAGGTGCGGTATTAACCGAAACCGTCTTCTCGTGGCCGGGCATCGGACGCTATCTCACCACCGCCCTGTTCGCCGGAGACACCACCGCGGTCATGGGCGGCACGCTGCTGATCGGCGTCTGCTTTGTGCTGATCAATAACCTTACCGACCTGCTTGTGCGGGCGACCGATCCCAGGGTGCGCTGATGCCGTTTTATCTCTTCTTACGCCGCCTGCGCCGCTCCCCTGCCGCCGTTTGCGGGCTGATTGCCCTCGCGCTGCTGGTGTTTATTGCCCTGTTCGCGCCCTGGCTGGTACCGGTTGATCCGAACTGGCAGGACGCCGCCGCGCGCCTGCAGGCACCGAACGGCCAGCACTGGCTGGGCACCGACAGCTACGGGCGCGATCTGCTCTCGCGCCTGATTTACGGCACGCGTCCGGCGCTCGGGCTGGTGGCTTTAGTAACGGTCATTACCCTGCCCGCCGGGCTGCTGGTGGGGATTTTGTCCGGCTACTACGGCGGCTGGCTGGAGCGAGTCCTGATGCGCTTTACCGACGTGGTGATGTCGATGCCGCGCCTGATCCTCGCCTTCGCGTTTGTGGCGATGCTCGGCCCGGGGCTGGTCAACGGCGCGCTGGCGCTGGCCTTAACCACCTGGCCGGCCTACGCGCGTCAGGCCCGGAGCGAGATTCAGCGTCTGCGCCACAGCGATTATCTGGCCGCCGCGGAGATGATGGGGATCCGCGGCCCGCGCCTGCTGGTCGGCCATATTCTGCCCCTGTGCCTGCCGTCCGCGATTGTGCGGCTGGCGCTGGATCTGGCGGGGATTATTCTGGCCGCCGCCGGTCTCGGCTTCCTCGGCCTTGGCGCACGGCCGCCCATGGCCGAATGGGGGGCGATGATTGCCGACGGCATGCAGGTGATTTTCGACCAGTGGTGGATTGCCGCTATTCCGGGCGGAGCGATTCTGTTTGCCAGCCTGGCGTTTAACCTGCTGGGCGATGGCCTGCGCGATGTACTGGAGCCACAGCATGACTGAACACCGCGTCATCGTCGATGCGCTGAATATCGACTACCCCGCCGCACGCGTGGTCAACAACCTGAGTTTTACGCTTGGCAACGAGCGGCTGGCGCTGGTTGGGGAATCCGGCTCCGGCAAGTCCATGTCCGCCCGCGCCCTGATGGGTCTGGTGCGTAAACCCGGTATCGTAAGCGCCAACCGGCTTAACGTGCTGGGCAACGATCTGCTGACCCTGAACGCCCGTCGCTGGCAGGCGCTGCGCGGCAACGGGATTGCGATGGTCCTGCAGGACCCGCGCTACGCCCTTAACCCTGTGAAAAGCGTCGCCGCCCAGCTTGATGAGGCGCTCACGCTGCATCAACGCCTGCCGCGTCCGGAGCGTACGGCGCGTATTCACGACATCCTCCGCGCCGTCGGGCTGAGCGAGAACGTGCTGTCACGCTATCCCGGCGAACTTTCCGGAGGCATGGGCCAGCGGGTGATGATTGCGATGGCGCTGATCAACAACCCGCAGATGCTGATTGCCGACGAACCGACCTCCGCACTGGACGCCCGCCTGCGCAACCAGATCCTCGAGCTGCTCGTGCAGCAGTGCGAAGAACGCCAGATGGCGATGCTGCTCATCAGCCACGATCTGCCGCTGGTGGCGGAGCACTGCGACCGCGTGCTGGTGATGTATCAGGGCGAAAAGGTCGATGAGATGGCGGCAAGCCGGCTCCCGCAGGCGACGCATCCGTACACGCGCACCCTGTGGACCTGTCGTCCAGACGCCCATACCTATGGGCAGATGCTGCCGACGCTCGACCGTTCGCAGCCGTGGAAGGAGGCCAGCGATGGCGATCGTTGAGGTTAACCAGGTGCAGGTCGCCTTCGGGGAAAAAACGGCGGTTTCGGCCGCCAGCTTTAGCATTGAGAAAGGCGAGACGTTCAGCCTGATCGGTGAATCCGGCTGCGGGAAATCGACTATTCTGCGCGTGCTGGCGGGGCTGCAGCGCGAGTGGCGCGGCAGTATTGCGATGCTGGGAGAAGCGTTAACGCCAGGGCGACGCTTTGAAGGCGAGCTTCGCCGCAACGTGCAGATGGTGTTTCAGGATCCGTGGGCGTCGCTGCATCCCAACCACACGATTTCTCGCACGCTGTCGGAGCCGTTGAACATTCGCGGCGAGACGCAGGTCGCGGAGAAGGTGGCCAATGCGCTGCACGAGGTGGGGCTCTCCGCCGACGCGGGCAGGCGCTACCCGCACCAGCTTTCCGGCGGCCAGCGTCAGCGCGTTGCCATTGCCCGCGCGCTGCTGCTGCGCCCGCAGCTACTGCTGCTGGACGAGCCGACCTCGGCGCTGGATATGTCGGTGCAGGCGGAAATCCTGAACCTGCTTAATCGCCTGAAGGCCGAGCATGAGATGACCTATCTGCTGGTGAGTCACGACGCGGACGTGATTGCCCATATGTCCGACCGGGCGGCATTGATGGCGCACGGGAAGATCCAGAAGGTGTTTGACCGTGAGGCGATGTTACGGGGCGAGCACAGGATGGGTTAAGTGCGTGCGGCGGTGCCGGGTGGCGCTGCGCTTACCGGGCCTACGTTTCGTGCCGCGTTGATGGTTTTTCGTAGGCCGGGTAAGGCGTGCCGCCACCCGGCAAACAATTACTTCAGCAGCTTCACCGTGGCATCGATGTCGATCTCATCTTCGGTGAAGATCAGCGTCGTATTCTGGAAGGTGGTGATCGCCAGCTTCTTCACCGTGCGCATTTCGCCCGGCTTTTTATCGGATTTTGGCTTGATGCTGTTCATCAGCAGCCCCACCGACAGCACCGCGTTCTCTTTGTCGATTTTGGTATCAACGGGCTCTTCTTCGCTGAACACCACGAAGGATTTGATCGAGGTGAGCTTTACGCGCTCGCCTGCGATATAGAGATGTTTGCTTTCGGGGATCACCTTCACCGCGTAGGCGGAAAGGCCTTTGTTGTTGGTGGTAGGCTCGAAGGTCACCGCGGCATCTTTCTTAATCAGATCGGGGTTCGCGACCTTAATCACATGAAAATAGCGGTTGTCGCCGTTTTCATCTTTGATAAATCCAAAGCCTTTATCTTTAAACCACGTTGTGATTGTACCGTTCATCGCTGTTACCGCCTGTCAGATCGTAATGACTAAAGTTTTGCAGCGCGCAGTGTAATGCACAATGACGGAGGAGACAAAAAAAAGCCCCTGCACGGGGGCAGGGGAAAACTCATGTCAGAGCTTATTAGAATTTAGTTGAACACCATCCCACCATCGATGAGCAGAGACTGGCCTGTCATGTAGTCAGAGTCCGGTCCTGCCAGGTATGAAACGCAGGCGGCGACATCTTCCGGCTCGGACAGGCGGCCAAGCGTAATGCGTTTGGCAAAAGTCTCGGTTCCGTAGCCGAGCGGTTTACCCGCCGCCTCAGAGACCTGACGGTCGATCTCCGCCCACATCGGCGTTTTCACGATGCCCGGGCAGTAGGCGTTAACGGTGATCCCCAGCGGAGCAAGATCCCGCGCGGCGGTCTGAGTTAGGCCGCGCACCGCGAATTTACTGGAACTGTAGACGGCCAGTTCCGGGTTACCGGTGTGGCCCGCCTGGGAACAAGCGTTGATGATTTTCCCGCCGTGCCCTTCTTTACGAAACGCGTCAATCGCGGCCTGAATGCCCCAGATCACCCCTTTCACGTTGATGTTGTAGACCTTGTCGACAATCTCCGGCGTGATGGATTCGATTGGCGTGGACGGCGCAACCCCGGCGTTATTGACGATCACGTGGAAACCGCCCAGCGCGGTGCGGGCTTTCTCCACCGCCGCAAATACCTGCTCGCGGTCAGAAACGTCTACCTTCACGGCGACGGCGTTACCGCCGTTACGGATAATTTCATCGGCCACGGCTCTGGCCGTTTCCGCGTTATAGTCGGCGATGGCGACGGCAAAGCCATCCTTCACCAGGCGAAGCGCAATCGCTTTACCAATCCCCTGGCCTGAGCCTGTTACGAGAGCAACTTTTTGCATTTCTCTGTCCTTATGTTGAGTCACAAAATCTGGCTGAGATGGAGCTGGCCCATCAGCAGCGGGTTATCGCTGTAGTCGACGGGAATGGCCACCACGGCCGGGCCATCCACATCCATCGCCGCGCGCAGCGTGGGTTCGAGCGCGTCGGCGCTCTCCACGGCAAAGCCTTTCGCGCCAAAGGCGTCGGCATAGACTTTGAAATCGACCGGGCCGAACTCGACGCCGGAAAGACGCTGGTATTTTTTCTCTTCCTGAATGGCAACCATGTTGTAGCCGTTATCCACCCAGATGATGTGCAGCACGTTAGCGTTGAGGCGCACCGCGGTTTCCAGCTCCATGCTCGACTGCAGGAAGCCGCCGTCACCGGAGACCGACACCACCTTGCGGCCCGGGTTGACCAGCCACGCGCCAATGGCCCACGGCAGCGCGACGCCCATGGTCTGCTGGCCGTTAGAGATCATCACCTGGCGCGCCCGGAAGCTGTAGAGGTAGCGGGCGATCCAGATGTGGAAGCTGCCCATATCCACGGTAAGCGTCACGTCGTTATTCACGATGTCCTGCATGGCCCGCACGATGCGCAGCGGATGCAGGGCAAACTGATTAAGCGAGGCGCCGCGGCGATCGAGCAGATCGCGCTGATGCTGGCGGTCGACCAGAATTTCGGAGGCCCGCTGGCTCAGCTCAAGCTTGTGATCGATACGGTTCGCAAGCTGATTCAGCGTTTCGGCGATGTCACCCACCAGCTCCAGATCCGGCACGTAGTTACGCTCTTCATAGGCAGGCAGCACGTCGATGTGCACCAGCGTGGCGTCGCCGCTGTTCCACATGGACGGCTCGTACTCCACCGGGCTGTAGCCGATGCAGATAATCAGGTCCGCCAGATGGAGCAGCCTGTCGCCCGCCTGGTTATTGAACAGACCGACGCGTCCGGCGAAGCGGGTGAAGTGTTCTTGGTTCACCGCCCCGGCGGCCTGATAGGTGCTGGTGACCGGAATACGGCTTTTCTCCAGCAGCGTGCGCAGCGCCGCGCTGTTGGCGGGCTGGCTCGCCATCAGCCCCAGCAGGATGACCGGGTTTTTGGCCTTTTCGATAAGCTTCGCCACGTCATTGATAGCGGATTCCGGTGCGGGGCCCATCAGCGCGGGACCGCTGGCGGGTAAAATCGCCCCCGTGGCGGGCTGGTCAACAATGTCCTGCGGCAGGCTGACGAACGCGCCCCCCGGCCTGCCGTGCTCGGCGGCGCGAAACGCATTCGATACCACCTCGGCAATCGCGTCCGGCGCACTCACCTCCACGGCGTATTTGGTGACCGGGCTGAACATGGCGACGGTGTCCATGCTCTGGTGCACCAGCTTCGCTTTATCCGCCCGCTTCACCGCCCCGCCCAGCGCCACCACCGGGTCGCCTTCGCTGTTGGCGGTAGCAATGCCGGTGATCAGGTTCGAGCAGCCCGGCCCGGAAGTGACCAGCGCCACCCCGGCCTTGCCGGTCAACCGCCCTACCGCCGCCGCCATAAACGCCGCGTTCGCCTCGTGACGCACCGGGATGATCTCAATGGAGGAGTCCAGCAGAGAGTCAAAGACCTTGTCGATTTTCGCCCCCGGGATCCCGAACACCTGCTTCACGCCCTGCGCTTCCAGCTGGCCGACAACCAAATCGGCGCCGTGCGCCCACTGACGTGACTGTTTCTCACTGTTCACGGTAGTTCTCCTGTTAGTTTTCGACGGCACGGATCGCCGCATCCAGATTGCTGGGGTGAAGGTTGGCCTGTAAAAAGGCGCTGTCGGCGGGCAGGTCAATCATCAGCTTGTGAATTTCACCGAAGGTGAGCACGCCGCTCTCCAGCTGGTAGTCAAGCAGATGGCCCCCGCCCTGACGGTCGTCGGTGATGAAGTGTTCGTGATAGCCCGCCACGTTGATCCCCTGCATATGCTGCGGCGTGCGGAACCCGACCAGCACCCCTTCGCGCTGGTTAAAGCGGAACACCGGCTGGTCGTCCAGCACGTCGGTCATCGCGCGGTACGGCGGCGTCTGGCGCGGTACGGTGCGGGTGTGGGCATGGCGGAAGTTGCCGTCAATGCGCAGCGCGCAGAACAGGTTATCGGAGGGGATCTGCTGGTCGATGACGTCGTGGATCTGCTGACGGCTGACCGGCGCGTCGAAGGTTTTACGGTACTGCGGCTGGAACCAGGTCATCACCGCGAACGGCGTTTTCTGCTCCGGCTTCGCGGCCCGGGCGCTGCCGTCGGCGCGCAGCTGGTACACCTGGCTGCTGAAGGCAATCATTTCGCCGTCCAGCTCGTTGAAGGTGCCCAGACCAAAATCACCGTGTGCCAGCAGATCGGCGATGGTGGTCTCCCCCTCGTACACGCCGCTTAGCAGGGCGCTCATTAGCGATGTCTGATAGATCACGCTGTCAGGATGCTGGGCGGAGAACCCGCGCAGGGTCTCGCACAAGCTGGCTTCACAGCCGCAGGCAGATGAATGCACCATCATGCTCGTCCTCTTCAACTTTATTTAGAAAGGTTAAATAAATGTTGACCCGATTCAGCAGAGAGTTCCAATATAGAAACCATGCTGGTTTGAGACGTTTTAGATATGGAACTTCGTTATCTGCGGTATTTTGTCGCGGTTGCACGCGAGCGACACTTCACCAGGGCGGCCGAAGCGCTGGGTATTTCGCAGCCTCCTCTGAGTCAGCAGATCAAACGGCTCGAAGAGGAAGTGGGCACGCCGCTGTTCAGGCGCCTGACGCGGGGCGTGGAGCTGACCGAAGCGGGAGAAGCCTTCTACGAGGACGCCTGCAAGATCCTGGCGCTGAGCGACGCCGCGCTGGAGAAAGCCCGCGGCATCGCGCGCGGGCTGAACGGTAACCTGTCGATTGGCATCACCAGCTCCGATGCTTTTCATCCCAAAATTTTCGCGCTGATTCGCCAGTTTCAGGTGCAGAACATGGCGGTGCAGGTTCACCAGGTGGAAGCCAATATGTCGTCGCTGACGACGATGCTGGCGGAGGGCGAACTGGATATCGCCTTCGTGCGCCTGCCGTGCGAGAGCAGCAAGGCGTTCGAGTTAACCATCCTCGATCGGGAGCCGATGGTGGTGGCGCTGCATCGCGACCATCCGCTGGCGGCGTGCGATTCGCTGGCGTTAGAGCAGCTTCGGGATACGCCAGTGGTGTTGTTCCCGCAGGAGGTCGCGCCCGGCCTGTACGACCGGGTTCACGGCTGCTGCGAGCGGGCCGGGATCGACGTGCAGCACGCGCTGCAGTCGTCACAGCTTTCATCCTCCCTGAGCATGGTTTCCGCGGGCGGCGGGTTTGCGCTGGTGCCGAAATCGATGGCGGCCATTTCTCCGCCGAATGTCACCTACCACGCGCTGAGCTCGCCGGAGCTTTACACCGATATCGCGCTCTGCTGGCGGCGCTTTGAACGCTCGCGGACGGTGAAGCGGTTTCTGGCGATGATGAGCGAGGGGTAGCGGCCGGTTTGGTTGGTGGTTTTTGTAGGCCGGGTAAGGCGTAGCCGCCACCCGGCAATGCCCTTCTGGAAGCCGTCTCGCAAACCTGCAAGCAACCTTATGTAATTCAGGGTTATCCCCTTTCCATCCATTTTTCACCGCCGTAAAGTGCCTGCGTTGCGGCCCATCCGTAACCGGGCGTAGGAACCCGTTAGCATAAAGCGATATTTTTTGTCGCGACAGCGCATATCCCGTTAGAATCACGGTGGCGCTGACGGAGCAGTCGAAAGGCTGGCCGTTTTTCTTTATGCACGGTATTCCTACCTCCGTCAGCGCTACCCCCCTCTGAGCGTAGGAACTCATCGGGCGGTTAACATTTTTTGCATAAAGAGGATGCCTTATGGCTACTATCCCTGGATTTTCTTACGCGCTTACTGAAGAAAGCGCTGTTTATCACCTTCTCCACCTACAACTTCCCGATTCTGCGGATCTCTTTGAACTGGCTGACGCCTGCACTGCGTATGTGAGCGTATTGGTGGAAAATGATGACGCGGTGACGTTTGCCACGCTCTGCAAGCGATTGCTGGCTGTGCTGAAGCGGCTACGTGAGTGCTGCGATGCCGAACTGCCTTCGTATCTGGTTGAACAATTGATCGCAGGGGAAAAGATTACCTCCTGCGTGCCAGACTGCTGGCAGGAGACGACGCTGCAAGTGGACTATGCCGTGGCGTTAACGCTGGCGTTGATGAGCGGGGCACTGCCTGCGAGCGTGGCGAAAGAACTCGTCGGGCTATTGCATGATATGGTCTGGCTGCTGGCGGAGTTTGTGAAGGAGCCTTATATAACGGCGCACTGATGCGGGTGATGGGAGGTCGGGGTTCTGCTGGATAAAAAGCGGGATTTCGGCCTTACGCAGAGTACAGCGCTGTTTGTTGAATGTCCGTTAAGAGTGATCAGCAGACATTTCAGTGCAAGTTCGTCGACTAGCCATCCCATGACTGAAAAATTAACGTTGCGTGCCGGGTGACATATGCGGTTGTTAGAGGAAAGCGCAGGTAGGATTTCAATCATGCGCGACGTGCCATTCCACGAATAACCGACTGAGGTGAATTGATGTGTGCAATCAAGGAAGAATTAGAGACATTAATTGTTAGGAGGCGATAATGTCGTTGAAAAAGTATCCCAAAACGGTACTCATAGTCGTTCACATATCAGGCACGACGTTTAAAAGGAAGTTCCCAGCGCGGGTGCGCTAGGAACGATTGAATGCCCCATGGACGTTGGCCGATCCTTATCGTTTCCACCAACAGCAGAAGTGCCAACATAAACGTCCCGCCTATTTTAACCCGATTTATATATTAATTTCTGGGTAAATAGTCATTTTTTTTCTTCATCACTTACTTTTAACTTGCTATTTCCAAAGCTTAAACTGCTACCAGAGATGTTTTTTAGTATTATTTCATAAGGATGTTTAGCAGTTTTTTCTCGCTCAGAACGAGATACGCATATAATTTTAATTAATTCGATGTCGCGTTCATTTAAATCTGACCCTTTTTTATACTTAATGAAGAAATCTTTGATGTCATCCTTTTTTTGTTGATCTTCTAGTATTGCCATTATAACGGCCGTCCTTGAATAACAGGACTTTATTACAAATAGGACGAACAAACTAAGACCAAAATACAAGCAGGCAATAGTTATTCTAACTTCATAAGATAATTTATCAAGCCATATGAAACCACATATCACTGAAATAGTAGATATAAAGAATAGATTGATAAATATCATGCGAGTGGTTTTTGCACTAGAATACTCCTCTTCAAGATAGTTGTTTAAATTTTTCAGTTTTGGTTCCGTTTTTCCTACAGGACCGCTCCTTTCTATCGTTATGTCTTTCCCTTTATTAATATATAAAAAACTAGAAAGGATGGAGTATGTCACACCAATCGCACTGATATTAGTAAAAAATCTTTTAATATAATATTTCTTTTCTTTAAGGGGCAATGAATTTATAAATTTTGTTGAATTGTACAAAATGAAGACAAAAACCATGATTAACACAATAAAAAGGAATGTTAAAAATATTTTTTCATTATCAAGTTCGTTGATATTTATATTTGGAGTCATGAGCTTGGATTGTTTAGCTAAAAGGTTCTCTTATTGTGCCCTCAACAGGTGTAAATGGAAAGCACGATCATTTGAATTGATCAAAAAACACACAACATAAATTTTCAACATAGTGGCTCAGCAAAGTCAAGGTTGTAATCTTGCATAATCTTTTCCCCCTGAACTGTTTCAGAAATGAATACGAGTTGAGGTAGTTCAAAAGTGCCTTTCATTGCTTCCATCAATCAACAATCTAACAAATCTCCTTATAATCATAAGACGTATGTTTAGCTACTCGCAAAATGCCTATCAGTGGCAAATGGTAGATGCAGAGAATCTATAAGGCTTGGTTAGTCGAGCATAGGAAGATGGCCTTTCAAATGAAGGTAAGTGATATTACCAACGTCTGCTCTTGGCACAGGGCTGCTGTCGCAGCCCATGATAACCTCAAACCTTGATCGATTCAGATAGCTCCAGCGCATCATCGAGTTCAATGCCCAGATAACGAACCGTACTTTTCAGTTTCTTGTGGCCCAGAAGGATTTGGATCACTCTGAGATTCTTTGTTTTCTTGTAGAGCAGGTATGGTTTTGTTCTTCTCATAGAATGCGTGCTGTAAAGTGAGTCTTCGAGATCAAGCTTTGCTATCCACCCATGAATAATTTGGTTGTATGGCCGGGTTGATATGTGTTGGCATATACCGACCCAAGACCGGAACAGGAAGTCTTTACTGCGCAAATGGCCAAGCTTTATCAAATTAGTAACAGCTTCTCGTGTCCCATTGGTTATCTCAAATTGGACAGGCCTACCGGTTTTCTGTTGCAATACCGTTGCTCTGCTTGAAACAGAACCGGCATATGCAACATCTGATACTTTGAGTTTGACCAGATCACGGCCCCATGGCTTACTGTCCAAAGCCATGTTAAACAGAGCTAGATCGCGTGTTTTAACTTCCAGTTCAAGTCTAATCCGGATCCCCCAGATATGAGATATCTGAAGTGGACTTTTCTGACCGATGATACGGTCTTTGTTCCAAGGTAAGGTTTTCATACTTAAATCTCCTGCAATGTGGGTGATTTGAGTATGGTCGTCCCTCAAGAGCGAGGAGCGGATCTTCAAATAATTTATAATAATGGCTATTTTTAATAGCGTAGTATTAAATGAGTGCGCTGCGTATAAAACACTTTAAAAATGAAAGCGCATGATTTATCATGGTAATTAATAACCACACATCCTTATTATCTATTAAATAGTTGAACATAATTATGCGAAAGGAATTATATATTATACGGAAGGAAAAATTAGAGATCGGAGATGTAATTTTCACTTCTGAGAAAAGTTTTATAAGTTGGTTCGTGAGACTGGTTACATTTAGTAAATTCTCTCATGTGATGTTATGTGTTAATGGCACTATAATTCATTCTGTAAGTGGTGGAGTATATGCAAAAAACATCCAGCGGATACTATTTAACAAACCCAATGAGGTAAAGATATTCAGGCCAAAAAAAAATTTAACCGCTGCGGAAAAATCTAAAATTTGTGAATATGCAAGAAATAAAATTTTATCAGTATATGCTTTACTTGAAACTATTTACGTTGTAATTCCGTTTACAAATACAGCCAGTAAAAAACAATTTTGTTCCAGACTAGTTGCCCAATCATACAAAGCAGCAGGAAGAATAATTGTTAAGGACCCAAACTACTGTAGTCCAAAACAAATAATGAAGTCTGAGTTTTTTTATGAGGTAATCGATTGCATAAAAATTGCCAGCGAAGAAGAAATTGCGTTTTCAAAAAAATTCAACCCAATACAACTGATTGAAAATAGTACCATATCCATGATAAAAGAAGTGAGAAAATTATATGGTAAAAAAATACAAACAATTCATGATATAATTAAGCTTCTAATAATTCACCCCGAAGCAGATGATTCTGTTACTTCGTCAGCACATAAATTTGGTTACTTTGTACATGCTCACTTTGACTTAAAAATAAACTCATGGAGATATGGTGTAAAAGATTTTTTGAATTACGTTAATTCATTAAGCTTAAATGATGATGAGATCAATGAGCTAGCACATGATATCTATTATATTGGAGCTGATACAGCTGATGTACATGCTAATGAGTTTTATATATACAGCATTCTATATGAAAAATATAAACTTAGTTTCTTCTATGAAAGTATGAAATTATACAGGAAACTTATTGACACTGATGTTTTAAGAAAAAACACCGCCATTTCTATATTATCAAGATAGATATGTTAAGCTAATAAAGAGATGTTTAAATATCAATTCCTTCTACCAAGCGCTATTTTATAGTGCTTGGTTTAAAAAATTTAGAGTGTTCAGTTATATTAATACGCATTACTCCTTACGGTTATATAAAATAAAGAATAGTTAAGTGTTAAATTTTAACCATTCACTTTTTCTTGATTATAAACCAATCGTTTTAATTTTGGTACTTTTCCGTTTTAGATTCTTTATATATTCCATATGATATTAGTAGAGTCCGCTTTTGGCACAAAGCAGACGTATCTTACACAATCACCTCTTATTATGTTCGCACTCATTAAATGAGCACCGCTATCACGAGCATATGCAAACTGCGGTCCATGACAGTTGCCACATTCTCAACCCGCCAACCATCATATATAATGTTTCCAACCTGGAGAATGAATTATGCAGCAACCATCAAAGTGGCAAACGATCTGACAAGCGAGCTCCCTTCCTTAGGCTCGAGCACGTCGCATCAAGATTATGAGGATGCTCTGGGGTTGGTGGAGTATCTGATTGAGCATGACTCCGATAGCCCGCGGGCAGAAGAGCTAACTCATCTAGTGTAGTTAGAAATATTCATGCGGATCATCTACTAGACGATCCGTATAATCATTACCTCATGTTTTTCCATCAAAAAACATGTACCCTAGCCATAAAAATAATCATAGAATGCATTAAAACCTTCATTACCGATAAGAGGCACAATTCTTTTCCGCAACTCATCAATAAAGTCATCTTTCACTTCGTCATTATCATCTGCTATATCAAAGATATCGTATTGACCATATACCAAATCAATAAGCTCAGCTAATGAAAATATAAATCCAGAGAGACTGCCAGCTATTTTAAATGGTTCAATTACATCATAACTAGCATAGACAGAGGTATTCCCTTCATCGATAACCGCAATTATAGGTTTACCTCCACCTAAATCATCACCAAAAACAAGATAATTGTTTGGTAAGTATTCATAACCACTTTGAGCCTTCGAGAGCTCACTGACAGAATGAATTTTAATTGGCGTGAAGCCTGTTTCAATCTTTAACTTTTCAGGATTAAAATTTTTATATAAGTAATCAACATCTGTTGAACGAGGTAAGTTGGACGGGAATGTATTATCCAAGTCATTAATTGTATTGAAACTCCCGGACAGCGAGTATTTTTTGCAAACAGCAACAAGTTTTTTTAAAGACTCTTCAATTTCACTCATAACAATACCTCACATTCAGCATATTCATTGATATTATTGACAGCTCTTCAAATTCTTACGGGTAAGATTACGGTCTATCAAACGTCCTTTACCTGGAGTCTCATAGCTGCCACGGTGACCTTGTAGACCATGTAAATGCTCATCATAGCCGCTTGGATGATTAGCATTCTGGAGAAATACAATATTCCTTGGATCACCTTGCCATTTCCCTCCCAGAACACCATTACCTTTCACACTATTGATATGATGGCCTGTATAACCCATTTCGGACATAACCGACGATAATTGGCGATTATTTTTTGTGCTTAATATTACTTCGCGTTCAGCGGCCGTCCAGTCTCGGCTTCCACCACCAGCCGCAACTAGTTCCCTTTCTTCTCCCCATGCTCGGCTTATTGCTGTCGCCCTGGCTCCCGGCTGCGCGCTAAGGGTGGGATCTGGTTTATAACGAACTAAACCTTGCGCAGAGAGTCCCCACGGATCAATCCACCCCAACGGATTCGGCGCATACTGATAAAGGTTCCACCCACCATTCAACCCAATCGGATCCTGCACGATAAACCGCCCGACCTGCGGGTCGTAGTAGCGGAACAGGTTATAGTGCAGCCCCGTTTCACCGTCAGCGTACTGCCCGGCATAGCGAAGCGGCTGGTGTGGCATTGCCGTGCGATTCACAAGCCGTGAGAACCCTTCGCTCTGATGGCGCACCTCGCCAAAGCTGCCGTACTGGCCGCTCCAGCGCACCGCGCCGCGCTCGTCGGTTATTTCCAGCGGCGCGCCGTTCAGGTCGGTGTTGAACCAGTAAATTTCACCGCTGCTCTGATCACGAAGGTGATCCACCCGCGCCAGCGGGCTCCAGGCCTCATTCGGGTCGTATACATAGGTGCTGCACAGCCCGCTCTCCTGCTGCTCCTGCAGCAGGCGGTAGCCCTGCCACAGGAAGCGGGTGTCGGTGGTGCCGTGCGTCGTGGTGACGATTTTGCGCGTGCGGCGGCCCAGCGCGTCGTAGTGATAGCGCGCCTCAAACCGCCCTTCCGGCCCGGTTCCCCGGGCGGACACCAGACGGTTCTCGGCGTCATACGCATAATGCTGTTCATACAGCCCGTTGCGGCGGCTGACCAGGTTGCCCCAGTGGTCGTATTTCATGAACAGCGCCTGCCAGTGCTGCAGGCGGTTATCCGTGACCGATACCGGATCGTCACTGGCGGCGAGGTTATCCGCGGCGTCGTAGCTGTACTGCGCGCGGCTGTGCCCCTGTCGGGCCTCGTAGTGCTTCAGCAGACGCCCTTCGGCATCGTAGCCGTAGTCCACCTCTCCGCGCAGGGTGTCGCTGACGCCGGAAAGCTCGCCGCGCGCGGTGTAGCGATAGAGGCGTTCCAGCAGCGCCTGCTCCGGCAGGGTCACGTCCGTGTTCAGCTCGCTGCGCTGCAGGGTCACGTCCGTGTTCAGCTCGCTGCGCTGCAGGGTGCGTCTGCCGAGGCTGTCATACTGACGGAACTGCTCGCGCGCGCCCTGGGTGCGGCGCACCTCGCGGTGCAGGCGGTCGCGGGTGAACTCGGTCACCAGCTGCTGCCCGAAGCGGATGGCGCTGACGTGGCCGGAGCCGTAGTGCAGCCAGGCCAGCTTTTGCTCGCCGGGCAGGGTCAGGCCGGTCAGGTTGCTCAGGGCATCCCATTCGTAGCCCACCGCGCCGTTAATGCCGGACTCACTCAGCACGCGCCCGGCGGCGTCGTGGCGGTAAGCGATCTCATCGCTTTCGATACCCAGGGCAACGCCTTCGGCCGTCGGCGTGCGGCGAATGCGGGTGATCTGGCCGCTCAGATCGCGGAAGTAGCGGTACTCCGCGTGGCGCTGGGTGCGCCCGATCAGCAGCCCGCTGTCGTCATAGCTGAACTGCTGGACGCGCCGGGCGATGCCGCCGTCGGCGGCAGGCCGGCCGTTTTCTTCGAGCACGCAGAGGAACCCTCGCGCGTCCCATTCCATATGGCGCACGGTCTCGTCCGGGCGCGTTTCGCTGAGCGGGCGGCCCACGGCGTCGTAGGTGAAGCGGTATTCCGCCCCGTTGCCGTTATCGAGTCGCAGCAGGTTACCGCGCGGGTCGTAGCGCCACTGGCGCACGCGGCCAATACGGTCGGTGAGGCTGACCGGGAGGCCGAGCGCGTTATAGGCCCAGCTAACCTCGCTTTCCAGCGGGTCGCGCCAGCCCGTGAGCTGGCCGCGTTCGTTCCACACCAGCGACTCGCGGCTGCCGTCCGGATGGATCACGGCGCTCAAAAGTCCGGCACGGCTCCACTCCCGGCGCGTGATGTTCCCTTCCGCATCCTCACTGGCAATCAGCTGCCCGAATCGGTCGTAGGTGAAGCGGGTCACGCTCCCGGAGCAGTCGGTGCGCTGCGTCAGCAGCCCCTGGTGGTTCCAGACCAGGCGCACCACGCCGCCGATGGCGTCGGTGATGCTTTCCGGCAGGTTTTCTTCATCGTCGGGATAGCGATACGCGGTGGTGCTACCGACCGGGTCGGTTTCCGACAGCAGGCGACCGCGAAGGTCGTACATGGCCTGCGATGAGGTACCGTCCGGGTAAACCGTGCGGGTGATGCGGTCGGTCAGGCGATGCCAGTGATACTCCGTGCGGCGGCCCGCCGGGTCCGTCTCGCTGGTCATGCGGCCGTATTTGTCCCACGTGCTGCGGCGCATCGCGCCGCCCGGCAGAATGACGTCGCAGAGCTCGCCGTCGCGGTAGACAAACGTCGTCTGGCGACCGTCGTAATCCGTGAAGCGGGCAACGTTGTCGTCGTCATCCACCAGCCAGTGCGCCTGCGCGCCGTCTTCGCGAGTCGCACGGCGGGTGCCGTTATCAAAATCGTATTCGAGCGTCAGCTGTTCGCCGCCGCTGTGGCGGAAGCCGACCACGCGCGGCAGGCCGTCAATCTCCCGCCAGCGATATTCGCTCAGCAGGCCGTTGGCGTCCTCGTGGGCGCTCATCAGCCCGTCCTGCCAGCGGAAGCGTCGGCGCACGCTACCGCCCCGGCCGGTCACACAGACCAGCTGGCGCTGTTCATCATAATCGTAACTGACCAGACAGATCTCGTCATCCAGCCAGGCGCCGAGGAGCCTGTCGCGATCGTAGCGGCAGACCACGCGCTGGCCCGCGCTGTCGGTCAGGGCATGCAGGGTTTGATCCGCATTCCACTCGAAGAGGATCTCGTTGCCGCAGGGTTCAGAGATGCGCTGGAGCAGCGACGGGGCATCATCCTTAAGCGGCGCATAGTGCCAGCGATCGCCGCTGACGTCATACACCGACCAGCTGTCGTCCTGGTGATGTTCAAGCCAGTTTTTTTCGCTTTCGCAGTAGGTGCGCAGCCCTCTAGGGACCTTCGGGAAGGCGACGTAATCGCCGGACGGCGCGCGCCACACCAGCCCGTCCTGATAATGCTCCAGGCGGCTTTCCCAGAACAGGCTCCAGCCGCGGCCCAGCACGCTGTCGCCGGGGTTGCCGCTGCGCCAGTAGCGCTGCCAGCGCACCGGCAGGCAGGAAGGAAGAACGAAATCAAGCTCATCATCCCCGCTGAGAAACTTCTGTCCGCTGACGATATCCACCGGGCGAGCGATGATCCCCGCGGCCGCCACGCCGGTCATCAGCGTGCCGGCGCGACAGGCGATACGGGCCAGCTTGTTGATACCGGGGATTTTGCCCAGCAGCTTAGAGAGCGCCCCGACTTTACCCGCGGCACCGCCCCACCCGCCAATAAGCCCGGCGAACAGCAGGGTAAGATCGGAGACTTTGTAGAGCCACTCGGGGACTTCAGACTGAATGGGCAGGGTTTGCTGCGGGTCGCCGCCGATAATGACGTTGTTCGAACCGGTCATCACCTTCGCGTCGCAGGTGGTGCGATCCCCGATGCGGGCCGCAGGCAGGCCGTTGATTGAGACCCGCGAAGAGCCTTCGGCCATCTGCTGCGAGCCGTCGTCAGAGCACTTCACCGTGCTGTCTGTTGCCATGGCTGCGGGTTTACCATTGATATACACATTGGGCGAGCCGGAGGTGATGACGCCTTTCTTCGTCATGCTGGATGCCCCGGCGTCCGCGATGCTGTCCCGGGCGGCGGTTGCCAGCTCCCCGGTGTAATACCCCACGGCCAGGCTGGCACCGACGAGCAGGACGCCCACGCCAAGACAGGATGCGCCGAGGCCCGCTATAAACATGGCCCCCGCCAGAATGCCCCCGGCGGCGGCAATCAGGCCACCGACAATCGTTCCGGCAATCATCCCGGCCAGCGCACCGGAGTGGCCGATATCATCACCAACGCGTGCTGCTTCAAACATAACAACGGTCCCTGAAGTTAATGGTGGAAGCGGAAGCTCCTGAGAAGATCGCCAAACAGCGCGCCGTCGGCATCGCCCAGCGCGCGGGTGCAGGTCATGGTGAACACCAGAATGTTATCACCGTCGACGTTAAACACGGCCTGCTGCTGCCAGATGCGTTTCCCGTCGCGCAGGTAGCTGGCATGGACAATTTCACCCAGGGAAAGATTATCGCCAAGCGTAGCGGCGCTGCGCTCACCCTGCTTCCAGCCCTTGATGTGTTTTTCCATCAGGGCAAGCTGGCGATCGATATACGCGGCAAGCGCTTCGCCGGAATTGAGGGCATCGCGGGAGATGTTGAACGCCGGCGCATCCGCAGCGGGCGGCGCGAATACGTTGACGGTACGATCCTGATAACCCTCAGGAACGCTGATCAGTCCTTCACTGAAAAGGCACTGCGAATGTAGTTCTGACATTGAGCGGGTCCCACCACATATTTTCAGAAGCGGCAAGTTTCGCATATGTGTTTAAGGCTGACTATCCCCAGATTATTGCCCAACGCCAGCCCTCGCCGAACGGAAAAACAGTAACCGTTAACCCGGCCCCTCGCTCCCCGCCGCCAGCAGCGGCACCACCACGTCGCTGATGGGCACCGCAATGCCGTGTTTGCGGCCGTAGCGCTGGATCACGCCGTTGCGGATGTCCCACTCCATCGGGCGATCCGCCTGACGGTCAGCGAGAATCGACGTGCCGAGGTCCTCAGGCGCGCGCTGAAAGTTCGCCAGAATCTCCTGCGCCACGTCATCGGCCAGCTTCGCCCCCTCGGCGCGGGCGACAGTAAGCCCCTCGCGCAGGTAGGCCAGCGCAAGCTCGCTGATATCCTCGCGCCTGAACATCCCGGCGCGGCGGTTAGCGAGCACCATCAGCCCGGCGACCGCGTTTTGCAGCAGCTTGCGCCAGGCGACGGTGGGGAAATCAGCCGAGAGTTCAACTTCACAGCGCGTACCGCGAAGCGCTTCGACCACCCGCTGCGCCTGCGGCACGTCCGGCAGCGTCAGGCGCGGCTTCGCCCGTAGCCAGACGGAGGCATCCGGCTCGCGCTGCGCCGGGAACCAGACCACCGACGGCAGCACCGTTGCGCCACTGACCAAAGGCTCAAGCTGCGCCTTCTGCTCTACGCCATTTTGCAGCGCGCAGACCACGGTATTTTCATCGCAAAGGGCGCGCAGCCACCCGGCGCTGTCGGCATTTTGCGTCGTTTTTACCGCGATAAACACGAGGTCAACGGGGCGCGTGATGGCAGTCGGATCGGTGAATACCGGACCGGGCACCACCGTTTCACCCTCATCGTGACGCAGGCGTAATTCCGGATGCGCGGTGCGTCCGCAGAGCAGCGGCGTGCGGCCCGCGTCATGCAACACCGCGGCAATGGTGGTGCCAATCGCACCGGGACCAATCAGCGCAATGGTTGGATAGTCAGACATGTGTCACTCCCCTTTTGCTAAGCCTGCTATCAGTTATACCACCCTGAGACGAGCGCGCCACACCCGTTGTCTATACTCAACATTCACAGACAACGGAGTGCGCCATGCCTTTACCTGATTTTAAATCCTCTGAACCGTTCACCCTTGGCATCGAGCTCGAACTGCAGGTGGTTAACCCGCCGGGGTACGATCTCAGCCAGGACTCCTCCGCGCTCATCGCCGCCGTCAAAGACGACATCAAAGGCGGTGAAGTCAAACACGACATCACCGAAAGCATGCTCGAAATCGCCACCGGCGTGTGTCAGACCATCGACCAGGCGGCGGCGCAGTTCTCGGTGATGCAGCAGAGCATCCTGCGCGCGGCGGCGGAGCAGCATATCCAGATCTGCGGCGGCGGGACGCACCCGTTCCAGAAGTGGCAGCGTCAGGAGGTGTGCGACGACGAGCGCTATAACGTCACGCTGGAGCGCTTTGGCTATCTAATTTTGCAGGCGACGGTGTTCGGCCAGCACGTGCACGTCGGCTGCCGGACCGGGGATGACGCCATTTACCTCCTGCACGGCCTGTCGCGCTTTGTACCGCACTTTATTGCCCTGGCGGCCGCCTCGCCGTACATGCAGGGCACGGACACGAAGTTCTCCTCGTCGCGGCTCAACATCTTCTCCGGGTTCCCGGATAACGGCCAGATGCCGTGGGTCAACAGCTGGCAGGAGTTCGAAGGGCTGTTCCGCCGCCTGAGCGCCACCAGCATGATCGACAGCATCAAAGATCTGCACTGGGATATTCGCCCCAGCCCGCATTTTGGCACCGTGGAGGTGCGAGTGATGGATACGCCGCTGACGCTCGGCCACGCGATTAACATCGCCGGGCTGATTCAGGCCACGTCGCACTGGCTGCTGACCACGCGGCCGTATAAGCATCAGGAACGGGATTTTCTGCTCTACCGTTTTAACCGTTTTCAGGCGTGTCGCTACGGGCTGGAGGGGATCCTGACGGACGTGCACACCGGCGAGCACAAAACCGTGGCGGAAGATATCGCCTGGCTGCTGGAGCAGGTGGCGCCGTCGGCCGAGAAGCTCGGCGCGACAAGCGCAATCAATGAAATTGCCCTGCTGTTAAAGCAGGGCAAGAGCGAGGCGCAGCGCATGCGGGACTTTATCGCCGACGGCGGCTCGCTGATTTCTCTGGTGCAGAAGCACTGCGAGCTGTGGGCGACGAGTCCGTAAGGCCGTGGCCCCACTCCCGCAGGCGCTGGAACAGCACGAACAGCGCGGGGATGAACAGAATCCCCACCACGGTCGCTACCAGCATGCCGCTGAACACCGTGGTGCCGATGATGCGGCGGCTCTGGGCGCCTGCGCCGGTCGCCAGCATCATCGGCAGAACGCCGATAATGAACGACACGGCGGTCATCATCACCGCGCGGAAGCGGCGCGAGGCCCCTTCCCGCGCGGCATCGACAATCGCCATTCCGTCCATACGCCGCGCGCGGGCAAACTCCACGATAAGAATCGCGTTTTTGGCCGCTAGTGCGATCAGCAATACCAGACCAATCTGCACGTACACGTCGTTGGCGTAGCCCGTCATCCACAGCCAGACCAGCGCCCCGCCGAGGGCGAACAACACCGAGAGCATTACGCTCGCCGGAAGCGTCCAGCTCTCGTACTGGGCGACGAGGAACAGCCACGCCATCACCACCGCCGCCAGCACGATCCAGATCGCCTGATTGCCGGTCTGCTGCTCCTGATACGACATGCCGCTCCAGGCGTAGTCGTACCCCGCAGGCAGGCTTGCCGCCAGAATTTCGCCCATCGCCGCCATGGCGGTGCTGCTGCTCACCCCAGACGCTGCCGAGCCGCTCACCGACACCGACGGGAACTGGTTGTACTGCTGGAGGAACGGCGCGCCGACGGTCGGCGTGATGGTGACGAGGTTGCTCAGGCGCACCCGCTCGCCGCTGTTGCTGCGCACGAACAGCTCGCTGATTTGCTCTGCACGCTCGCGCCACTGCAT
The DNA here is from genome assembly GCF_003331015.1 of Enterobacter sp. GER_MD16_1505_Eko_090. NCBI lineage: Bacteria > Pseudomonadati > Pseudomonadota > Gammaproteobacteria > Enterobacterales > Enterobacteriaceae > Enterobacter > Enterobacter sp. GER_MD16_1505_Eko_090. Next base: position 239,201 of record NZ_PUQF01000001.1, on the reverse strand, counting down.
CTCGTTCTGCATCACCACGTGGTAGACGCGGTTGTTGATGCTGAAATCCCCGGCGCGGGTGCCGCCAAAGGCGGTTTGCAGGCTGCTGAAGATGCGCGATACCGGCACGTCGAGGCGGGCGGCGCGCTCGCGGTCAACGGTCAGCGTCAGCTGCGGCACGTTGCTGCTCCAGGTGGTGAACACGCGGCTCAGCTGCGGGTGCTGATTGGCTTTTATCAGCACCTCGCGGGCGACGCGCTCCAGCTCCGCCGGGCTCTGCCCCGCCTGAGACTGGATACGCAGGTCGAAGCCCGAGGCGTTGCCCAGCCCCGGCAGCGTCGGCGGCGCGAAGGTCATGATGGTCGCCTCCGGCAGGGCCAGCAGCTGGCGCTGCAGGGTACCCATCACCTCATCCAGCGGCGGACGCGCGCTCCAGTCTTTGAGCATGATGGAGATAAACCCGCCGTTGGAGGCGCTGGTGCCGTTGAGGATGTTAAACCCGGAGACCTGAATCACGTCTTCCACCGCCGGATTTTGGGCGATCAGCTCCCGCGCGGTGGTCATCACCGCTTCGGTGCGCTCCAGCGAGGCTGCCTCCGGCAGTTGGACGCTGGCGAAGAAGTAGCCCTGATCCTCCTGGGGCAGGAAGCCCTTTGGCATCGACATGAAGCTGAATACCACCACCGCCGCCGCGCCTGCGGTGGCCAGCAGCGCCAGCCACGGACGGAGGTTGAACACGCTCACGATCCGGGTGTAAAGCGTGCGCGTGGCGTCCAGCCCGCGGTTGAACCCACGGAAAACGGCGGCGGGCTGTGCCGGGCGCGGACGCAGCAGCATCGCGCACAGCGCGGGCGTCAGGGTCAGCGCCACCAGGCTTGAGAGCGTCACGGCCGTCGAGAGCGTCACCGCGAACTGGCGGTACAGCTCGCCGACAATCCCCGGCAGCAGCGCCACCGGCAGAAATACCGCCAGCAGCACCAGCGTCGTCGCGATCACCGGCCCGGCAATCTGGCGCAGCGCCAGCGCGGTTGCCGCCGTGCGGCTCTGTCCTTCCGCCATCAGCGTTTCAACGCTCTCCACCACCACGATGGCGTCATCCACCACCATGGTCAGTGCCAGAATAATGGCAAACAGGCTGAGCGTGTTGGCGGAGTAGCCGAGCGTGTAGAGCACCGCGAAGGTGCCCACCAGCGACACCGGAATGGCGAGGGCGACAATCAGCGTCGCGCGCCAGCTCTGCAGGAACAGGGAAACAACGATAACCACCGCCAGCATGGTCAGCGCCAGCGAGACGCCGATCTCTTTAATGGTGGCGGCGACAAAAGAGGTGGTGTCGAATTTCACCTCATAAACCAGGTCGTCCGGGAAGCGCGTTGAGAGGCGTTCCAGCTCCGCGCGTACCGCGTCGGCCACGCGCAGGGCGTTGGCGGACGGCGTCGGGTAGATACCCAAATAGGCGGAGTCGTGCCCGTTCAGCTGCGCGCCGGAGCTGTAGCTGCGCGAGCCGAGCTCGATGGTGGCGACGTCCTTCAGGCGCACCAGCTGGCCCATCTCCCCGGCGCGAATAATGATGTCGGCAAACTCGTCGGCCTGGCTTAAGCGCCCCAGCCCGTTGATGGTCAGGGTCTGCTGCTGGCCGTTAAACACCGGCGGGGTGCCCACCTGGCCGGCCGCGCCCTGTACGTTCTGCTCGCGCAGCGCCTGCGCCACGTCATCGGTGGTGACGTTCAGGGCGTTCATGCGGTCCGGGCGCAGCCAGATGCGCATGCTGTAGTCGCGCGCGCCGAACATCTGCACCTGCCCCACGCCGGGCAGACGCGACAGCGCCTCGCGCACCTGGGTGCTGGCGTAGTTGCTGACGAACAGCGGCGTGTGGGTATTATTCGGTGAGTAAAGACTTACCCCCATCATCAGGTTGGTGGCGCGCTTGCGCACCTGCACGCCGTTTTGCTGCGCCTCGGTCGGCAGCTGCGCCACGGCCTGCGCCACGCGGTTTTGCACGTCGATGGCGGCAAGATCCGGATCGGTGCCCGCCGCAAAGGTAATGTTCAGGCTGTAAGTGCCTTCGTCCGAGCTGGTGGACTCCATGTAGAGCATATGGTCCACGCCGTTCAGCTGCGTCTCCAGCGGCGTGGCGATGGCCTCCGCCACGTCGGCCGAGCTGGCGCCCGGCCAGCTGGCAGAGACGTTCACCACCGGCGGCGCGATCTGCGGGTACTGCTCCACCGGGATAATTCTCAGCGCAATGGCCCCCAGCAGGGTGATGACCAGCGCAATCACCATCGCGAAGCGCGGGCGTTTGATGAAAAACGTCAGCATGATGGCTCCTTAATTGAGTATCTGGACGGCAGCGCCGGGCTGCACGCGCTGCGCGCCGTCAGTAATCGCTCGCTCACCGGGCTTCACGCCGGAGGCAATCTGAAACTGCTGGCCGATCTGCCCGGCCACGTTCAGCGGGCGCATTTCGGCGTTGCCGTCGGCATTAACCACCCAGGCAAAGAAGCCGTCGCCGTTCTGCTGGACTGCGGCGGCGGGGAGGGTCAGCACCGGCTGATCGCTTGCCGGGCGCAAATAGACATTCACGTTGCCGCCGGGCAGCAGCTGATGGCGCGGATTGGCAAACTCGGCGCGCAGCATCACGCTGGCGGTGCGCGGGTCAACGCGGTTATCCACTGACGCCAGCTCGCCGCTGACGCGCTGGCCGTTGCTGTCGATCAGCGCCTGCCAGGCACGCTTCATGGCGTTGATATCCGCATGCTGTCCGGCTTTGGCGGCAAACGCCCCCTCTTCCAGCGCAAAGGCGATGCGGATCGGATCAAGCTGCACCACCTCCACCAAAACGCCGCTCGCCGGGTTGACCAGGCTACCCTCGTGGAAGCTGCTGTGCCCCACGCGGCCGTCAATCGGCGAGGTGATGCGGGTGTAGCCCAGGGTGACGCGGCGGGCGTCGAGCCGGGCCTTCGCCTGCTCGAGAGCGGCGCTGGCGACGTCGCGCTGCATGCGGGCGTTGTCCACGTCGTGGCGGCTGATGGCGTTGCTGCTGCCGAGGCTTTCAAAGCGGGAGAGCTGCTGCTGCGCCTGGCGCAGCGTGGCTTCGGCGCTTTTCACTTCGGCCTGCGCCAGGCGCAGGGCGGCACGCGGCTCGGCGTCGTCCAGCTCAAACAGCACGTCGCCCTTTTTCACGTACTGCCCGTCGCGGAAGTGGATTTTGGCAATCGTGCCCTCCGTGCGTGCGCGTAGCTCAACGGTGTGAATGGCTTCGATACGGCCCGGGATCTGGCGCTCGGCGGCGTGGGCGGTTTGCTCCACGGTGGCGACGCGAACGGGAATGGCGGCGAATGCGGGTTGCAGGGTACTGACAAGAAGTGCTAACAGGACCGGGAATTTCATGGGAGTACCTCAGCGTTGTTTCTCCCCCCACCCCGGCCCTCTCCCCTGTGGGGAGAGGGTTAGGGTGAGGGGTAAGGTTTTCGTTATGCAGCCTTACGGAACCTGCGGGTCAGCCGCTTCTCGATCTCGACGACGAAGAACATCACGCCTGCAACGGCCAGGGTCACAAACCAGTAGCGCAGCGGCAGCGCTTCGGTACCGAACAGCATCTGCATAAACGGCAGGTAGATAATCGCCGCCTGGAGCAGGAACAGCACGCCCGTCACCAGCCAGATCCCTTTGTTCGCCAGCAGACCGCGGTTGAGGGAGAACCCTTCGGTGTTGCGGCAGTTAATCATGTACACCCACTGGGCGCAGACCAGCATCTGCAGCAGCACGGTGCGGATGAACTCCGCGCTGTGGCCGCGCGGGGCCAGCCAGGCTTCCAGCGCAAAGGCGGCGATGGCAATCATGGTGCCGACGAAGGCCACGCGCCAGACGGCGTAGGCGTCCATCACGTGCTGGCCGGTCTGGCGCGGCGGACGGCGCATGATGTTGCGCTCGGCGGCTTCAAAGGCCAGGCCGAAGGAGAGCGTGGCGGAGGTCGCCATGTTCATCCACAGGATCAGCACCGGCGTCAGCGGAATGATGTTCCCCGCCAGCAGCGCAATCACAATCAGCAGCCCCTGCGCCAGGTTGGTCGGCATGATGAACAGGATGGTCTTCTTCAGGTTGTCGTAAACGCGACGCCCCTCTTTCACCGCGCTGGCGATGGTGGCGAAGTTATCGTCCGTCAGGACCATGTCCGCCGCCTCTTTGGTCACTTCCGTGCCCTTAATGCCCATCGCAATACCCACGTCCGCCTGACGCAGCGCCGGGGCATCGTTCACGCCGTCGCCGGTCATGCCGACAATTTCACCTTTGTCCTGCAGCGCTTTCACCAGGCGCAGCTTATGCTCCGGGCTGGTACGGGCAAAGATGTCATACTTCACCGCGGCGTCCGCCAGCGCGGCGTCGTCCATCTTCTCCAGCTCATAGCCGGTGACCGCCTGCTCGCTGTTGCTGATCCCCAGCATCTGCCCGATGCTCATTGCCGTCTGCGGGTGATCGCCGGTGATCATCTTCACGCGGATCCCCGCCTGCTGGCAGGCGTTAATCGCGTCAATCGCTTCCGGACGCGGCGGATCCATCATCCCGGCGATGCCGAGGAAGATCAGACCGTGGCTCAGATCGTCGTGCGTCAGTTCCTGCTCGCCGTTCGCCGACTTGAACGCCGCGGCGACCATGCGCAGCCCCTGACGCGCATAGCGCTCCATCTCGCTTTCCCAGTATGCGCGGTTGAAGGCTTCCGCACCGTTGCGGGTCTGCTGCTCGGCGCACAGGGCGAAAATGACGTCCGGCGCGCCGGTGATCAAAATCTGCTCCTCACCGCCAATCTGGTAGTGGGTGCTCATGTACTTGTACTGCGAGTCGAACGGGATTTTGTTAACCAGCGTGGTCATCACCGGCTCAAGGTTGGCCTTCGCCGCCAGCACCTTCAGCGCGCCCTCGGTCGGGCCGCCGGTGATGCCCCACAGCCCGCGATCGTCCTGAATCAGCTGGCTGTCGTTACACAGGTCGATGGTGCGCAGGTACTGCTCCAGCACGGTGCCCGGCTGGATGTGGACCGGCTCGTCGCTGCCTTCCAGGTAGAGGTTGCCCACCGGCTCGTAGCTGTTGCCGTCCACGCGGTAGCAGGCGTCGGCGGTGATGATAGCTTTGACCGTCATCTCGTTCATGGTCAGGGTGCCGGTTTTATCCGAGCAGACCACGGTCATCGCGCCAAGCGTTTCCACCGTCGGCAGCTTGCGGATGATGGCCCGCTTGCGCGCCATTGCCTGCACGCCCAGGGAGAGGATGATGGAGATAATCGCCGGCAGACCTTCCGGTACGGAGGCGACCGCCAGGCTAATCAGGGAGAGCAGCAGCTCGCCCATCGGGATCTCGCGGAACGCCAGGCTGAAAACAAACAGCGCGGCCATCATCGCCAGAATAATCGCGAAGATCGCCTTACCCAGCTTGTCCATCTGCACCAGCAGCGGCGTACGGTGCTTCTCGATACCCGCCATCATCTGGTTGATGTTGCCGAGTTCCGTATCCTGACCGGTGGCGGTGACCACGCCGATGCCGCCGCCCGCGCTGACGGTCGTCCCGGAGAAGACCATATTGGTGCGATCGCCCAGCGGTAATTCGCCGCTCAGCGGATTAACGTGTTTATCCACCACGGTGGATTCACCGGTCAGAATCGCCTCTTCCACGCGTAAATTATGCGCTTCAATTAAACGCATATCCGCCGGAATACGATCTCCCGCGCGTAATACAATAATATCGCCCGGGACTATTTCAGTTGTGGGAATTGTTTCATGGTTGCCGTTACGAATAACGCGCGCCTCGCTGGCGAGCATATTACGAATACTCTTCAGGGATTTTTCCGCGTTGCTTTCCTGAATATGACCAATTAAGGCATTGATTACCGCCACGCCCAAAATAACCAGCGTATCGACCCAGTGGCCCATTACTGCCGTTAATACGGCGGCGGCCAGCAGGACATAAATCAGCACATCATTAAAATGGGCCAGGAAACGCAGCCAGGCGGGTTTGCCTTTTTTCTCCGGCAGCGCGTTCGGCCCTGTTTTTTGCAGACGCACCTGCGCCTCTGCACGGTCCAGACCGCTGGCCTGGCTCTGCGCGTGAGCAAGCACCTGCTCTACGGTCTGCTGGTATGCCAGCCCGCCGGAAGGCGGCACGTTCGGAATCACTTTTTTTTCAGTCATCGTATTTTTCCTTCAATTTCCGGTGAACAGAAGCCTGAATTCCTTTCGGGCTTAAATAAATTCATTTTAAAGTCTTGCGGGTAAAATTGATCTACCGCAATATAATGACTTCTCGGTTATTCAAAACTGATTAAAACTATTTCGATGATCTGATTTTTACAAAATATTTCTAAACCAAAACTAAACGAGGGGGAACCATGTGGGGTATTTATCGCGGGCGCAGACTGGTGTTATACGTTATCGCGGCCATTGTTATTGCCACGTTAATTGGTTATAGCACCTATACATTTGTAAAATTATTTTCGTGAGACGGACGTTTATTTACACTACGCGATAATTATTTAATCGCGTCTGGGATATTTATCTTTTTCTGTTAATTATTCACAGAATAGCGCATTCGTTTTATCCGTAAACGTGCGCCGGGTTTATATTGCTTTACGTTCCGGGATGCCGGACAATGACATTTTTAACTGACGATTAACATTACGATGAAACACCCGCTAGAATCGCTGCTCACCGCAGGCGGCATTTTATTGCTGGCACTGCTTTCATGCCTGCTGCTCCCTGCGCCTTCGCTTGGGCTGGTACTGGCGCAGAAGCTGGTTCAGACCTTTCACATGGTCGATCTTAACCAGCTCTATACCATTCTGTTCTGCGTGTGGTTTTTACTGCTCGGGGCGATTGAATTCTTTGTGCTGCGTTTCGTCTGGCGACGCTGGTTTTCACTGGCGTCGTGAGCCCATAAAAAGGCCGGGTGGCGGCTACGCCTTACCCGGCCTACACGCGACAGGTTAATGTGTCTGGCTATGGTTCTCTTTACGGTACGCGCCAGGCGGCTGGTTGAACGTGCGGGTAAAGATGCGGGTAAACGTCTGCTGCGAGTCAAACCCGTAACGCAGGCAGATGTCGTACACCCGGGCGTCGGATTCACGCAGATCGCGCGCCGCCAGCAGCAGCTTGCGTTCACGGATATAGCGCCCCAGACTCTCCCCTTTGTACTGCATAAACAGCCGCTGCAGGTGCCACTTCGAGTAACCCGCGTGGCGGGCAATCTCTTCTATTCGTAATGGCTGGTGCAGATTGTCGTCGATCCATTCGACGATAGTGTCGATGACTTGAGCGGAAATGGTCATACTGCTGTCCCCCTCTGCTTCTCGCTTAAACATTATTCCCACCACGCACGAAAGGTTTGCGCGGTGTCGCTTACCCGGACGGGCTCGCCCAGTTCCGGCGTCAGCAACCGATAATTTTTATCCTGGCTGGCTTTTGCCAGCTGGATCAGCGGATCGTTCCAGGCGTGTTTCGCCAGCACGAAGCGTCCGTTATGCCCGGGCACCACGGCTTTCGCGTTCAGATCCGCCGAGGCCTGCGCCGTTTCCTCCGGCAGCATGTGGATGTACTTCCAGTCCTGGTCGTACTGGCCGTTTTCCATGATGGCGACGTCCACTTCGCCAAACTGTTCACCGATGGCCCTGAAGTGCGGGCCGTAACCGGAATCCCCGCTGTAGTAAACCTTCTGCTCTGGCGTGACGAACATGAAGCTGCCCCACAAGGTGCGATCGCGTTTGATGCCGCGGCCGGAGAAGTGACGCGCCGGCAGAACGTGCACCGTCAACGCATCGCTGATGCGCACCGACTGGTTCCAGTCGCATTCGTCAATAATCTCGGGCTTCATCCCCCAGTAACGCAGGTGGGAGCCGACGCCCAGCGGCGTCACCACCCGCTTCACCTTCGGCAGTAGCGCCCTGATGGTGGCGTAATCCAGATGATCGTAGTGATCGTGCGAGATAATCAGCAGGTCGATCGCCGGCATGATTTCAGCCCGCCACGGATACTCGCCGGCAAAGGCCTTATTGAGGAACGAAAACGGCGCGGCATAGTTGCCAAGAACCGGGTCAATCAGGATGCGTTTGCCCGCGAGTTGCAGATACCACGAGGAGTGACCAAGCCACACCAGGGTGTCCTGCTCCAGCGGCAGGCTCGCAAGATCGGTTTTCACCAGCGGCAGGGGCTGGGCCGGGCGAGCGTTTTCGGTTTTTTTGGTCAGAAACTCCCACATCGCGACCAGCATATTTTTGTCACCGTTATAACCCGGCGTCGGCAGCGTATTGTGGAATTTCCCCTCGCGATACTGTGGAGAGGCCTCCACTTCAGTAAGCCGTTCACCCTGCGGCGGCTGGCCGAATCCGGCATTCAGAACAAACGGTAAACTCGCGGCTGAAGCAATAATCATGATTAACACCACGCAGATGAAGAGAGGTTTTTTCATATCCTGACCCGAAAACGCGCCCCATCCGATAGCGTGCGCAGGGTAAACTTGATTATGAGTGAGTAAGCACTCATTATAGATATGATGATAAAGTCGTCAAGACGTTTTCGATCTTTGACATTCCGCGTTGCAGCGTGTCAAAGCACGTGTTTCAATCAGGGTTTTTATAATTGACAGGAGGAAAAATTTAGTGGCACGTCCGAAGAGTGAAGATAAAAAACAGGCCTTACTGGACGCCGCAACCACGGCGTTTGCACAGTCAGGTGTTGCCGCCTCAACGGCGCTCATTGCCCGTAAGGCGGGCGTCGCCGAAGGCACCCTGTTCCGCTACTTTGCTACGAAAGACGATCTGCTGAATGCCCTCTATCTGCACCTGAAGCAGGATCTCTGCCAGACCATGCTGGCGAACCTCGATCGCACCATCACGCTGCCCAAAGAACATACCCGCAATATCTGGAACAGCTATGTGGACTGGGGTATTCGTAACCCCGTTGCCCATGCGGCGATCCGCCAGATTGGCGTCAGTGAAAAGCTGAGCGCCGAAACGGAACAGGAGGTGAAAGAGATGTTCCCGGAGCTGCATGAGCTCTGCCGCCGCTCGGTGCGTCAGGTGTTTATGTCTGATGAATTTAAAACGTTTGGCGATGCGCTTTTCTTATCGCTGGCCGAAAGCACGATGGAATTTGCCACCCGCGATCCGTCCCGCGCCGTTGAGTTTAAAGCGCTCGGCTTTGAGGTAATGTGGCGCGGGCTTGCCCAGGAAGAGAGCGATGGACAGTAAAACGTTGCAGGAACACGCAAAACGCGTGGCGCTGGAACTGCCGTTCACCGAACACTGCTGGCCGTTTGGGCCGGAGTTTGACGTGTTTAAAGTGGGCGGGAAAATTTTCATGATTGTGGCCGTCGCGCACGGGCGGCCGCACGTTAGCCTGAAGTCAGACCCGGAAAAATCGCTGTTAAATCAGCAGATTTATCGCGGCGTTGAACCGGGCTATCACCTCAACAAAAAACACTGGATTTCCCTTTACGGTACGGACGACGTGACGCCGGAACTGGTTACCGATCTCATCAATGATTCCTGGCATCTGGTGGTGGATAAACTGCCGAAAAAAGACCAGAAGTGGATCCGGCCGGTCTGATTGTTCGTCTGAGACGAACAGATTAAGCGCTCGAATTGCCCTTATCTTTTTCCGCGTCCCGCTGTAATCTGCTCACCTTTCGCGCCCGCACGCGGGCGAATTTCATCATCAGGAGTTGTTATGGATATCATTTCTGTTGCGCTGAAACGCCACTCCACCAAGGCGTTCGACGCAAGCAAAAAACTGACCGCTGAAGAAGCGGAAAAAATCAAAACCCTGCTGCAGTACAGCCCGTCCAGCACCAACTCCCAGCCGTGGCACTTTATTGTCGCCAGCACCGAGGAAGGAAAAGCGCGCGTGGCGAAATCCGCGGCGGGCACCTATGTGTTCAACGAACGCAAAATGCTGGATGCTTCTCACGTGGTGGTGTTCTGCGCGAAAACCGCGATGGACGACGCCTGGCTGGAGCGCGTTGTCGATCAGGAAGAGGCCGATGGTCGCTTTAATACCCCGGAAGCGAAAGCGGCAAACCATAAGGGCCGCACCTACTTTGCCGACATGCACCGCGTGGATCTGAAAGATGACGACCAGTGGATGGCGAAGCAGGTTTACCTGAACGTCGGTAACTTCCTGCTGGGCGTGGCTGCGCTGGGCCTGGACGCGGTACCGATTGAAGGTTTCGACGCCGCGATCCTCGACGAAGAGTTTGGCCTGAAAGAGAAAGGCTTCACCAGCCTGGTGGTGGTGCCGGTTGGGCATCACAGCGTGGAAGATTTCAACGCCACGCTGCCGAAATCTCGCCTGCCGCTGAGCACGACTGTGACCGAGTGCTAAACAAAACGGGCCGCTCTGTGCGGCCCGTTACGCTTTACTGATGACTAACCTGCGATGTGGGTGCACATCACGATCGTGTCCCCAGGCAAACGCAATCCAGCGCTCTTCCAGCTCGGCATATGAGCTCACCGGCGTTAAGTGCCACTCTTCTCCTACCGTACCGTCAGCCACGCTTATCCGATAATTCATGCTGAACGCCCAGTCTATCATGCGTAACCAAAACCGCTGTCCGTCGCCGGTTTGTTCGCTGTCAGACACAACAATGTCGTATTCACTTAGCAGAGACGGCTCTTATTCCCTGAAAGCCCCTCGCAAAATTATTTCCCCTGCGCCGCCAGCCACGCCATCGCCCGCTCTCCCGCCTCATCCACCGGCAGATACACCAGCAGCCGCGATCCGTTTCGCGGCGCGGAATACCAGTACATCTGCTGCAGCGTAAAATCCCCCAGCTCGGGATGGGTAAACAGCTTGAGCTGGTTCTCCACGCCGCGCACGTCGTTGCGCTGGTGCCACAGGGTTTTAAACTCTTCGGACACCGCAAAGAAGCGCGCCAGCTTGGCCTCCCACAGCGGATCGCCCCGGTGTTCGGCCATCGCCGCGCGGAAATAGGAGACAAAGATGGGCAGCACGTCGTCGCGTCTGCCGAGCCGCGCGCGCCACGCCGGATGCGTGAGGAACAGATAAATACAGTTGCGATCTTCGGGAGGGATGTCATTGAAATCGACGCCCATCAGATGCCCGAAGCTGTCGTTCCACGCCACGATATCGAAGTTCGGTTTCTGAATGCTGGCGGGTTTCGGCATCAGCGTATCCAGCAGGCGGCGCGTGCCTTCGCTAATGCCCTCGCAGCAGACCGCCTGCGGCGCTTCACCCGGCGGTAAACCTGCTAACACAAACAGATGCCGGGCCTCGGTCGGGGTACATTGCAGCGCTTTTGCCACGGCCGCCATCACCGCGCTGGACGGATTGACGTCCCTGCCCTGCTCAAGCCAGGTGTACCAGGTGACGCCCACATCAGCGAGCATCGCCACCTCTTCCCGGCGCAGGCCCGGCGTGCGGCGGCGACCGCTGCGCGGCAAACCTAAGCGCTGCGGATCGAGACTTTCCCGCCGGGCGCGTAAAAATGCCCCGAGCTGTTTTCGGGTGTCATCCTGACGTGAAACGACCGGTTCAGACATCAGCGCCATAAATCCCCCTGCATGGTAGTGCCAGTACCAGTATAAGCAAGAACTGGTACCCGTTTATCTGATGGTAGATGCTACGACCATCTGTTGAATGACGCAATGGAGTTACCATGAATACGTCAGTTGTTTCACCGGGTCGCGCTGGCCTGATATTGCTGTTAACCGGCCAGATGCTGCCGATGATTGATACCTCAATCACCAACGTGGCGCTGGACGCCATCACCCATTCACTGCATGCGACCGCTACCGAACTGGAGCTGATCGTCGCCCTCTACGGCGTGGCCTTTGCCGTCTGCCTCGCGCTCGGCAGCAAGCTGGGAGATAACTTTGGCCGTCGTCGTCTGTTCATGTTGGGTGTGGCGAGCTTTGGCCTGGCCTCGCTGCTGTGCGGAATGGCGGGGAACATTGAACAGCTGCTCGCCGCGCGCATCGTTCAGGGCGCGGGGGCCGCACTGATCGTGCCGCAAATTCTTGCCACGCTGCACGTCACGCTGAAAGGCACCGCCCACGCCAAAGCCATCAGCCTGTTCGGCGGCATCGGCGGGATTGCGTTTATCGTGGGACAAATGGGCGGCGGCTGGCTGGTATCGGCGGATATCGCCGGGCTGGGCTGGCGTAACGCCTTCTTTATCAACGTGCCGATTTGTCTGGTGGTGCTGGCGCTGAGCCGCCGCTTCGTACCGGAAACCCGTCGCGAAACGCCATCACGCATCGACTGGCCGGGTACCGCGCTGCTGGCGGTCATGCTTTGCTGCCTGCTGTTCCCGATGGCGCTCGGCCCCCAGTGGAACTGGTCGTGGCCGCTGAAGACGATGCTGCTCGCCCTTGTCCCGCTGGCCTGGCTGATGGCGCTGAACGCGCGCAAAAAAGAGCGTGAGAATGCCCACCCGCTGATCCCGCCGCGCCTGCTTGCGCTTCGCAGCGTGCGCTTTGGTGTCCTGATTGCGATGCTCTTTTTCAGCGCCTGGTCCGGGTTTATGTTCTGTATGGCGCTGACCATGCAAACCGGTCTGGGGATGGCGCCGTGGCAGTCCGGGAACAGTTTTATCGCCCTTGGCGTGACCTACTTTGTTTCGGCCTGGTTCGCGCCGCGGCTGATTGCCCGCTACAGCACCAGCACAATCCTGCTGACGGGTCTGGCGATCCAGATTACCGGCCTGCTGGCGCTGATCGCCACGTTCCGCGTTTGGGGCATGGAGAATACCACCCTGACGCTGGCACCCGCGACCGGACTGGTGGGCTACGGGCAGGCGCTGATCGTGAACAGCTTCTATCGCATCGGGATGCGCGACATTCAGCCTGACGACGCGGGAGCCGCGAGCGCTATTTTAAGCACCCTGCAGCAGGCCGCACTGGGCCTTGGCCCGGCCATTTTTGGCGCCATTTTGCTGCACGCGCTTCAAAACCATCACGGGGATTACACCCAGGCGGTGAACGTCTTCCTGATGGTGGAAACGACCATGATGGTGGTACTTGCTCTGGCGACACTGCGTATCCGCCATAGCCTGTGCCTGCCGGTGGCGAAGATCTGTCAGGCCGCCAAATAAGTTCGTGAATTTGCATAATAGATCCGCAGCCGCCATTATGGGGCTGCAAAAATACAGGAGACGTTATGCAGGAATTGATTGCTCAGGTTGAAGAGTTAGGCATTGAAATTAATCACACCACCTCTTTAGTGATTATCTTTGGTATTATTTTTCTTACCGCCATCATCGTTCATTTTATTCTGCACAAAGGGGTACTTCGCGCATTCGAAAAGCGCGCGCAGGCCAGCAGCCATTTATGGCTGCAGATCATCACCCAGAATAAATTATTTCACCGTCTGGCCTTTACCCTTCAGGGGATAATCGTCAACGTCCAGGCGGTACTGTGGCTGCAAAAGGGCAGCGAAGCGGCGGAAATACTCACCACCTGCGCGAAGCTGTGGGTGATGGTCTATGCCCTGCTCTCCTTCTTCTCGCTGCTGGACGTGATTTTCAATCTGTCGCAGAAAATGGCCACCGCGTCGCAGCTGCCGCTGAAGGGGATTTTCCAGGGCATCAAGCTGGTGAGCGCCATTCTGGTGGGGATATTGATTATCTCCCTGCTGATTGGCCAGTCTCCGGCGATTCTGATCAGCGGTCTGGGCGCCATGGCCGCCGTGCTGATGCTGGTGTTTAAAGATCCGATACTTGGACTTGTAGCGGGTATCCAGCTTTCCGCCAACGATATGCTCAAGCTCGGCGACTGGCTGGAGATGCCGAAATACGGTGCCAACGGCACGGTGACGGATATCGGCCTGACCACCGTGAAAGTGCGCAATTTCGATAATACGATTACGACCATTCCGACGTGGGCGCTGGTCTCCGACGCCTTTATCAACTGGAGCGGCATGTCGGCCTCCGGCGGACGACGCATTAAGCGCAGCCTGAACATTGATACCACCAGCATTCATTTTCTCGACGAGCAGGAGCAGCAGAAACTCATTCAGGCGAAGCTGCTGAAGCCTTATTTGGCCGCACGCCATGAGGAAATTAGCCTGTGGAATCAGAAAAACGGTGAAGGGGAATCGGTATTAAACCTGCGCAAGATGACCAATATAGGCACCTTCCGCGCCTACCTGAACGAATATCTGCGCAACCACCCGCGCATTCGTAAAGATATGACGCTGATGGTGCGCCAGCTCGCGCCTGACGCCAACGGCCTGCCTATTGAAATATACGCCTTCACCAACACGGTGGTCTGGGCAGAATATGAGGAGATTCAGGCCGACATCTTCGACCATATTTTCGCGGTGGTGGATGAATTTGGTCTGCGCATTCACCAGTCGCCAACCGGGAACGATATTCGCTCCCTGGCTGGCGTCATCGCGCAATAATCAGGTGCTGGCGCGGGAAATAAAGCGCCAGTCCATCATCACCCTTTCCGTGGGCGCGGCCGGGTTGTCGATCTTATTTAAGAGCAGATCGACCGCCTTGCGCCCGATATCCCGCGACGGCTGTTCGATGGTGGTGAGCGAAATCATGTCCGCCAGCTCCGTACCGTCAAAGCCGACCACGGCAATATCCTCTGGCACCCGAAGACCTGCCTGCTGAATGGCGCGCAGCGCGCCCGCCGCCAGCGTATCGGAAACGGCAAATAGCGCATCCGGCGGATTATTTTTTAACAGGTTTTGCATCGCCGCCATGCCCGCCCCGGAGCTGAGATCGCTGGCATACTCCACCGCCTGATAGTCCAGATCCCGCAGGTGGATCACGCTCTTGTAGCCGCGTTCGCGCAGGCGGGCATATTTGTAGCTGAGATCGTGGTTGATCATCGCGATACGCTTGCGGCCGCCGTCGGCCAGCTGGCTGACGGCATGCTGTGAAGCGTCCACATCATTGATGCCGACGCAGGAGACCGCGCCCGCATCGGCATATTCGGCGCACTGCACCCACGGTGCAGAACCAATCAGCGCGGCAAGTTCCGGCAGCTTCGAGAAGGCGTCCATGGTGATAATGCCGTCGACGATTTTGCCGGAGAGCAGGCTTAAGCCCGAGCGGGAGCGCTCGATGTCCGAGCCGGAGTTGCACAGCAGAATGCGGTAGCCGTTTTTCTCCGCCTCGGCTTCGATGCCCTTCACCACTTCGGCGCAGAACGGGTTGGCAATGTTGGACACCATCACCAGGATCATATAGCTGCGAGCGGTGCGCAGCTGACGGGCGAGCAGGTTTGGCTGGTAGTTGCTCTCCTGAATCGCCCGCAGAACGCGCTCGCGATTTTTCGCCTTCACGGTGTCGCTGTTATTCAGCACGCGGGAGACCGTCGCCACGGAGACCCCGGCCAGCTGAGCGATTTTCTGAATTGACATAGCGACGACACATCCTGCGGTTAGCGTTTTGTGCAGGCTACCATAAATTTATTGCCCGGCGAACCGGGCAACGCGTTATTGTTCCACGCGCACCCAGCGCTGCTGCTGATGGCTTTTCACAATGGCATCAATGATATACATCACGTTTGCGCCATCGTGAAACGTCGCAAACTGCGGCGTCTCCGGCATCGCGCCCGCCTGCACGGCGCGGTAGAACTGCGCCATCATATTTTTGAAGGCGTCCGGCCAGCCTTCGATATGTCCGCCGGGGAAGTGGGCGCTGTCGGCCACGTCAGGGTTCATCAGCCCCGGATCGTCGGTGAGCGTCTGGTTGGCCTGCGCGCGATGGCCGATCCACAGCTGCTGCGGCACCTCCTGGTCCCACGCCAGCGAGCGCTCGCTGCCGTTGATCTCAAACGTCAGGCGGTTTTTACGCCCGGCGCTCACCTGCGAGATGCTAAAGCAGCCCTTGCTGCCGTCGTCAAAGCGGAACAGCACCGAGCCGAAGTCTTCGGTCGTGACCGGTTTGTCTACATACTCCGCCCGCTCGTCGTGGGAGAAGGTTTGATTCCCGACCTTGCTGGCCCTGCGCGTCGGCCAGACGATGGATAAATCAGCCATCACCTCGGTAATGCGCCGCCCGGTGACAAACTGCACCGTGTCGCACCAGTGGGAGCCGATGTCCGCCACCGCGCGCGATGCGCCGCCCAGCGCGGCATCTACCCGCCAGTTATAGTCGGTTTCCAGCAGCATCCAGTCCTGCAGATAGCTGCCGTGCGAGGCAAACAGCCGCCCGACGCTGCCCGCACGCATCATGCTCGCCGCCTGACGCACCATCGCAAACTGGCGATAGACAAAGCTCACGCCATGCACCACGCCCGTCTGCTCCGCCAGCGCCACCAGCTCGCGCGCCTCGTCCGGCGTCATGCACAGCGGCTTTTCGGAAAACACGTGCTTGCCCGCGCGCAGGATCTGGCGGTTAATCTCCGCGTGCAGGTGGTTCGGCGTGCAGTTGTGCACCGCATGCAGATTGGGGTGCGCGAGCAGTTCTTCCACGCTGGCGTAAGCATGCGGGACATTTAGCAGGCGCGCCTTTTCCTGCGCCTTAACGAGCGAGCCGTCGCACAGCGCGACCACCTGAACAAACCCAAGGCGCCTGAGCGCCTCGATATGTGCCGGGCCAATAAACCCGCTGCCGACGATCCCGACGTTAATCATGGCTGCCCCCTGCGGCGAAATCGTCAAACGCGCGCCCGGCAACCGGAATGATGTGGCGGCGGATAAATTCGCTGCCTTCACTCGCCCCGGTATCGCCATCCTTCAGGCAGCACTCCCACTCCAGCACCGCCCAGCCGTCGTAGTCGTACTGGGTCAGCTTGCTGAAGATGCCCTTAAAATCGATTTGCCCGTCACCGGGCGAGCGAAAGCGTCCGGCGCGGTTGATCCACGGCTGGTAGCCGCCGTAGACGCCGCTGCGCCCGCTGGGGCGGAACTCCGCATCCTTGACGTGGAACGCTTTAATGCGCGCGTGGAAGATATCGATAAAGGCCAGATAGTCCATCTGCTGAAGCAGCATATGGCTCGGGTCGTAGAGAATGTTGCAGCGCGGATGGTTATCCACCAGCGCCAGAAAACGCTCGAAGGTCACGCCGTCGTGCAGATCTTCCCCGGGATGCAGCTCAAAGCAGACGTCCACCCCCTGCTCGTCGAAGGTATCCAGAATCGGCCGCCAGCGGTTTGCCAGCTCCCCGAACGCTTCCTGAAAACGCTGTTCGTTATGCGGCGGCCACGGGTAGAAAAACGGCCAGGCCAGCGAGCCGGAGAAGGTGGCGTGCGCTTTCAGGCCTAATCTGGCCGAGGCGACCGCCGCCTGTTTCAGCTTCTCCGTGGCCCACGCCCGGCGCGCCGCATCGTTACCGCGCACGGAAGCGGGCGCAAAGTGATCAAACGCGGCGCTGTAAACCGGATTCACCGCCACGAGCTGCCCTTCCAGATGGGTCGACAGTTCGCTGATAACCAGCCCGTGCGCGGCCAGCTTAGCGGCGATGTCGTCGCAGTAGGTCTTGCTCTCCGCCGCTTTCTCGACGTCAAAGATGTGCGGATGGTTGCAGGGGATCTGTACCGCCTTATAACCTTTACCTGCCGCCCATTCAGCCAGCCCGTCGAGCGAATTAAACGGCGCTTCTGCGCCAATAAACTGCGACAGAAAAATGCCGGGTCCTTTCATCGTCCTCATACCACCTCCTGAACGTTACGCCTTGTCATCGTCATACTTAAACGTGAGAAGGAAAATCAGCGCGATCGCCGCGGCAGCCACCGCCGGGATCCACCAGAATGTCACCCACGCCTGCGGCACGGTCTGCCCGGCCACCAGGCGGTTATAGAGCGCGCCGGAAATCTGCGAGCCGAGCAGCATGCCGATGCCGTAGGTGAACATGACGATCATGCTCTGGGCCTGGCCTTTCACCTTCTCGCCCGCCACGCGGTCGGTGTAGATAAAGCCGACGACAAAGAAGAAATCGTAGCAGACGCCGTGGAGCAGGATGCCGAGATACAGCAGAATGCGCCCCTCCTCGCTGACGCCCAGCGCGAACATGGCGTAACGGACAAACCACGCCAGCATGCCGATCAGCAGCATGACCTTCACGCCCAGACGGCGGAACAGCAGCGGAATAACCAGCATGAAGACGATCTCGGACATCTGCCCGAAGGACATGGCGGTGCTGACGTCGGCAATTCCCGCATCCGCCAGATACGAGGCGGTGTAGGCGTAATAGGTGCCGAGCGGGACGGAGATCAGCATCGCGCAGACGGAGAAGACGAAAAAGTGGCGGGTTTTGAGCAGCGCAAAGGCATCCGCGCAGAAAAGATCGCGCACCTTCACCGGCAGGCCTTTCGCCGGAGCAGGCGTATGCGGCAGCGTCAGGCTGTAAAGCGCCAGCAGCACGGAGCTGGCCGCCGCCACCTGAAAGATGGTAACGCTGGACGCCACGCCGGTGACGCCGATGAAAATGCCCGCCACGATCCAGCCGATGGTGCCGAACACGCGCACCACCGGGAAGGTTTTATCCACGTTTGCCAGGCTGTGAAACGCGATATTGTTGGTCAGCGCCAGCGTCGGCATGTAGCAGAGCGTGTAGCCAAACAGCAGGCCAATCAGCAGCGCGCCGTTCTCGGCAATCAGCGCCCCCGGCACGAACCAGAGGATCGCCGCGCCCGCCAGGTGCATCACCGCCATCACCTTCTGCGAGGCGAAGAAGCGGTCCACCAGCATGCCGAGCACGAACGGCGAGAGAATGGAGGCGATAGGCCCGGCGGAGAACGCATCGCCAATCAGCAGAGACATGTTGTGCTGGGTCATCACCAGGCCGAGCGTAACCGACCAGCTACCCCAGATAAAAAACTGCAGAAACATCATCAGCGACAGCCGCGGCACCAGCAGCCGATGCTGCGCTATCGTCTTTTCACTACTTTCAGTTGACACCATAATAAGCCTCACCCGGAAAAAGTAATCGATTACAAAATGATTCAAATGAAAAGTAATCGATTACAAAATAAAGATCCTGTGGATCGAAACAGATTTGGGAGGGGGGTCACGATAAAGATGAAGCAGTGTTTTGTAGGCCCGGTAAGCGCAGCGCCACCGGGCGTGAAGGCAGGTGCGGTCTGGTTTGGTGCGGTCTGTTGCCCTCACTCCGGCCCTCTCCCACAGGGAGAGGGAGAAAAACGGGCTACTTTTTACGTGAGAGCTTAAATGCGATAAACAGGAACATCACCCACACCGGCAGCAGCATCGCCGAGAGGCGCATCTCATCCATGGTGCACATCAGCACCAGAATCAGCCCCAGGAACGCGATACAGAGGTAGTTCCCCGCCGGGTAAAGCAGCGCTTTGAACTGCGTTTCGCGCCCCTTGCGGCGCATCGCCGCGCGGAATCGCAGGTGCGCGAGGCAGATCATGATCCAGTTCAGCAGCAGCGTAGCGACAACCAGCGCCATCAGCAGGCCGAAGGCCTCTTTCGGCAGCAGATAGTTGATCAGCACCACCAGCGAGGTAATCGCCCCGGAAAGGAACAGCGAGTTCACCGGCACGCCGCGACGGCTGACGCGGGTGAGGAATTTCGGCGCGTTACCCTGCACGGAGAGACCAAACAGCATGCGGCTGTTGGAGTAAACGCCGCTGTTATAGACCGACAGCGACGCCACCAGAATGACGAAGTTCAGCGCAGAAGCCACCACGTTGCTGTTCAGATCGTGGAAAATCATCACGAACGGGCTGCTGTCGGATTTCACTTCTACCCACGGGTAGAGCGCCAGCAGCACCACCAGCGAGCCGATGTAGAACAGCAGGATACGGTACACCACCTGGTTAACCGCTTTCGGAATGCTTTTGTGCGGGTCATGCGCTTCCGCGGCGGTGATGCCAATCAGCTCCAGCCCGCCGAAGGAGAACATGATCACCGCCAGCGAGAGGATCAGCCCTTTCCAGCCGGTCGCCAGGAAGCCGCCGTGCTGCCAGAGGTTATCGATCGTGGCGCGCTCGCCGCCGTGACCAGAGAACAGCAGCCACAGGCCGAAGCCGATCATGCCGATAATCGCCAGCACCTTGATCAGCGCAAACCAGAACTCGGTTTCGCCATACAGGCGGACGTTGACGAGGTTAACGGCGTTAATGATGATGAAGAAGGCCGCCGCCCAGATCCACGTCGGGACATCCGGCAGCCAGTACTGCATATAGATGCCTGCGGCGGTCAGCTCCGCCATCCCGACCAGCACGAACATCACCCAGTAGTTCCAGCCGGAGAGGAAGCCTGCGAACGGACCCCAGTATTTATAGGCAAAATGCGCGAAGGAGCCTGACACCGGCTCTTCAACGACCATCTCGCCAAGCTGGCGCATGATCAGGAAGGCGATAATCCCGGCGATACCGTAACCCAGCAGCACCGCCGGACCGGCCATCTGAATAGCGGGGCCGATGCCGAGAAAGAGCCCGGTACCGATTGCGCCGCCAAGGGCAATTAACTGAATATGTCGATTTTGCAAACCACGTTGCAGCGTCGGATTCTGATCCGACGAGGCTTCAGCGCTACCATGGCCTGAAGCGGATGACGCGTCTTTCACGTCCTACCCCTGTCTCTTTTTTAGAAGGGGCACGTTTTAACACTTCATGCTGGCGGTAGCAAGTTTAACGCCGGGGGCACGGCATGCCCCCGGCGATGCAAGGTTATGAGCCGATGATCCCGCCGTCCGCTTTGACGATGACCACCGTTGAGGAACGCGGGCGTCCGTTCGGATTCGCGTCTGGCCAGTTGGAAACAGCGCGAGGGTTAGCAGGGTCGGTGATATCATCCCCGCCCTCCCCCGGATGCTGAATGTTGATGAACAGCGTCCGGTTATCCGGCGTAAACGCAATCCCGGTGATTTCACACCCGCGCGGTCCGGTCAGGAAACGACGGTACTCGTTGGTGCCCGGAATGGTGGCCACCATCTGGTTATTGCCCATCCCCTCGTAGGCTTTCTTATTGATGGTGCTGGAAGAGACGTCGGTCTGGATCCACAGCACGCCCTGATGATCGAACGACAGGCCATCGGGGCTGCCGAAGGCCGCCCCCTGCATGGAACCTTTAGCCTTCGGATCGTCGCTGTCGGTCCGCCCGCCCATCACCAGAATATCCCACTTAAAGCGAGCGGCAGCAGGATCGGCCCCCTCTTCGTGCCAGTGCATAATATGACCAAACACGTTATTAGCGCGCGGGTTGGCGGCATCAACCGGTGCCTTACCCTCCTTCCCGCGATCGCTGTTGTTGGTGAGCGTACAGTAGACGCTGCCGCTGGCGTGCGGGTCGACCGCTATCCACTCGGGGCGATCCATCTTCGTTGCCCCCACCGCGTCTGCCGCCAGGCGGGTTTTAATCAGCAGATCGCCCTGGTTTTCAAACCCGTTGCTCTTATCCAGACCCTTTTGCCCGAAGATCAGCGGCAGCCAGTCGCCGCTCCCGTCTTCGTTGAAGCGGGCAACGTACAGCGTGCCGGACGTCAGCAGCTGCATATTGGCTTCACGGTTCGCGGGATCGTATTTTTTGTCCGAGACAAACTTATAGATGTACTCGAACTTCTGGTCGTCCCCCATATAGACCACCACGCGGTTATCGGCGGCAAGCGTGACGGCCGCCCCCTCATGCTTGAAGCGGCCCAGGGCGGTGTGCTTGCGCGGCGTGGAGGTCGGGTTGTAGGGATCGATCTCCACGACCCAGCCGAAGCGGTTAGGTTCGTTAGGGGTTTTATCAACGCTGAACCGCTCGTCCACCTCGTTCCAGCGGTAGGATTCATCGCTGTCGCTGATCCCGTAGCGTTTTTCCAGCGGGTTGAGATCGGTTTTTTTGACAAAAATATCCGACCAGTTCTCCTCGCAGGTGAGATAGGTGCCCCATGGCGTATGGCCGTTGGCGCAGTTCTGCATGGTGCCCAGCACGCGCTCCCCCTGCGGGTCGGCGGCGGTTTTCATTAAGTCCTGACGCCGCGCCGGGCCGGTAAGCTGCATCGGCGTATTGACGGTGATGCGGCGGGCATATGAAGACGGGCGTACCACCTGCCAGTCGCTGCCCGATTTTTTCACTTCCACCACCGACACGCCCATCGCGTTCTGCCCCTTGCGGGCCTTGTCGAGGCTCCAGTTCGCCGTACCGTCGGTAAACAGCATCCCGTTGTCGATGTATTCATGGTTCATTGCCAGCAGGCCATGCTCCGGGTTTTGCTCCCCCTGCGGCAGGCTAAACCACGCCATGCCGTCATGATGCATGCCCGCCTGCGCAGCCTGTTCGTCCGCGGTGTTGCTGGCATCCGGCTTAAAGGCCGGCATGTTGTTTTTGAGCCCCGTCGGATCCCCCCAGCGATAAAACGGGCGGGCGATATAGCCTTCCGGCACCCTCACCGTATCTTCCGTGGAGACGTCGATGCTGGTAAAGCCCAGGGAAACCGCTTTTGCCAGCGCGGAAGGCTTCGATACCGCGGCAATGGCGTTCTCAGGTTTGATCAGAAAGGGGAATGAAACGGCAGCGCCCGCCACGGCGCCCATCTGGAGAAAACGACGGCGGGAGAGGAACACCTCTGCAACCTCGGAGAATACCGGGTTCGCGCTGCGGTTAGCGATGTCGTCGCGATGTTCTTTTTTAAAAACGGATTTGAGGGGTCTGCCCATAGCGGCTTCCTGTCATTGGCCAAGAGGTAAGGAGTCGGCGACCAGTCTAAGAAGCTTTTATTACAATTTTATAACACAATGACGGAGGTATGGGACGTCCCTGTCCCGGATAACGAGGTGGAACGATTAGAACTCGTAGCCAACCGAGACCTTAAAGGTACGCGGCTCGCCCTGCGTGATGTAGGTACCGGAATCGTCCACGCTGGCCCAGTAGTTCTCATTGGTCACGTTGTCGATGCCCGCGCGCACCGTCATCTGGTTTGCATTGTGGTTCACCGCGAAGCGATAGCGCATCCCCAGATCCAGCGTGGTGTAGCTGTCGATCTTTTTGGTGTTGGCAAGATCGGCGTACTGCGCGCCAGAGTGGTTGACGCGGGCGGTCGCCGTCAGGCCATCAATCGGCTTGATGTCATACTCTGCCCCCAGCACGGCGTAGAAGTTCGGGACACCAATGGCATCGTTGCCCTGATTTACGCCGTTTTTGGTTTTGGTCAGCTCCGCCTGCAGCCAGGTGGCGCTGGCGTTGAGGCGCATCCCGAGCATCGGCTCGCCGAAGACGTTTAGCTCCACGCCGCGGTTACGCTGCTCGGCATCCAGGCCATAGTGATTGTTGCTGTCGAGGATCGCCGACGGCATCTTGATTTCAAACAGCGCAAGCGATCCGCCCACGCGGCCAAAGTCCGCCTTCACGCCCACTTCGTTCTGCTTAGAGTGAACGATACCGGTGCTCTGGCCGTAGTTGGTGGCGGTGTTAGGCGCGGTTTTGCCCGGCTGCAGCGCTTCGGTGTGGTTGGCGTAAAGGGAAATTTCTTCCCACGGTTTGTAAACCACGCCGTAGGTTGGCATCCAGCGGCTGCCGTCGAAGCCGTCTGCCGCGTTTTCCGCACCGGTAATTTTGTTATACCCGCGAATGACCACCTTCTGATGGCGCGCGCCAGCGGTGAACAGCAGTTTGTCGTCCAGCACGCCCAGGGTATCGCTCAACAGCCAGCCCTGGGTGCGGGTGCGCCCGCTGGTCAGCGGATCGCTGTACTTCCCGCCTGAGCCGTTGAGGTTGGTGCTGTCCGGCATATCCACGCCGGTGTTGTGGTAGATGTTGGTGGTCGGGTTATCCTTCGTCGCCGACATTTTCCACGCGATCTTTTCATTTTTGGTCATCGCAGAATAGCCAACGTTGACCTTGTGCGAGACGAAGCCGGTATTGAAATTACCGCGAATGCCCGCCATGCCGCTGACGGAATCGCTGATGCGGTTGGTATCCAGTCGGCTGACCGTTGCGTTACCGCTTTTATCCAGCAGCTTCGGCGCGCTGTAGATCCCTTCTTCGTGCGCGTGCTGCGCGCCCAGGCCGGTATAGGCCGTCCAGCTATCGGTGATGTCGTACTCGCTGCGCCACATCCCAAATTCGTTTTCGATGTTGCTGTAGGCCCACTTCTGCGAGAAGTTACGATCGTTCTTCGGCGGCTCGGGCACGAAATCCACCGCCGAGATGTTGACGCTGGTCGGGCTGCCGTGGAAGGTTTTTTTCTGATAGCCCAGATCCAGCGAGGTGCGGAAGCGGTCGCCTTTGTAATCCAGACCGGTGGAGAGCAGCGTGGTGCGGCGGCGGTCGTTCGGTATGCCGGTTTCCCCTTCGCGGTGGACCAGGTTCACCCGCGCGCCAAACTGGTCGCTGTCGCCGTAGCGACGGCCCGCATCCAGCGTGGTGCCAATCTGAGAATCGGAGGTGTAGTCCAGGCCCACTTTCGCCTGCGGGAGTTCGCCCGCGTGTTTTGGCTCAAGGTTGATCATCCCGCCCACGCCCGAGCTCGCCGCGCCGTTCATCAGGGCGTTTGCCCCTTTGAAGATCTCAATGCGCTCAACCATCTGCGTATCCACCACCTGACGCGGCAGCACGCCGGACAGACCGCCAAAAGTCATGTCGTCACCGTCGAACTTCAGGCCACGGATGCGGTAGGTCTCCGCGCTGTTGCCGTACCCCTGAACGAACTGTACGCCCGCGTCGTTGGCGACCACATCAGCAATGGTTTTCGCCTGCTGATCTTCCACCAGCTTCGAGGTATAGCTGATGATGTTAAACGGCACGTCCATGGCGTTCTGCTGACCGAGCATCCCCATACGCCCGCCGTTCGCCACCTGTCCGTCAAGGAAGGCCGGTACCAGCTGGTCGCCACCGGGTTTGAAATCGCTGACCGGTGCAGAGTGCACAACGAGGGTATCTTCTTTTTGATCGTCCGCCGCGAAGGCGGAATGCGTTACCGCGCCAACGGCGAGCGCCAGCAGCGTTTTGTGTATTCTGGTGTTGTTCATCGTTAACTCATTTGAAAGTGCGCGCAAAAATAGCCCGTTGTCAGGCCTTAGAATGTATTGATAGCAATGCAAATGAGAACTATACGCATTATCCATGCGTTAGCAAGCGTAACCGCGAACAACAGGAAGAGGTGGGGAGACAGGATGAGGAACAACCACCCCAAAATGGGGTGGCTGCAGTAACGTTATTTTTTCTTGTAGATATTAGCCGTACCGTGAATTTTATTGTTGGTGTTACCTGAGGTGAGCACCAGAACATCCGCGCCTTGCTTATCGGCTTTCTCAATCAGTTCTTTTTTTGCATCATCAACCGATACTTCATTTGAGGTGCTTACCGTACCGATTTTTTGATACTGAGACTCGACTTTCTTGAACTCATTTTTAGTCAGCAGTTGGGCAGCAAAAGCATTGGTCGTAAACAGTAACGCCGTTCCCAACAAAATAGCAGTCGTCTTTTTCATAACCTTTTTCCTTGAGATTAATCAGCAACTACGAAAAACCTCACGCATGATGGTGAGGTTTTATGAGCATGGTAGAGAATCTCAGGAAATGCCATATATTCTGGAAAATTCTTTTATAACAACCCATTGCATGAAATTATTAATGAATATTAAGAATAGTCGAATACACGCGCGGTGCCAGCAATATCAATGCGAACCGCCGTGCCCGGGTTCCATCCAGGCTGGCTGACGGTCTTGAGGGTGACGGGCTGCGGCTGTCCGGTAAGCCCAAGGGTGAGCGTCGACAGGTGACCGGTAAAATCCACATCAAGAATGGAGATCGGGCTTTCATGTGAGGCGCATGCCGTCACGCTCAGCTGCTCCGGGCGCAGCATCACTCTGCCCTGCCCTGTCGCCAGCGGGTTGTCTGTGGGCACCTTACCCAGCGCGCAGAGGGCGTAGCCCGCGGTGAGCTGCGCAGGCAGGATCAGCGCATCACCAAGAAACAGCGCCGTCTCTTCGTCAACGGGACGGGTGTAAACCTCATAAGGCGTCCCGACCTGCGTGAAGCGTCCGGAACGCATGACGGCAACCTGCGTGGCAAAGGAGAGCGCTTCGTTCTGATCGTGGGTAACCAGAATCGAGGCCACGCCCGCTTCGGCAAGCAGATCGGCCGTGGCCTTACGCGTCATGGCGCGCAGGCCAGTATCCAGCGCCGAGAACGGTTCATCCAGCAGCATCAGTGAAGGACGCTGGGCCAGCGCACGGGCAAGGGCCACGCGCTGCTGCTGTCCGCCGGAAATCTCGTGAGGCCAGTGCGTGGCGAGCTGCCTGTCCAGCGAAACCATCTCCATCAGCGCCTCAACGCGCTGGCGTTTTTCGTGGCGGGTCCCGTCCAGCCCCCAGGCAATGTTGTCTGCCACGTTGAGGTGGGGGAACAGCGCGCCCTCCTGCGGCACAAAACCGATCCCGCGCTGGTGGGCAGGGACAAAACGGTTTTCATCAAACAGGGTTCTCCCCTGCATAACAATACGACCGGTGTCGGGCGTCTCAAACCCGGCAAGAATACGCAGCAGCGTGGTTTTACCTGACCCCGACGGCCCGACAATGGCCGTTCTGCTCCCCGGCGCAACGCTCAGTTTTAAGCTGTCGAGCACCTGCACATCAGCAAACGATTTAGAAATGGCGGTTAATTCAAGCATGTCATAGCCCTGCAATTTTCTTCGACTGCATATAGAGAATGGCGGTCAGCGGGAGGGAAATCAGGATCATCAGCATCGCGTAAGGCGCGGCGGCGACATAGTCAATTTCGCTGGTCAGCGCCCAGAATCCGGTAGAGAGCGTGCGCGTGCCCAGGGGAGAGAGTAACAGCGTGGCGGTCAACTCGTTGCTGACGCCGAGGAACACCAGCGCGGCCCCCGCCGCCGCACCCGGCGCGGCCAGCCGCATCGTGACGCTCCAGAGCGCCTTCGCGGGCGTGCTGCCAAGGCTGCGCGCCACGTTTTCCAGCTCAACCGGCGCCTGCGCTATCCCCGCCCGCAGGTTGATGAGCGCACGGGGCATAAACATCAGCAGATAGGCAAGGAACAGGGTAATTTCCGTCTGGTAAATGGGACGGGCGTAATGAATGGTGACGGTGACCAGCGCCAGCGCCGTGACAATGCCCGGCAGCGAACTGGTGATATAGATGCACCCTTCCAGCATCCGGAAGATACGGTGCGGGTAGCGGATACCGAGCCACGCAATGGGGATCACACACGTCGTCGTCAGCAGCGCGCCGCCCACGCCGAGCATCAGCGTCTGGCGCAGCGAGTGCCAGAGATCGGCGCTCATCCAGATTTCCACCCCGCCGAGCCAAATCCAGCGACACAGAACAGCTAACGGCACGCCCAGCGCCAGGACGATCAGCACCATGAAAAACAGCTGCCCCAGCGCGGCAGCCGCAGGCTTCAGCGGCCAGCGTTTCTGCTCGCGCGCAGCCCCGGCGCCAATGCGCGCGTAGCGTGCTTTTCCACGCGTCACGCCTTCCAGCACCAGGATAGCGAGGCAGCATAACGCCAGCACGCCCGCCAGCATGTTTGCTGCCGGGCCGCTGAAGGTTGACTGAAACTGGTCATAAATGGCCGTGGTGAAGGTATCAAAGCGGATCATCACGTACAGACCATATTCCGCCAGCAGGTGCAGCGCCACCAGCAGCGCGCCGCCGCAGATAGCCAGCTTGAGCTGGGGTAGCACCACGCGGAAAAAGACCTTCCACGGCGGGGTGCCGAGCGACGCGGCGACATCTTCGAGCGTCGGGTCAAGGCGGCGGAGCACCGCGGCAACCGGCATGTAGATAAAGGGATAGTAGGCAAGCACGGAGAGAAACACGCCCGCGGAGAGACCGTGCATCGACGGAACCACGCTCACCCAGGCATAGCTTTGCACAAACGCGGGAATGGCCAGCGGGGCGACCGCCAGCGCGGACCAGATGCCCCGTCCGGCAAGCTGGGTGCGCTCGGTGAGCCAGGCAATCGCCACGCCCGTCACGATACACAGCGGAACCGCCAGGGCCGTCAGCCACAGCGTGTTGCTGAGCAGCTCAGCCACACGCGGGCGAAACACCAGCGCCTTAATGGTTTCCCAGCCCGTCTCAATGCCAATGGCAATGATAAAACCCAAAGGCAGAAGCGCCAGTAACGAAAACATGACAGCTAACGCAACCATCGGCAGTGCAGGACGCCTGCGGGCAGGCTCCTGCACTCTGTTTTTTCCGATGTCGAGACTTAGACCAGACATAAGACCTTCACTTCACTCTCAGGATCACAGCAGGCCGGCTTGCGTCATCAGCTCGATAACTTTTTTACTGTTGAGCGTTGAAGGTTCAACTTTCGGTGCATCAAGATCTTTCAGCGGGACCAGTTTCGGGTTTGAGGCCGCGTTCACGCCCACGGCGTATTCAAAGGCGTTGTTGGTACGCAGGCTTTCCTGACCTTCTTTGCCGGTAATGTATTTGATGAAGGCCTGCGCCTGCGCTTTGTGCTTGCTGGACGCCAGCACGCCACCGCCGGAGAGGCTCACAAACGCGCCCGGATCCTGGTGCTTGAAGTAGTAGAGCTGGGTGTTTTTGCTGTTTTCACCGGTTTTGGACTGATCGACAAAGCGGTAGTAGTGGTAAATCACCCCGCCATCAATCTGACCCGCATTGACCGCTTTCATCACGGTGCTGTTGCCTTTATAGGCCACGAAGTTGGCTTTCATCGCCTTGAGCCATTCCAGGGTGGCCTTCTCGCCCTTCAGGGCCAGCATCGCGCTCACGATAGCCTGGAAATCCGCGCCTGACGGTGATGCCGCCCAGCGGCCTTTCCACTCGGGTTTCGCCAGATCCATCAGCGATTTAGGCAGCTGCTGTTCGCTCAGTTTCGCCGGGTTATAGACGAACACCGTGCTGCGGGCAGCAATGCCGATCCAGCGGCCATGCGCCGGACGATACTCTGCCGGTACCTGCTTCAGGGTGTCTGAATCCAGCGGGGCAAACAGGTTGGCGTTATCCACCAGCACCATGGACGGCGAGTTTTCCGTCAGGAACACGTCTGCCGGCGATGCGCTGCCTTCCTGCACCAGCTGGTTACCCAGCTCGCTGTCATCACCATTACGCAAAGTGACTTTAATCCCGGTTTCTTTGGTAAAACCGTCAACCCACGACTTCACCAGGTTTTCATGCTGCGCGTTATAAACAACGATACCGTCGTTGTTATCGGCGGCAACCGACTGTGTGGAAAGGAAAAGGGATGATGACAACAAGGCAAGCGAGAAGCAGGACAGCAGGCGAGAATTCATGAACATATCCTTAATAGACCAACGGGAGTAACCACTCATAGCTTTGTGGGACAGGATTAAAACATACAACAACGCTAATGATAATTAGTATCAATCCAGTTTAGGCGTAAAAGTGTAAAATTTCTTTTTAGCCGATTTTGTAATGATAAAAATCCAAATTTTAATGCGAGATAATTTCTAGATTAAGAAAACCTTAAGCCTGCCAACAACGAAATTCATTAGCCTTCTATTCATTATGGCGCGAAGGTAAAACTGTTATTCGCGCGCCCGGCAGATATAAAAAAGCCCCGGTATTGCGGGGGCTTTTTATGCTTATCCGGAGGTAGCTAAATTTATTAGGCTACTCATTTAAAAAGCATCACATAGCTGCATGAGGGGCATACACAGGATAGGTGAAGAACAATAAATGCACGCAGTTCAGCCCAAAATGGAATAACGTTGCAACCCAGAGCCTGCCGCTCCACATCCACGCCAGGCCGTAAATAATGCCGGAGAGGCTGGCAAAAATAATCAGCAGTAAACCGCCGCTATAATGCATCAGCCCAAAGAGGACTGAGGCCATCAACAACGCGACAACAGGATGAACGATCCGGGACAAGCGCTGCTGCAGGTAGCCTCTGAACAGGGCTTCCTCGGCCAAAGAGACGAAGAAAATATTCGCAAGGGCAAATTGCGCGAACCATTCTGGCGCATGTGGCTCAATTCTCAGCCCGCCCAACGCCACAGCCAGAAGTAACAGCGCGGGTACCGCAAGTACCAATATTACCCAGCCGAGCTTGCCCATTTTATAGAGGGGTTTTGCTACGAATAGCGTTGGCATGCACGTAATTAAAAAGAACGGCACCACCGCCTTGTCCATATTAAAGTACATACTGAACGGTATGCTTTGCGGACCAACGACGACAGCATCCAGCACTTTGGGATTATGGAAGCCCGGGAGTACATGCATAACCAGGGCAACGGCGATGATCACACACAGGCCTTCAATCAGATAAGTATATTTATCATCCTTATTACGTAGCCATTCAACAACAGACCAGCCAATAACGATTGACGCAATAACCAGCAGCGCCGGGGCGTCAAGAATGCTCTGTTTCCAGCCGAGAAATGCCGTTAATCCCAGCAGCAGGTAAGCCAGGCTTTTATTAAGGGAAAGTGCGGCAAGCGAAATTGCGAGTAGATACCACATAAATGTCCTTCATGACCGATAAATTTTAGGGTCGATGTCCCAAATATGTCCCACAACGGAAATCAGGAGGATGTGAGTGAGGCGTAACTCTATGAAATGAAATGGCACGCCCTGTAGGATTCGAACCTACGACCTACGGCTTAGAAGGCCGTTGCTCTATCCAACTGAGCTAAGGGCGCACTGAGAAGCGTGTACTTCGCGGTGGTGAAACGCGAAGAATTATACGGTCAATGGCAGGTGAGTCAATGCCTTTTCCGTTTTCAGGGCCAATTACCGCTAGCCGATTGTAAATACGGCTATTTTCTCAACATTCCTCCCTGTTTTACCGTAAAATTTAGCGCTGCGAAAAGGCTTAGTTGCATTTAAGTAACGCCTGCTGTTTTCCTGAACGTCAGCTCGTCACACTAGAGCCAGGTATCCCGGCCGCCTGGAGGCTGACAGACAACAGGACAATGGAGTGACAGCGCAAAACCTGATCGATACGCCCCCCCGGTTACAGTACCTCTCTCAGGACATCGTCGGCATTAAGCTTGAGCCTATCGTCGCCCTCGCCTCTTTGCGTCAGGTTGGCGTCGAGGTCCTTAGCGTCCTGGCCGATACGCGGCACAGTGAGGATTTTTTTTGCCATCGGTCCGCTGGCTGGTCGCTAACGCTGCTTGAGGCGCAGCTTGCTGCGTTAAAAAATACGCCGCACGGTCATAACCTTTTTATTAATCTGCCGATAACCGTCCTGACAGAGCCTGCGTCCTTCCAGCGGCTCATCAGACTCCCCTGCGTGCCGCTCAATATTGAGCTTGTCGACCTTGCGGCTTTTTTGGCGCTGTCCGTCGCGCAGAAGCAGCGCGTGGTTCAGAATCTGCAGCAGCTGAGCAGACAGGGGCACGCTATCTGGCTGGATGACATTGATGATGTCTTAGTGCAGTCGTTTTTATCCTGTCGACTTCCGTTAAGCGGCATCAAAATAGATAAGGAAGCATTCTGGCGTTTACGCGACACCCCTGCGCTGAGGCAACTGGTTTCCCTTTGCTTTCAGCTTGCCGGGAAAGTGCTTATCGAAGGTATTGAGACTGAACGCGATCGTACCTGGGCACTGCAGGCAGGCGCAGACTTCGGCCAGGGATATTACTGGCCGTCCTGGACATGGCCGGAGGATTAAAACGCCATTTCCAGGAGGGAGACCATGCGAATGACAGTGCGCCGTTACCGGCGGCGGCGTACAGGAAGTGATGCACTGGGATTTACGCGCTCACCTTTTGCTCCCCCCTTTTTCGACCGGCTCGAATTTTTGAGCCAGTCCATCAGCCAGCCCCGCAAAACAGACGCCCCGTTTATTCTCCTGGTGACGGAGGATCATTTCCTGCGCACCGGTTTTCTCAACGGGCAGTTTCCCCTGAGCAGCTGCTGCGATTACGCCACGCTGGACGACGCCCTTGTCGCACAGACCCAATGGCCCTCCGCCCGTCTGGTCGTGGATATTGAAAGCCGGTCAACGGGGCTTCTGGAGAAACTGGATCAGTTGAGAAGGCATAGCCTGTTTCCTCCGTTCCTGACGCCCTGGTTGTTAGTCCGGGCCGATAATTACGACACCCGCCTTTTCTGCAAAGCGGCAGGTCCCTTTCATGTGCTCGAGCGCCAGCTGAACGCCGCGGCACTCCAGCACAGCCTGCTGGATGCCCGCCCGCCACAGGGCTCCGACAAAGACTGGTTCAACCGCAATGAATGGCCGATCCTGCAGGAACTTTCCCGGGGCAAGACGTTACGTCAGATTGCCCTTATGCAGAATCGTCCCTATAGCCGCATTATCTATCGTCTTAGCTGCATCCTGGTGAAGCTGGGGCTGAGTCATCGACAGGAATTGTTGCATCTTCTTAATAACCTCTCAGACTGCACGTTTTCACTCACGTCCTAACCCCTTATTTCCTAAAGCGCTTTAAGAATTTACTTACCATTCGTGTTTCAAAAATGTTAATTTTTAACAATAAAGTCGAAATTATAACTATTCCTAATTTATGGGCGAGAACCTTGTGAAATGCCACAAATTGAACGAACGGCAGCACTTTCCTCCATCCGTTAAGTGAATGCAGACAGCGTTAACAAGATGATAATGATGTAAAAACAAGCAGCTTAGCGACTGCGCCCTGGAGGGAAAAGCGAAGCAGATAGCATGTTCTCCTGTGCAGGAGTTGCGGAGCTGAAGGTCAACCTTCACGCTTTCAGATGAAGGTCTGACGGCCTGCGAGGGCAATTGTTCACCTCATCAGACCGGGCGAGTCCCCCAAAATGATGCGTATTTTTGTTAACAATTGATCAACATACAGAGATATCTGTTATTTTTTGTTATTACATAAAGATGAAAATATGCGGTAAATGGGATAACAGGATATTTCCGCTAAATTTAAAAAAATAGCGATTCAGATCCAGAAGATAATACAAACCAATATCCTGTGATTAATTTACAGGGTTTTCGGAAAAAACTTACCCTGTATAATAAGAAGCGTACCAAATCTGAATAAGAAAAACCTTTTTGCCAACACCAGCCAAATGAGATGACCGCGCTGAGGCATAGTTCTTTTCATTACGTAAACAAGGATGCTTTCGCTCTTTCCAGGGAAATACTACGGTATAGGGATCTGCACATTATATCCTTCCGGCATTTCGAGAGTTTTACCAAACTCTGCATAACGCTTTTAACAATCTGAGGCATTAAAAATGAAACCGGCATCCGTTATCATTATGGACGAACATCCTATCGTCAGAATGTCGATAGAAGTCCTGCTACAGAAAAATAAGAATATCACAGTCAAGCTCAAGTCTGGCGATAGCCATGAAGTCCTTGACTGTATCCGTAATCACCCTATCGATCTGGTGATCCTTGACATTGAACTCACGGGCACGGATGCTTTCGCTTTACTTAAGAGAATCAGAAACTTAAACAAAGACATTAAGATTCTGTTCCTCTCATCTAAATCAGAGTTATTTTACGCGGGTCGCGCCATTCGCGCCGGGGCAAATGGCTTCGTCAGTAAACGTAAAGATTTGGGTGAGATCTACAACGCCGTAGAAATGATCCTGATGGGCTATTCCTTTTTCCCATCGGAAACGCTGAACTTTATAAACCATTTGGGTTCAGGCAAAGGGATGGCAGTCGATATGCCATTATCAAATCGCGAGGTCACGGTATTACGCTATCTGGCGAATGGATTATCCAATAAGGAAATTGCTGAACAGCTACTATTAAGCAACAAAACCATTAGCGCGCATAAATCCAATATTTATTCCAAGCTGGGCGTGCAAAGCATCGTGGAATTAATTGATTACGCCAAAGCGCACGAGCTGCTTTAACCTGAATTCACTCCCTGCAGCTTATCTGAGCTGCAGGGAGTGCGGTCAGTGCTAATTATAGTTAATCATAAAGGTGGCATCCGCATCGGCTCGTCCGGGCTGAGGGTTATCTGCAGTGGCAATATAATTGGCATAAAACGACAATGTTGCATTCCCCTGCGCATCAACCGAGACCGGCTGGCTGGCCTGCTGGAGAGCCAGACGCGTTTTATCCGCATCCCTGATCTCTACCGCGACACGGCTCGCTGTACTGGCGTCGTTCAGCGCCAGCAAACCGTTATTGCTCCCGTCGGCTTTACCCGAAAACGTAATCGACGCCGCGCCCGGCGGACAGCCGGTCAGCTTCAGCGTAAACGGCATGGGCTGCGTGCGGCTCCCGGTGGTGCTGAGCTGTTTCGTGGGCCAGGTGCCCAGCGTGACGGTCTTGTCGCTGTCGCTGCCTTCCGCAACGCAGGTAAAATCGACAATATTGCCGTAGAGCCGAATGTTAATTTCACCCAACGCGGTGTCCGCCTGAGCCTGTGTGCAAAGCGCAAAGAGCGCCACGGTGAGAAAACGGATCCCGTTTCGCATATCGGCTCCTTAGTCGTAATCCACGCGCAAATACCCGCGCGAGGTGAAACGCCCTTCCGCTGGCTTGTTGCCCGTCACGCTCACTGGCCAGACGCGGATCCCCACCTTTGCCTGCGCGCTGTCGTCGAGGCGGAACGGAATTTTGCTTGTCAGGTTGTTAGGCGTTAGCGGCGCACCGCTCTCGTTGGCAATGATGAACCCGACGTCCGGGTTATCCGACACCAGCACATTATCAGAGACTTTCTCCGCCTCTACGCGCATCGTCAGCATGGCGTTCGCCTCGACGTTGGTGCATTTGATCGCAATGGTTTTGCTTTGCGATGAGACGCCCTCCGGTTTGTTACCTACGCCCGCCTTGCTGAACAAGGAGGCACCAATGTCGCCGAAATCAAACTCCACCACGTTTCCGGCGTTGATAGCGCAGCTTTGCGGCACCTGAATGGTACCGCTGTAGCTGATGGTATAGACCGGCGTGGTGAGCGGATCCGAGGAGGTGGTGGTGACGTAAACGCGGAACATGGTGGCGCGCGGGATCACGACCATATTAATAAAACGTCGGGTTACCTTAAGGCGGAAGACAAGGCTGGAGTCCTGAACGCCAAACGGTCTGTTTTTGGAGACGTTAGGATGGCTCCCCATCTGGATATAGTTTTTTGGCGGATAAAACACGCCAGCATAGCTGTCCGTGATTTTCATGGCCCCGTCCAGATAGTCGTTCAGCTTCAGATACTGATAGCCATCGCTCGTTCCCGTAACCTGATAATCGGTCACATAGCTACGCTTGGTGGTATTCCCGACCGTGCCCTTCGGGCAGACGGCATTGACCCCTACCCACTGCGACTTCTCGCTGAGCGTCACGACCTGTCCAATCTGGTTATTCGAGCTATTGAATTTGTCCGTCAGGTCGTAATGCACTTCCGTCGGCACGCCTTTTTCATTGACGCACACGGTGGCGAATGCGTTTGCCGCAGGCAGTAGCGCCAGAAGCGACAAGCCTAAGATGTGGGTTTTATTCACAGCGAATCCCCTTCATTGTGATTGCCTGTTGCAGGCTCTTTTCAGGCAAGCTGTAAGGCGCGCGACACTGGGACTGCGCCCCGTCGCCCCACTGGATCAGCAGCTCGCCCTCCAGCGGCAGCCCGCTCAGGTAAATTTGCCCGTCGTCCCCCACCATGCTGGTGACACCGCTCCGGGTCTCACGGACCACCGCACCGAACGGCACGGGCTGGTTGCCGCGCGTTACCGTCAGCAGGGCGCGCACGCCAATGCGAGTATCAAAGCTGGCGCGCACCAGCGCGCCTTTGGTCGGCACCACGCTGCTCACGTTGTTTTCGATGTCGGTGTTGTTGCTCATGGTGTTGGTATCCAGCGCCACGCGGTTATAGCGGTAGACGGTGGCATACGGCATCACCGCATAGCCTCGCCAGTCGGTTCTCACGCCGGTCTGGTTTTCCACGCTGACGCCGGATGCCCCCGGCGCTTTGATCAGCACGTTGGTGTCACCCAGCGGCTGGCTGAAGGTCACGCCGTCGGCATGACCGACGACCCCGCCGGAGAGCTGCCAGTTGAGATCGTGCTGATCGTCGCTGTAGTTGTAGCCCACGCCCAATGTGCCGTAGGTCGCCTGCCAGTTGGCGCTGGCGCTTCCGCTTGACCCGTTGGTGCTGGTGTGTCCCTGAGTCACGCTGTAGTTCAGGTTGCGGTCCTCCAGCAGCGTGCCGCTGACGCCGGTTTGCCAGCTTGTGTCGCCATCGCTGTTCCGGCTGGCGGATGCCGTGGCGTAGGCACGGTCAATCGCGCTGTCCCGGCGATAGCCCTGACGGGTAAAGATACTGAACGGCACGGAGAGGTTAAACGACGCGATCCGGTCGGTGCCGTCGATCCCGACGGATTTGTTCCACGACCACGAAACGGAGTAGTTGATCCCCTTCATGCCCCCCGCATACCCCAGCTGGTACCAGAGGTTCGACTCGTCGGTACCCCAGTAGGTCTGCTCGCTGCCGGAGATATAGACCGAGCCGTAATCCCCCAGCGACTGAGAAACGTTAAGCTGGAAGCGACCTTTTTTATTCCACGTCAGGTTGTGATAGCTCTGCACGTCCGGCACATCGTTATCGCCCTGGCTGTCGGCATACTGATAGCCTTCCATTGAGCGCCATGCCACATCGTCCAGGGTGTAAAACCCTTTTGTGGAGTAACGGTAGCCCAGCAGCTGGAAGTTGGTGCCAAAGCCGTTAAGGGATTTCGCATAGAGGAAGCGCAGGGACTGTCCTTCATGCTTGCTGTCGTCCGCGAGCTGGCTGCGGGCGTGGGTGATATCGAGCGAAACCGCGCCCCAGTCGCCCAGGTTTTTTCCGGCCCCGACGGCGACCGCGGTATAGCGTGACGCCAGCTGCGTCCCGCCGTAGAGCGTAAAGCCGTTGGCAAGCCCGGTAATCAGGGTGCCCTGGGTGAAGAACGGCGTATCCTGATCGCTGTTACCGCTGCGGTAATCCCCCGCGACGAGGTCATACTTCCAGCGCCCTTCACGCTGCAGAAGCGGCACGGTGGAGTACGGCACGGTATAGCGCTGCTGGGTACCGTCTTTCTCTTCTACCGTCACTTCCAGGTCACCGCTTGAGGAGGTGGGGTTGAGATCGGTAATCGCAAATGCGCCCGGCTGCACATAGCTTTGATAGATCACGTAGCCATTCTGACGCACCACCACTTTGGCGGGCGTCCGGGCGATCCCGCGCACGGTGGGCGCGTAGCCCTGCAGGCTGTCCGGATACATGCTGTCAGACGAGAAGAGCCGTCCGCCGCGGAACCCCATGCTGTCGAAGACGTCATTACCGGTATTGCTGTCGCCCAGGACCAGTTCGCTTTTCAGCGGGATCACGGTGCGCTGCGCCCAGGTGCCAATATTCTGCCACTCGCTGTGCCGCTGCCCGTTGGTCTGCGTGTATCGCCATGCGCCGTTGTTACGTAAACGCCAGGCGCCGTAGTTCAGCCCGCTCTGCAGGTTGAGGTAATAGCTGTCGTCTTCGCTGCCCCGGTTGCCCGTAAAGCTGTAGTTCAGCAGCGCGGCGGGGATGCCTTCATCCCACTGTTCCGGCGGAATGTAGCCCCGGGCGCTGTTCTGCAATGCCACCTGCGGCAGGCTAACGTTCAGGCGCTGTGAGGCAAAGTTGAATACCGTTTCGCTACCGGGAATGGCCGTGGTCAACGGGACGCACGCCTCACCCTGAACCTTAGCCAGCTCGGGAAACGCCGCAACGTTGACGCCAAAGCGGTCCAGCATCGCGCGCGTAATACACGGCGATAGCCCGCCCGCCACCGGCGGCGTGTTCTCTGCCTGCTCAAAACGCACGTCCTGAGTCCCGATAAATTCATCGTTACGCCAGATATCCACGCGATAAACGCCGGGTGCCTGCTGGTGTCCTTGCTCAAAACGCGACAAATCCGCCACGCTGGCGGTGTCGTCGGACAGGAAGGCCGGGTTGAAATAGCTTTCGCTCCAGCCAGCCTGCGGCCAGAGCGCAGCCATCAGCGCCAGTGCAACCGGGCAGTAACGTCCCTGATGGTTTTTCATCGCCCTGACTCTGCTCACAGGTTGACGCTACGCGCCGGCGTGATGGCACCGTAGTCATTCACGCTCTGCCAGGAGAGCGTGCCGCCGGCACCGGCTGGCAGCACCTGCTGTGCCGCGCTTTTCGGTGCCACCATCAGGTTATCCAGCGTCTTCCCGCCCAGCTTCAGATTGACGAGGGTGATGTAATACGGAGACGCGTTGCTGACTTTGAGATGGTTACCCGCGCGCTCAAACCGCAGCTGGGAAAGCGCCTCTTCCGGCTGCATTGCCAGGTTGTTCGGGCGCACAAACAGCTTGATGCGCGAGAGAATAGCCAGCTGCAGCACGTTATTGTTTTCCGTTTTGGCTTTGTTCACTGACGGGATCGCTTTCACGTTCATGTAAAACAGCGATTCACGGTCGGCAGGCAGCGCAGGCCCGGCGTAAATAATGCGCAGCGTGTTTTCACTGTCCGGCTCGCTAACAAACAGGGGCGGCGTGACGGCAAACGTTTTTTCTTTTTGCCCGTTTGCATTTTCAATCCACGCGTTAATTAAATAGCGTTCCTGTTTATTGCTGTTGGTGATTGCCAGCGACGTTTGCTTCGCCTCTGCGGGATAAATAACGCGGGTGGCTCCCAGCGCAATACCGCCGGATGCATTCGCGCAGGCAGAAACCATCATTAAAATAAACGATAAAAAAAGTCCTGGTTTAATTAGGGTATTCATCACAACCGTACCTTTAATAATGTGTTCGCAGGTGTTATGGATAAATCAACGTAAACCAGACATCCGACTGAATTTTGCCTGGCTCGAGGTGTTCGGAAATAGCCCGATAGCGGGCGCTGAAATGGAACGCAAGCTCGCGGGTATCGATCGGCAGCCAACTGACGGCCGTGGCATTTGGGATAATCTGACGCTGCTGCTCGTCAAAGAGCGCCAGCCCAACGCCGCTGCTGACGGGCGTTTCACCTGGTCGCGATGTCGCCAGAAAGACCTGAGGATCTTCTGCGGGTGTGGCCCCCTGAAACTGAATCCCCACGGTGCGCGAAACATCAACGCTGCAGTCCAGCAGCCGTACGGTGAAAGGCACATTCACCGTGGAAAAACTGCCCACGCCGGAAAATGAATTGGTTCGGTACTGCCCCATATCGATGCGCATATTCTGGCTGTCGGGCGCCACGGCGCAGCCGCCGTTCACCAGTTCACCTCTGAGATGAACCTTGCCGCCTTCGATCACCACGGTATGCGCCGATGCCGGGCAAGCCATCGCAAGGGTTAACAGCAGTAGTGTTCCTGTCCTTGTCATCCTTTGTTCCTGGCAATAGCGTATGACGGGCCTCGTCCCTGAGGCCTGAACATCCCTGTGCGGAGGAATTATTCGTATTTCATTACGAAGGTGGCGTCAGCGTTCGCCTGGCCTGGCTCGGTAGTCGCAGCCGTGGATTTATAACGCGCGGTGAACTTCAGGGTGTTGGTCCCTTCGATCAGCGTCTGCGCAGCAGAGAAGGTCGCACCGTCTGGCGTCAGAACGCTGGATTTGCTGTCGAGGATCTCGATACCCACGCCTTTCGCGGTGTTGTCGTTGCTGCCGGAGGTGACGGCCAGCAGGGTTTTGTCGGTTGGGTCGATCTGACCGGTGAACGCAACAGCGGCAGTTTTGGCCACCAGCGGATCGCAATCGTTCAGTTCAATGTTGAACGGAATATTAGAGGTGGTGTCGCCCACTTTGGTGAATTTCGCGGTACGATACTGACCCAGATTAACGGTCTGCTCGGAAGAATCAGTATTTACTGAACAAGCCGCATTAACCAGCTCAC
The DNA here is from genome assembly GCF_003331015.1 of Enterobacter sp. GER_MD16_1505_Eko_090. Taxonomy (NCBI): domain Bacteria; kingdom Pseudomonadati; phylum Pseudomonadota; class Gammaproteobacteria; order Enterobacterales; family Enterobacteriaceae; genus Enterobacter; species Enterobacter sp. GER_MD16_1505_Eko_090. Next base: position 199,606 of record NZ_PUQF01000001.1, on the reverse strand, counting down.
CTTTAAAATGTACGGTACCGCCATTTACGGAAACCGGCGCAGCAGGATCCGCTGCATTTGCGGCACCCGCAACCAGGGCCAAAGTTGCAATAACAGTAGAAGCAATGTTGCTGAGTTTCATGTCTATTCCTTTAAAATGTAAATAACCCTTCCCGCGAAAAATCGGGAATAAGAAATACGTTCAATTGAGTAATTGAAAGCTTATTTCGGAGGAGACAAAGTAGCTCAGGAGGTGATTTTTAAATATGTCAAAACGCTGCCATTTTACCAGGTCACATCCTAATCCCGCCTAAGAAATTGACCATCCCTTAAGAAGGGTTTTTGCGTCTTGCGGATAAAAACGCGCAAAGGGTGACTGACAGCGGGGCTCGCTTCTGACAAAATACACGCATCCCCCCTTTCGAACGTTACAGACGGAATCTTCTCTCTGATGGCAGCAAAGATTATTGACGGTAAAACGATTGCGCAGCAGGTGCGCTCTGAGGTCGCGGAAAAAGTGAAGGCGCGTAAAGCGGCCGGAAAACGCGCCCCCGGGCTGGCCGTTGTGCTGGTTGGCAGTAACCCGGCATCGCAGATTTATGTCGGCAGCAAGCGCAAAGCGTGTGAAGAGGTGGGGTTCGTCTCCCGCTCTTACGATTTGCCGGAAACCACCAGCGAAGCAGAACTGCTGGAACTTATTGACACTCTGAATGCCGATAAAGAGATCGACGGTATTCTGGTTCAGCTGCCGCTGCCCGCCGGTATCGACAACGTGAAGGTGCTGGAGCGTATCGCACCGGATAAAGACGTGGACGGCTTCCATCCTTACAACGTTGGCCGCCTGTGCCAGCGCGCGCCGCGCCTGCGTCCGTGCACGCCGCGCGGTATCGTGACGCTGCTGGAGCGTTATAACATCGATACTTACGGCCTGAACGCCGTGGTCATCGGCGCGTCCAACATCGTGGGCCGCCCGATGAGCATGGAGCTGCTGCTGGCCGGCTGCACCACCACCGTTACCCACCGCTTCACCAAAAACCTGCGTCACCACGTTGAGAACGCCGATCTGCTGATCGTCGCGGTCGGTAAGCCGGGCTTTATTCCGGGCGAGTGGATTAAAGAGGGCGCAATTGTCGTGGACGTCGGGATTAACCGTCTGGAAAACGGCAAAGTGGTCGGCGACGTGGTGTATGAAGATGCCGCCGCGCGCGCCTCTTACATTACCCCCGTACCGGGCGGCGTAGGCCCGATGACCGTCGCAACGCTGATTCAGAATACCCTGCAGGCATGCGAAGAATATCACGACGTAGAGGACGCGTAAGATGGCCACATTTTCATTAGGCAAACACCCGCACGTTGAGCTGTGCGATCTGCTCAAGCTGGAAGGCTGGAGCGAAAGCGGCGCGCAGGCGAAAATTGCCATTGCCGACGGGCTTGTCAAAGTGGACGGTGCGGTGGAAACCCGCAAGCGCTGCAAGATTGTCGCGGGCCAGACCGTGAGCTTTGAAGGGCAGAGCGTGACCGTGACGGCGTAAGCCGTTTGATGCCCGGTGGCGCTGCGCTTACCGGGCCTACGTACTGTCTCCGTTTGTAGGCCGGGTAAGGCGAAGCCGCCACCCGGCAATTTCTATCTCTATCCCCTCACACCCATCACGGTTATTTATCGATCCACTTCAAATAATCAGTATTTCGTCTGTTGAAAAGTGAAAATTCAGTTGCGCGTTTTTCACGCTTTGCCCACGATAAGTAGAACGTTCTACTAAAACGTTCTACTTACAATAACAGCGCCAAAAAAAGCGCTACTCGGGGGAAATCAGCATGAGTCTGATATCAGGGTTTGTTAAATCGCTGTCTAAGTTATCGATGATTGGTCGCGCCTTAATGCTGCCAATTTCACTGCTTCCCGCTGCGGGCCTGCTGCTGGCCTTCGGCGATAAGTTCCATCTGCCGCTGATGATGAACGCGGGCGGGGTTATCTTTGATAACCTGCCGATGCTGTTTGCCATTGGCTCTGCCGTGGGCCTGGCGTCAGAATCCGGCATTGCGGCGCTGTCCGCGGCGGTGTCGGTGTTTGTCACCAATATCACCATCAGCACCGTGCTGAGCATCACGCCGGAAATGGCCTCTCAGGGCGGGAAATACGCCATGGTGGTGGGCATTCCGACGCTGCAGATGGGCGTCTTCGGCGGCCTGATCTGCGGTATTCTCGCGGCCTGGTGCTATAACCGCTTCCACACCATGCAGCTTCCGGAATTCCTTGGCTTCTTCTCCGGCAAGCGCTTCGTGGCGATTGCAACAGCATTCCTCTCGTTCCTGATGGGGCTGCTGCTGCCGTACGTGTGGCAGCATATCCAGGCCGGTATCGACGCCCTCTCCGTGGTCGTTAACGGCGACAACCAGGCGGCCTCGACCTTTATCTTCGGTCTGGTGGAGCGCGCGCTGATCCCGCTCGGTCTGCACCATATCTGGTATCCGTCGTTCTGGTATTCGTTTGGGGATTACACCACCCAGGCAGGCCAGGTGATCCACGGCGACCAGACCATCTGGTTCAAGATGCTGGAAGAAGGGGTGAAATCCTTCAGCAGCGATACCTACCAGAACGCCGGTAAGTTCATGCAGGGTGAATTCCCGCTGATGCTGTTCGCGCTGCCTGCGGCGTGCCTGGCGATGTATCACGAAGCCCATACGAAGAATAAGAAAATCGCGGCCGGTATTCTGTTCTCCGCGGCGCTGACCTGCTTCCTGACGGGGATCACCGAACCGGTTGAGTTTACCTTTATCTTCGTGGCGCCGATTCTGTACGTCTTTAACGCCATCATGGCGGGTCTGGCCTACATGACCATGTACCTGCTGCATGCGCATATCGCCAAGTCGTTCTCTGCGGGCTTTATCGACTATCTGTCATTCGGGATCCTGCCGTCGTTTAACGGCTACCAGACCCACTTCCTGAGCGCCATTATCATCGGCATTCCAATGGGCCTGATTTATTACTTCACGTTCCGCTTTGTGATCCGTCGTTTCGACGTGAAAACGCCGGGCCGCACCGAAGTAACCGCCAACGCGGATGAAAAATCGGATTCCGAGCTCGCGACCGAGATCATCACCCTGCTGGGCGGCGCGCATAACATTGACTCCGTCGGCGCCTGTATCACCCGCCTGCGTCTGGAAGTGGCAAAAAGCGACGCGGTGGATAAAGACGGTCTTAACGGACTCGGCGCGCGCGGCGTGGTGTTTGTCGGCGACAACGGTATTCAGGTGATTTTCGGTGCCAGAGCACAGTTTATCGCCCAGACCATGTCCACCATGATCGGCAAATAATAAGATGCCTGAACGACACGTCTCCTGTACGCTGGGAGGCGTGTTTTATCTGGCTGATAATCGGTAAATTTCAGGGAGCGGTTTTGAAGAAAGTCAGCATTATTGATGTCGCGAAGCACGCGGGCGTGTCGGTTTCCACCGTATCGCTGGTGCTGCGCCAGAAAGGGAAAATCTCAGAGGCAACGATCGAGAAGGTCAACGCTGCCATCAATACCCTGGGCTATGTTCATAACGTTGCCGCTGCCAACCTCCGCGCCAATACCTCTAATCTGATTGGCCTGATCCTTCGCGACTTTAGCGACAGCTTCTCCATCAAGGTGATGGCGAGCATTGTTCAGGATCTTGAAAAACAGGGGTATATGGTTTTTCTCGGTCAGCCCCAGAACGACCATGACCAGCTTGAGCGCTGCCTGCTGTCGTTTAAGCAGCAGGGCGTCGCCGGGGTGATCTATCTGGCCTCGGATACCCGCACCTCTACCCTGCCGGAAAAGATTCGCCACTGCCCTCTGCCGCTGGTGGTGGTCTCTCAGTCGCTGCTGGATGAAAAATGCAATCTGGTGATGCGTGATAACCGGCAGGCGGCCAGTCTGGCGGTGCGTTATCTTATCGAGCGCGGTCATCGTAATATCGCCTACATAGGCGGACGGGAAGGCTGCCTTATCCGCGAGCAGCGCCTGCTCGGCTTTCGCAGCGCGATGGCGCAAAACGGACTGGTCTGGCGCGATGAATACTCGCCGGCCTGCAGCGATGACACGCTGGCAGCAGGTTTTGCCACCCGCCAGCTGCTGGAAAAAAACAATACCATCACCGCCCTGCTCTGCCACTCGCCGGATGCCATGATCGGCTCCATCTCCGGTATTCATCAGGTTGGGCGTACGGTGGGTAAAGATGTCTTTCTGACGCAGCAGGTCGCCCTGGTCGGTTTCGAAGATATGCTCCACGTGAACCTCACCTCTCCCTCGTTTACCTACGTTTCGTCCGCCAGCGAAGAGACGGGGCGTCAGGCGGCCGGGCTGATTATTCGCACGCTGAAGGAGCCGACGCTGCAAACCCAGCGTATTACGCTCTCCGGGCAGCTTATCGCACGCGAGTCGGCGTAAAATCAGAATTTAGCACAGGTCTTTTAGCGCGGAATGACTGCTATATTTCCATGATTTGCCATGGATAATCACAATGCCTACCGTCATTACACACGCTGCTGTTCCGCTTTGCCTGGGCTTAGGCCTGGGGACAAAAGTTATCCCACCCCGCCTGCTGTTTGCCGGTATTGTCCTCGCCATACTGCCGGACGCCGACGTGCTGGCGTTCAAGTTCGGCGTCGCGTACGGCAACGTTTTCGGCCATCGCGGCTTTACCCACTCCCTGCTGTTTGCCTTCGTGGTGCCGATACTTTGCGTACTGACTGGACGACGATGGTTCAGGGCCAGCCTGACGCGATGCTGGCTGTTTTTAACCGTGTCACTGCTGTCGCACAGCCTGCTGGATTCGATTACCACAGGCGGGAAAGGCGTCGGCTGGCTGTGGCCGTGGTCGGATGAACGCTTCTTTGCGCCGTGGCAGGTGATTAAGGTCGCGCCGTTTGCGCTCTCACGCTATACCACGCCGTACGGGCATCAGGTGATTATTTCAGAACTGCTGTGGGTGTGGCTGCCGGGGGGCGTGCTGATGGGGTTGCTGTGGTGGAAAAGAAGGTAAAAAAAAGCCGGGTGGCGGCTGCGCCTTACCCGGCCTACTTTTGCCCGTAGGCCCGGTAAGCGTAAGCGTCACCGGGCGTTACAGACTTACTTACGGCGCCAGGTCGTTCCCTGCGGGCCGTCTTCCAGAATGATGCCCATCTCGGTCAGACGGTTACGCGCCGCATCGGCCGCCGCCCAGTCCTTCGCCTGACGCGCTTCCAGACGCGCCTTGATCAACGCTTCAATCTCCGCCACTTCACCGTCGTCCGCCTGCGCACCGCTCTGCAGGAACGCGTCCGGCTCCTGCTCCAGCAGGCCGAGCACGGCAGAGAGCTTACGCAGATGGGACGCCAGCGCATTCGCGGCCGCCATATCCTCGGACTTCAGGCGGTTCACTTCGCGCGCCATGTCGAATAGCACGGAGTAGGCTTCCGGGGTGTTGAAGTCGTCGTTCATCACCTCAACGAAGCGTGCTTCGAACGCTTCGCCGCCTGCCGCCGGAACAGACTTGTCGGTTCCGCGCAGCGCGGTGTAAAGACGCTCCAGCGCCGAGCGCGCCTGCTTCAGGTTCTCTTCGCTGTAGTTCAGCTGGCTGCGATAGTGGCCAGACATCAGGAAGTAGCGCACGGTTTCCGCGTCGTAATACTTCAGCACGTCGCGCACGGTAAAGAAGTTACCCAGCGATTTCGACATCTTCTCGCGGTCAACCATTACCATCCCGGAGTGCATCCAGTAGTTCACGTACTCGCCGCCGTGGGCGCAGGTGGACTGCGCGATTTCGTTTTCGTGGTGAGGGAACATCAGGTCTGAACCGCCGCCGTGAATGTCGAAGTGCTTGCCCAGCTGTTTGCAGTTCATCGCGGAACATTCAATGTGCCAGCCCGGACGGCCGTCGCCCCACGGGGATGGCCAGCTTGGTTCACCCTCTTTGGACATCTTCCACAGCACGAAGTCCATCGGGTTACGCTTCACGTCAACCACATCAACGCGGGCACCGGCCTGGAGCTGGTCCAGATCCTGACGGGAAAGCGCACCGTAGGTTGGGTCCGTCGGCACGGAGAACATCACGTCGCCGTTGTCGGCAACATACGCGTGACCGCGGGCGATCAGCTTCTCGGTGATGTCGATGATTTCGTGAATATGGTGGGTCGCGCGCGGCTCGCTGTCCGGACGCAGAATATTCAGGGCGTCGAAGTCTTTGTGCATCTCAGCGATCATGCGATCCACCAGCGCGACAAAGCTTTCGCTGTTTTCATTCGCGCGCTTGATGATCTTATCGTCGATGTCGGTGATGTTGCGCACATATTTCAGCTTGTACCCCAGAAAACGCAGGTAGCGTGACACCACGTCGAAGGCGACAAAGGTACGGCCATGGCCAATGTGACAGAGATCGTAAACCGTAATACCACACACGTACATGCCGACTTCCCCGGCATGGATAGGTTTAAATTCCTCTTTTTGGCGCGTCATTGTATTAAAGATTTTTAACATCGAAGATTCCATGTAAACACGTGTGTGGTTGAAAACCGGCTATTCTACCCGTAATTCAAACCCGAAGCAGCACACAATGCAAGGTGATCGCATCCTGTGGTTATGCTATAACAAGCCCCTATAGATGACCCGAAGGCGGGTCGACGTACCACAATAACGGAACAGGATGCAAAAATGGTTACTTTCCACACTAATCATGGCGATATCGTAATCAAAACCTTTGATGACAAAGCGCCTGAAACAGTTAAAAACTTCCTGGACTACTGCCGCGAAGGTTTCTACAACAACACCATTTTCCACCGCGTGATCAACGGTTTCATGATCCAGGGCGGCGGTTTCGAACCTGGCATGAACCAGAAAGCCACTAAAGAGCCGATCAAGAACGAAGCGAACAACGGCCTGAAAAACACCCGCGGCACGCTGGCGATGGCACGTACTCAGGCGCCTCACTCTGCGACCGCGCAGTTCTTCATTAACGTGGCGGACAACGACTTCCTGAACTTCTCCGGCGAAAGCCTGCAGGGTTGGGGCTACTGCGTATTCGCAGAAGTGGTTGAAGGTATGGACGTGGTTGACAAGATCAAAGCCGTCTCTACTGGCCGCAGCGGTATGCACCAGGACGTTCCAAAAGAAGACGTTGTGATTACCAGCGTGACCGTCAGCGAGTAATTGGTGGCGACACTCTTTATTGCGGATCTTCATCTGCAAACAGAAGAACCGGCGATAACCGCCGGTTTTCTGCGTTTTTTACGCGGTGAAGCGAAAAGCGCCGATGCGCTGTACATCCTGGGCGACCTCTTTGAAGCCTGGATTGGCGACGACGATCCTAACCCGCTGCACCGTGAAATGGCCGCCGCCATTCACGCGCTGGTGGATTCGGGCGTCCCCTGCTACTTCATTCACGGCAACCGTGATTTCCTGATCGGCAAGCGCTACGCCCGTGAAAGCGGCATGACGCTGCTGCCGGAAGAACAGGTGCTCGACCTCTACGGCCGCAAGGTCCTGATCATGCACGGCGACACGCTCTGCACCGACGATACCGGCTACCTGGCGTTTCGCGCCAAAGTCCACACCCCGTGGATCCAGAAGGTGTTCCTTGCCCTGCCGCTCTTTATCCGCAACCGCATCGCCGCCAGAATGCGCGCAGGCAGTAAAGCCGCCAACAGCAGCAAATCCATGACCATCATGGACGTCAATCCGCAGGCGGTCGTGCGGGTAATGGAAAAGCATGACGTTCAGTGGCTGATCCACGGTCATACCCATCGTCCTGACGTGCATTCCCTCATCGCCAACGGCCAGCCCGCACACCGCGTGGTATTGGGTGCCTGGCACACCGAAGGTTCCATGGTCAAAGTCACGCCTGAGGGCGTGGAGCTGATCGCGTTTCCGTTTTAACCCCCTCCACATCATTCTATTTTTTTGAACAATATCGGCAAATTGTTTCGATTTTAATCCGCCCGTGGTCGGCCTATTATTTATCACATCAGGGCAACACGCCCTATCCCAGACAAAACACTTAAGGAATACGACCATGAAATCCATCAAAACTTTCGTTGCAGTTGCGGCTCTCTCCCTGGTTTCTTTCGGTTCTTTCGCGCAGAGCGTGAGCGCAACCGCCTCTACCCTTGACCGCGCAGAAGCGAAAATCGCTGCACAGGCTGCTGAACAGGGCGCGTCTTATAAAATCACCAGCGCGAAGGTCGACAATCGCGTGTATATGACCGCTGAACTGACGAAATAATGATTGCCCCTCGACGAAAACAGACCGCCAGAATGCGGTCTGTTTTGTTATGAATTGATGGCAACAACGGCTCAAGATTTAACCGCGCAACCGTTTTCCTTGCCCGTATAACATGCTATTCTCTGTGCCCTCGAAAGCAGTGTGTTTCGCACCACAGGAGTTTTAAGACGCATGTCTTCCCGCAATAATCCGGCGCGTGTCGCCATCGTGATGGGGTCCAAAAGCGACTGGGCTACCATGCAGTTCGCCGCCGAAATCTTTGACATCCTGAATGTTCCGCACCACGTTGAAGTGGTCTCTGCACACCGTACGCCGGACAAACTGTTCAGCTTCGCCGAAAGCGCCGAAGAGAACGGTTATGAGGTGATCATCGCCGGTGCGGGCGGCGCAGCACATCTGCCGGGCATGATTGCCGCCAAAACCCTGGTGCCGGTTCTGGGCGTTCCGGTACAGAGCGCCGCGTTAAGCGGTGTGGACAGCCTCTACTCCATCGTTCAGATGCCGCGCGGTATTCCTGTCGGCACGCTGGCGATTGGCAAAGCGGGTGCCGCAAACGCCGCCCTGCTGGCCGCGCAGATCCTGGCGACGCACGATAAAGACTTACATCAGCGTCTGGCGGCGTGGCGTAAAGCCCAGACCGACGAAGTGCTGGACAACCCGGACCCGCGGGGTGCGGCATGAAGCAGGTTTGCGTCCTTGGTAACGGCCAGTTAGGCCGCATGCTGCGTCAGGCCGGTGAGCCGCTGGGTATTGCCGTCTGGCCCGTCGGGCTGGACGCCGAGCCGGAAGCCGTCCCATTCCACCAGAGCGTGATCACCGCCGAGATTGAACGCTGGCCGGAGACCGCTCTGACCCGCGAGCTGGCGCGTCATAACGCCTTCGTTAACCGCGACGTGTTTCCGATCGTTGCCGACCGCCTGACGCAAAAGCAGCTGTTCGACAAGCTCGGCCTCGCGACCGCGCCGTGGCAGCTCCTGTCCGATAAAAGCGAGTGGAACGACGTCTTCGCCATGCTGGGCGAGCTGGCGATCGTGAAGCGCCGCGTGGGTGGCTACGACGGCCGCGGCCAGTGGCGCCTGCGCGCAGGCGACACCGCCGAGCTGCCGAATGACTGCTACGGCGAGTGCATCGTTGAGCAGGGCATTAACTTCAGCGGTGAAGTCTCGCTGGTTGGCGCGCGCGGGCATGACGGCCGCACGGTGTTTTATCCGCTGACGCATAACCTGCATCAGGACGGCATTCTGCGCACCAGCGTCGCCTTCCCGCACGCCAATGCCGACCAGCAGGCGCAGGCGGAAGAGATGCTCTCTGCCATCATGCACGAACTCGGTTATGTCGGCGTCATGGCAATGGAGTGCTTTATCACCCCGTCCGGTCTGCTGATCAATGAACTTGCGCCGCGCGTGCACAACAGCGGCCACTGGACGCAAAACGGCGCCTCCATCAGCCAGTTCGAGCTGCACCTGCGCGCCATTACCGACCTGCCGCTGCCGCAGCCGGTGGTGAACAGCCCGTCGGTGATGATCAACCTGATCGGCACCGATCTGAACTACGACTGGCTGAAGCTGCCGCTGGTGCATCTGCACTGGTATGACAAAGAGGTCCGCGAGGGTCGTAAAGTCGGCCACCTGAACCTGAACGACAGCGACACGGGCCGTCTGAGCGCCACGCTGGAAGCCATGATCCCGCTCCTGCCGCCGGAATACGCGAGCGGTATTGTCTGGGCACAATCTAAGCTTAAATAGTTCTCCCTCCGCCGGGGAGTTGACCTCCTCTTTCCCCGGCGTACAATTCCCGCCCATTGCTGCTTAGCTTTCTTCTGGAATAACCATGAACGATGGAACGGACTATCGCGCGATCCTCGCGTCCGATACCCCTTTAATCGACGTTCGCGCGCCGATCGAATTTGCCCAGGGCGCGATGCCAGCGGCAGTCAACCTGCCTTTAATGAACGATGACGAGCGCGCCGCCGTCGGCACCTGTTATAAACGTCAGGGACCGGACGCCGCGCTGGCGCTCGGCCATCGCCTGGTGAGCGGCGACACGCGTGACGCCCGCATCAACGCCTGGCGCGAAGCCAGCCTTGCCCATCCTGAGGGCTTTCTCTGCTGCGCGCGCGGCGGCCAGCGCTCGCATATCTCGCAGGCCTGGCTGAAAGAGGCGGGTATCGACTACCCGCTGATCCGCGGTGGCTATAAGGCCCTGCGCCAGACGGCGATTCAGGTGACCATTGAGCAGTCACAAAAGCCGATGGTGCTTATCGGCGGCTGTACCGGGAACGGTAAAACCCTGCTGGTGAAGCAGCACGCGCAGGGTATCGATCTGGAAGGGCTGGCGCACCATCGCGGCTCGTCATTTGGCCGCACGCTCACGCCGCAGCTTTCTCAGGCCAGCTTTGAAAATCACCTTGCGGTTGAGCTATTGAAAAAAGACGCCGCGCGCTGGGTGCTGGAAGATGAAGGCCGGATGATTGGCTCAAACCACCTGCCAGCCTGCCTGCGCGACCGCATGGTTGAAGCCCCTATCGTGGTGGTAGAGGATCCGTTTGACATTCGTCTTGAGCGCCTGCGCGAAGAGTATTTCGACCATATGTGGGCGGACTTTTCTGCCGCCTACGGCGAGGAAGCGGGCTGGAAAGAATACAGCGAGTACCTGCATCACGGCCTGTTTGCCATACGCCGCCGTCTTGGGCTGCAGCGCTTTGCGGAATTTACCGCGCTGTTAGACTCCGCGCTGCTGGAACAGCAACGCTCTGGCCGCACTGACGCGCACTTCAGCTGGCTTGTACCGCTCCTGAACGACTATTACGACCCGATGTACGGCTATCAGCTGGAGAAAAAGGCGGAAAAGATTGTGTATCGCGGGACGTACGAAGAAATTGCTGAGTGGCTTGATCGCTGAAAAATAAAGCCGGGTGGCGGCTACGCCTTACCCGGCCTACGCGTACTGTTGTGGCCCCGGTAAGCGCAGCGCCACCGGGGAACAGACGGCTTAGAAGTCGTAACGCAGACGCACCAGGTTCATGTCGCCCAGGTTGTCGGTGCTGGAGGTGAACACGTGTTCGTAATCCACGCGGAAACCGTAATCCAGCTGGAAGCTGATACCCACGCCGTTGTCGATGCGCTGGTAGTTACGGCCGTTCACGTACTCAATGCGGTCACCCATGAAGTAAGGCTGGATGGATTTAACCGCGTACTGACCGACTGGGAATTTGTACCCTGCGAAGTACTCAATACCCCACGCGTCGCCCGCAAAGTAGTCGTTAACAGACACTTTTTTGGTGGTCAGGAAGTTCTGGTACCAGCCGCCGCCTGCGGAGAAGGTCCAGTTGTCCGGGGTCCAGCTCAGTGCGGTACCGAGGATGTTCTGGTCGTAGGTTTTGCTGTCGCCGTTGTCCGGGTTACGCATGTCGGCGCGGGTGTAGTTCCACGCGGCGCCCCAGGTCAGGTCGGTAGTCAGGTGGTAATCCAGACCCAGCGAGCCGCCGCCTTTACGCTTGTAGCGCAGGCCGTTGCCCGGCAGGAATTCGCTGTCTTCAAACAGGTAGGATGCATAAATGTCAGCATCGCCCACGGTTTTCTTATATTTCAGCATCTGGCGTGAACGGTAAGAGCCGTCGTAATCGCCGTTGATCCCATTACCCGGTGCCTGACCGATCATGTCGTAGTCCCAGATATCGGTTTTCGCGCCCACCACATCATAGTAAACGCTGTTCTGTTGACCGAAGGTCAGCGTACCCCAGGTGTCGCTCTTCAGACCGGTATAGAGCATACGACGCGTGGTGTCGTGTGCGCCTTCGGCGTAGTGGTGATCCCAGTTAAACTGCGCAGGAATATTCACACCCAGCTCGTAGTAGCTGATCCAGCTGATGTCATCAAACAGGTAGTAATCTGCCGCGAAACGGAAGCGGGTGCCGCCGTCAAAGCCGTTACGCTTGTAGCTGTTTTTCCCGTCGTCGCCGGTCATGTTCTGGAACTGAGGACGAATACTGCCGCCAACGGTGAAGTTCAGGCGGCTCAGCGGGTTACCCGCCTGAGGATCCTGCTTAAGAACGGTGATTTCCGCCTGAGAAGCGAAGGTCGTTAATGCCACTGCCGCGCCAATCGTTGCCGCCAGCGCTGATTTTTTTATAGTCATTATTTTTCCTTAATAGACACGCTGCTAAATATTTAGCGGGTGAATATTAACTGGAAATAATCGGGCTGTGTGGTTGGGTTTTTAATGTTTTGTGCTACTAAATGAGTGGGTATTATCACTTTGTGCTATTTAAACACTACGCACCGGCATAAAGATCCGGTGCGTAATTATCACTACACTAAATCAACTCGCAAACTGACGGAACAGGGCTTTGCCCTTTAGCAGCCGCGTGCCGAGCCAGCCTCCGCAGAGGGAAAGCAGCCCCGCGCCGCACAGAGGCAGAGTCAACCAAAGACGCCAGTCAGGCTCCCACGGGAAGTCGAACACCTTTGTCTGCAGCACCGCCAGCGCCGTCTCTGCGCCAATGGCGGCCACCAGACCGGCCACCAGCCCCAGCAGCGCAAACTCGCTCCAGAGCGTCATTCGCAGCAGCCGCTTACCCGCCCCCAGCGTGCGGTAAACCACCAGTTCCTGATGGCGCTGGCGCATGCCCACCTGCACCTGGGCCAGCAGCAACAGCACGCCGCAGATCGTCACCAGCACCACCATCACCTCCAGCGCGCGGCTCACCTGCTCCAGCACCTGCCCCACCTGTTTGAGGATCGCACCGATATCCAGCAGGCTGACCGTCGGAAACTCCCGGTTGAGCTGGGTCAGCATGCCGTTGCCGTTTTCCCAGCGGAAGCTGGTCAGCCAGCTCTGCGGCTGCCCGTCCAGCGCCCCCGGCGGGAAGATAAAGAAGAAGTTGGGCCGCAGGCTCTCCCAGTCCACCTTACGCAGGCTGGTGACTTTCGCGGTGAAATCCTGGGTATCGCCGGTGAAGGTCACGCTGTCTCCCAGCTTCACGTTCAGCCGCGTCGCCAGCCCCTCCTCCATCGACACCTCTCCCGCTTTTGGCGGCCAGGTGCCGGCGGTTATCGGGTTGTGATCAGGGCGTTTATCCTGCCATGTCAGATTCAGCTCGCGGTTCAGCGACTCGTCCTTGTTCCCCTCCGTTGGCTGGCCGTTGATCTGCGTCAGACGCGCGCGAACGATGGGATAGAACGATTCGGGGATGATGTGATGCTCCGACAGGAAGCCCTTCAGCGGCGTAACCTGCTCAGGGGCGATATTGATCAGGAAATAGTTCGGGCTTTCCGGTGGAAGCTGCTGCTGCCAGCGGTCGAGCAGATCGCCGCGCAGCACCAGCAGCAGCGCCAGCAGCATAAACGACAGCGAGAACGCCGACAGCTGGCTGAGCGTAGACCAGGGCTGGTGCAGCAGACGGTTGACCGCCAGGCGCACGGGCAGGGATTTTACCGTCACCCTTTTCAGGAGGTTGAGCAGTATCCAGCCCAGCACGCCGCACAGCAGCGCCAGCACAACCGCCCCGGCCAGCACCGCCCACAGCAGCGTGCTGCCGCCCATCAGCCACGCCAGCAGCCCCACCGCCACCGCAATAATCACCGGAAGGTAGAACTTCAGCGGCCAGACGTTCGCCACCACATCGTTGCGAAGCACGCGCAGCGGCTGCGTGGCGAGCAGCAGGCGGTAGGGCCGAAGCCCCACCAGCACCGAGATCACCGTCATCGCGCCCATCGCCCACAGCCACGGCCAGAGGCTGGCCGGCGGCAAGGCGGCCGGGAGCACCGGTTTCAGCATCACCATCAGCAGTTTTTCAAACAGCAGCCCCATTATTCCGCCGGTCAGCGCCGACAGGACCAGCAGCATCAGCCACTGGCCGACAATCAGCTTGCGCAGCTGCGCCCGGCCCGCCCCGAGGGTTTTGAGGATCGCCACCAGGTCGTAGCGGCTGCGGCAGTAGTGCCCCATCGCCACGGCCACCGCCGCCACCGCCAGCAGCAGGGTCAACAGGGCCGACAGCAGCAGGAACTGCTGAGAGCGCTCCAGAGATTTACCGAGCGCCCCCTCGTCCTGCTCCAGCCCGTACCAGCGGTGTTCCGGTTTGAGCTGCGGCAGAAGCCATTTTTCATACGCGGCAAGCTGGGCGGGCGTGCCGCCAAACTTATAGCGCCAGGTAACGCGGCTGCCCGGCTGTACCGCATGGGTGGCCGCGACATCCGCGGTGTTCATCAGCAGACGCGGCGCAAGCTGGAACGGGTTAAATCCGCCGTCGGGCTCCTGCACCACTTCCCCGGCGATTTTCAGCGTGGCGTCGCCGACGTCGATACTGTCGCCGGGTTTGAGGTTCAGCAGCGCCATCAGACGCGATGCCAGCAGCACCGTACCGGGCGTCGGCTTTAACCCCGGCGGACTGGTCTGTAAGTCACCGTACATCGGGTAGATATCATCGACGGCCTTGACGCTCGCCAGCTGCGGCATGTCGCCCGCAAAGGTCATGGTCTGGAAGGTGAGCTGCTCTCCCACCTTCAGCCCTTCTTTGCGCGCTGCTTCAATCCAGCCCGGCGGCACGGGGCGGGAGCTTTCCAGCGCCCTGTCCCCCGCCATAAACTCCCGGCTCTGCTGGCTGAGCCCTTTTTCCATGCGGTCGCTGACGCTGCCGAGCGCCAGCACGCAGGCCACCGCCAGGCTGAGCGCCAGCCAGACAATCAGCAGCGAGGGCGAGCGCCACTCGCGCCAGAACCAGCGGGTAATCATGCTTCCTCCTGCAGAACACCGTTCACCAGCCGCAGGCGACGGTCGCAGCGCGCCGCGAGCTGCGGATCGTGGGTGACGAGGATCAACGTGGTGCCGTGCTCGCGGTTGAGCGAAAACAGCAGGTCGGCAATCCTGTCACCGGTTTTACGGTCAAGGTTGCCGGTAGGCTCATCGGCAAACAGCACCTCAGGGCGGCCGTTAAACGCGCGGGCCAGCGCCACGCGCTGCTGCTCACCGCCGGAAAGCTGGGCGGGAAGATGGTCGAGACGTTTCCCCAGACCGAGCTGTTCCAGCAGCGCCTTCGCATGAGCGCGGCTTTCACGGCTGTTTTCACCGCGCAACAGCGCCGGGAGCTCGACGTTTTCCAGGGCGTTCAGGGTTGGGATCAGCATAAAGGACTGAAAGACAAAACCAACGTGACGCGCGCGCAGCGCGGCCCGCGCCTCTTCATCAAGCTGATGCAGCGGCTGCCCGACAAGGTGGACCTCGCCGCTGCTGCCGTCGTCCAGACCGGCTAAAATCGCCAGCAGCGTGGACTTACCGGAACCGGATTCGCCAATCAGCGCGATGGTTTCAGCGCGTTTGACAACGAGTTCAACTCCAGTAAGGATGGAAAGCTCGTGTTCCCCCTGACCGACGGACTTCTTAAGATGATGAACTTCAACACTGTTTTCCGCTGGCATTTGCCCTTCCTGTTTTTGATTCTGATGACTTTCCGCGCGGCGGCAGCGGACACGTTACTGGTTCTCGGCGACAGCCTGAGCGCCGGCTATCGCATGGCGGCTGGCGCGGCCTGGCCCGCTCTGCTCAATGACAAATGGCAGAGCAAAACGCCTGTAATCAACGCCAGCATCAGCGGCGATACCTCACAGCAAGGTTTATCGCGCCTGCCTGCGCTGCTCAAACAGCATCAGCCGCGCTGGGTGCTGGTTGAGCTCGGCGGTAATGATGGCCTGCGCGGTTTCCAGCCACAGCAAACGGAGGATACGCTGCGCACCATTTTGCAGGAGATCAAGGCGGCAAACGCCCAGCCGCTGCTGATGCAAATTCGCCTGCCCGCCAATTACGGTCGTCGGTATAATGAGGCCTTTAGCGCGATCTACCCCAAGCTTGCCAAAGAGTTTGATATTCCGCTGCTGCCATTTTTCATGGAAGAGGTCTATCTCAAACCCCAGTGGATGCAAGACGACGGGATCCACCCCAATCGCGATGCGCAGCCGTTTATTGCCGACTGGATGGCAACGCGGCTGGCTCCTTTAGTTAAACATGACTCCTGATTAAGCGGAGATCCTGACAGGTAAAGTTATGCAAAAATCGGTCTTAATTACAGGATGTTCCAGTGGAATCGGTCTGGAAAGCGCGCTCGAATTGAAGCGCCAGGGGTTTCGGGTTCTGGCGGCCTGTCGCAAACCCGACGATGTCGAACGCATGAACGGGCTGGGCTTTACCGGCGTGCTGCTGGATATGGACTCGCCGGAGAGCGTTGACCACGCCGCCGATGAGGTGATCGCCCTGACCGGTAATCGTCTTTACGGCCTGTTTAATAATGCCGGTTACGGCGTGTATGGCCCGCTGGATACCCTCTCCCGCGAAACGCTGGAGAAGCAGTTTTCGACCAACTTTTTCGGCGTACATCAGCTCACCATGCGTCTGCTCCCCGCGATGCTGCCGCACGGTGAAGGGCGCATCGTGATGACGTCGTCGGTGATGGGGCTGATTTCCACCCCGGGCCGCGGCGCCTACGCCGCCAGTAAATATGCGCTGGAGGCCTGGTCCGACGCCCTGCGCATGGAGCTACGCCACAGCGGCATTAAGGTCAGCCTGATTGAACCCGGCCCGATCCGCACCCGCTTTACCGAAAACGTTAACCAGACGCAGGCGGATAAACCGGTCGAGAACCCCGGCATCGCCGCACGTTTTACCCTCGGGCCCGAGGCGGTGGTGGCAAAAGTGCGCCATGCTTTTGAGAGTGAACATCCCAAAATGCGCTATCCGGTGACGCTGGTCACCCACGCCGTCGGCTGGTTAAAACGCCTGCTGCCGGGCCGGATAATGGACAAAATTTTACACGGTTGAGTTGAAGCGACGACGCGCATCCCCATGTAAAGAACAAACCGACAAAAGAGAAAGCCGCATGTCCGTACAGAATATCGTCAATATCACAGAAGCTAACCTGCAACAGACTCTTGAACAGTCGATGACCAAACCGGTCCTGTTCTACTTCTGGTCTGAACGTAGCCAACACTGTCTGCAGCTGACGCCGGTGCTGGAAAGCCTTGCCGCCCAGTACAACGGTCAGTTCATTCTCGCGAAGCTGGACTGTGACGCCGAGCCGATGGTCGCGTCTCAGTTTGGTCTGCGCGCCATTCCTACCGTCTATCTGTTCCAGAACGGCCAGCCTGTTGATGGCTTCCAGGGGCCGCAGCCGGAAGAGGCTATCCGCGCCCTGCTGGATAAGGTGCTGCCGCGCGAAGAAGAGCTGAAAGCGCAGGAAGGCATGGCGCTGATGCAGGAAGGCAAATACGACGAGGCGCTGCCGCTGCTGAAAGAGGCGTGGCAGCTGTCAAAACAGAACAGCCAGATTGGTCTGCTGCTGGCGGAGACGCAGATCGCCCTGCACCGCTCAGAGGACGCGGAGGCCGTACTTAAGACGGTTCCGCTGCAGGATCAGGACACCCGCTATCAGGGGCTGGTTGCACAGATTGAGCTGCTGAAGCAGGCGGCGGATACCCCGGAAATTCAGCAGCTGCAGCAGCAGGTTGCCGACAACCCGGCGGATGCCGCGCTGGCAAGCCAGCTTGCGCTGCAGCTGCATCAGGTGGGGCGTAACGAAGAGGCGCTTGAGCTGCTCTTCAGCCATTTGCAAAAAGATTTAGCCGCCGCAGACGGTCAGGCGCGCAAGATGTTCCAGGAGATCCTGGCCGCGCTGGGCACCGGCGACGCGCTGGCGTCGAAGTATCGTCGTCAGCTTTACGCGCTGTTGTATTGATAAAAAAGCCCGGTGGCGGCTTCGCCTTACCGGGCCTACAAAGACGATGTTACCCCGTCTTTTTCAACTGCGTCACCACCAGCTGGTGGCGCGCGTTGTAGAACTTCCGATAGGTCAGGTAGCAGGCAATGATGGTGGACAGGCTTGCCGTGGAAAGCAGCATAAACGTCACCATGATCTGATACTTAATCGCTTTTACCGGATCGATACCGGCAAAAATCAGCCCCGACATCATGCCCGGCAGGCTCACCAGCCCCACCGTTTTGGCGGAATCTACCGTAGGGATCAGCGATGAGCGAATGCTCTCGCGAATCAGCCGCGCCGAGGCCACTTTTGGCGTTGCCCCCAGGCTTAGTTTCTCCTGCAGCTGCTGCTGTTCGCTGCTGAAACGCTGGCCGAGGTTGTTATAACAGAGCCCAACGGCCACCATCGCGTTCCCCGCGATCATCCCCGAGATAGGGATGACCTGCATCGGCGTAAACTCAATCGAGCCGGAGAGCACCAGCACCGCCAGCGTGAGCGCCGTTCCGGTGGTAATCGCAATAAACGATGAGATAAACGCCTTATCAATGTATTTACTGCGCTTTTGCGCATTCCACGCCGCGTTAAAGCAGATAAACAGCACCATCAGCAGCGTCAGCACCGCGTGGTTAACGTTGAAGATATACTTCAGCACATAGCCGACGATGATGAGCTGAATCACCGCGCGGCAGATACTCCACACGATATCTTTTTCCAGCCCCAGCTTTTCCCGGTAGCTGACCACAATCGCAATCAGCACCAGCACCATCGAAAAGGCCAGCGATTCGTTCGTAATGTTATGCTCACCCACGGTTTGCCTCCTGCATTTTCCCGCCGTGCGGCTGGAGCGTGATTACGTCATCCGCATGGGTTATTTCGTTAGCGTCGTGCGTCACCCACAGCACGGCAATGTTCTGCTCCCGGGCGTAACGATGAATAATCTCGTTAACGTTGCGCTTGTTGACGTCATCGAGCGCGCTGGTGATTTCGTCCAGCAACAACACCTTCGGTAAAAACTGCAGATTGCGGATCAGCGAGACCCGCTGCTTTTCTCCGCCCGACAGCGCGTTGATGGATTTGCTCAGCGTCTCCTGCGCCAGGCCAAAGCGGGCCAGATCCTGGATAAACTTTTCCGGCTCCGGCGTTTTATTGCGGATTTGCCACGGAAAAATCAGGTTGTCATAGACCGTAACGCCAAAAAGCACGGGCGTTTGCACGCAGTACGAGACCTGCTGGCGATAGCTTTCCGGAGAAAGCGAGGCGATATCTTCGCCTTCAAACAGAATGGCGCCCTCCGTCGGGCTGAGGAGTGACGCCACAATCTTCAGCAGCGTGCTTTTCCCACAGCCTGAGGGACCCGTGATTAATTTAAACTCGCCCGGCGACAGGCTAAACCCGACGTGCTGCAGGATCGTGTTTTCCCCGACTCGAAATCCGACATCCCTGAGCAGTAATACGTTTTTTTTATCGTTCATTGCGCTTCCGTTGACCGCTTTTTGTCATAACCGTCTGTAGCATAATCCTTTCGCCCGCGCAGCGCGAATAGCCTCACGCTGAAGCAAGTGTTAAGCTTTTTGTTTGCAAATTGTCACCACCATCACTACAGGAAGTATGCAGCATGGCACATATTTTTTATGAGTTTCCCTCCCTGAAGCCTGGTGTTCCTGATGTCGAAACATTAATGGACGTCATCAAATCGTCGGAACGCACGCGTTTTGTGATGGGTGAAGAGGTGGTGGACTTTGTTAAGAAGGCGCTCATCGTGAACACCACGATCGGCAGCTTCAAAAATTGCTATTTTGCCTTCGACAACGGGACACACTTCCTTGAATTTGACGGTAAAGGCAAATCAAAACGCTTCAATGAGGTGCCGGACTGGTTCGTCTCTCCGGCGGAATTTTCGCGCACCCAGTGGCTTATCAACCACAATCTTGCGGATGTGAAAGCCACACAGTTCATTGACGTCCTGATGTCCTACCCGCTGAAAGCGCGCCGCGCGCACTGCAATTTGCTGTTCGGGCTGGAGCTGGAAAAAGTCAACGCGGTTCCGGCCACGGCGTCAGCGGCAGGTAAAATCGGCAATAAAAACGGTAAAACCACCAAGCCCCGCGTCACCGATCTGGGATCGTTCGAGCTGTTCAGCCAGTTCTTTGCGCGCATGAAAACCGCCGTGCAGGCCGATGAGTTCCCTACTCTGCAGATCCTGACGGGCATGGATAACCTGGCAAAAGCGCCGCATAATTTAAAGCAGGGCATCAGAACCTGGTTTAAAGCCATCGCGGGCGACCTTCCACCGAATAACAAACGCGTTGAAGCGGGGAATGCCGTTCTGTTCTGCGCCCCCCTTCGCGAACAGATCCAGCGTATCGAAGCGCGGGGGCTGGAGCATTACTACCAGGGATTATCCAAAGCCATTGCCGAAGCGGGTGATGGCTTCATCTCTGACTTTACCTATACTTACGAGCAATAAATACACACTTTCACTCATCACGGCATGCAAAACAGGAGGTTTTTATGCTTATCGTTGTTCCCGTCCTTATTTTCGTTGCGCTGGTTATCGTGGGCGCTGGCGTCAAAATTGTCCCTCAGGGTTATCAGTGGACCGTCGAGCGTTTCGGCCGTTACACCAACACGCTCCAGCCCGGCTTAAGCCTGATTGTCCCGTTCATGGACAGAATCGGCCGCAAGATCAACATGATGGAGCAGGTTCTGGACATTCCGTCCCAGGAAGTGATCTCCAAGGATAACGCCAACGTCACCATCGACGCCGTCTGTTTTATTCAGGTGATTGATGCGCCGAAAGCGGCCTATGAGGTCAGCAACCTGGAGCTGGCGATCGTCAACCTGACGATGACCAACATCCGTACCGTACTCGGCTCGATGGAGCTGGACGAGATGCTTTCCCAGCGCGACAGCATTAACACCCGCCTGCTGCACATTGTCGATGAGGCCACCAACCCGTGGGGGATCAAAGTCACCCGCATCGAGATCCGCGACGTGCGCCCGCCGGCGGAGCTGATCGCCTCCATGAACGCCCAGATGAAAGCCGAGCGAACCAAGCGCGCCTACATTCTGGAAGCCGAAGGGGTACGCCAGGCGGAGATCCTCAAAGCGGAAGGGGAAAAACAGTCGCAGATCCTGAAAGCGGAAGGCGACCGTCAGTCCGCGTTCTTACAGGCGGAAGCGCGTGAACGTTCCGCCGAAGCGGAAGCCCGCGCGACCCAGATGGTGTCCGAGGCGATTGCCGCCGGTGATATTCAGGCCGTGAACTACTTCGTTGCGCAAAAATATACCGACGCGCTGAAAGAGATCGGCTCGGCGAACAACAGCAAAGTGGTGATGATGCCGCTGGATGCCAGCAGCCTGATGGGCTCTATCGCGGGGATCGCCGAACTGATCAAGGACAGCGGAAACGAGCGTAAAAAATGATTGAGCTCATCGTTGCACATCCTCATGCCTTCTGGCTAAGTCTCGGTGGCTTATTGCTGGCAGCGGAGATGCTGGGCGGCAACGGCTACCTGCTCTGGAGCGGTGTTGCCGCCGTCATTACCGGTCTTCTGGTCTGGATCCTTCCCCTGGACTGGGCGTGGCAGGGGGCGCTGTTTGCCGCGCTGACGCTGGTGGCCGCCTGGCTGTGGTGGCGCTGGCTTAACCGGCGGGTTAACGAGCAGAAACCGGTGGACGCCCACCTTAACCAGCGCGGACAGCAGATTGTCGGCAAGCGTTTTACCCTCGACACCGCGCTGGTGAACGGACGCGGGCATATGCGCGTAGGCGACAGCTCGTGGCCGGTGGTGGCCGACGATGACCTCAGCGCCGGCACGCGGGTTGAAGTCATTGCGGTGGAAGGCATTACCCTGCGGGTAAAAGCCTGTTAAGCGTGGGTTTTGCGGTGGCAGCAGCCGGCAAGATTATCAATAATCGGGCAGTCGGCGCTGTCATCCCCCGGACAGGAGTCCGCGAGCTGCAGCAGCTGTTCGCGCATCGCCTGCAGTTCGACGATGTGGCGTTCAATTTCGGCCACCTTTTCCAGGGTGCGTTTTTTCACGTCGGCGCTGTGACGCTTAGGATCGTTGAACAGGTTAACCAGCTCGCCGCACTCTTCCAGATTAAACCCGACCTGTCTTGCCTGGCGCAGCAGCGTCAGCTCATCGAGATGCAGCTGCGTGTAGCTGCGGTAGCCATTTTCACTGCGCAGCGGCGGCGTTACCAGCCCCTTCTCTTCATAAAAGCGGATCGCTTTGCTGGTTAAGCCGGTTTTTTTTGCCACGTCACTGATATTCACATTTCCCCCTTGACCTTCCCCTTGATGGAAGGTTTAACCTTCATAACAGTTAGCGAAAAGCGTTACTCCGGTCAACAACTGACCAATATATTATACGGGAGTTTTGTTATGTCTCACACTATCGACCTGACGCTGGACGGCCTCTCCTGCGGCCACTGCGTCAAACGCGTTAAAGAAAGCCTGGAACAGCGTCCTGACGTTGAAAGCGCTGAAGTGACTATCGACCATGCCGCCGTGACCGGCAGCGCCAGCGCGGACGCGCTGATTGATACCATTAAACAGGCCGGTTACGGGGCGGAGTTAAGCCACCCAAAGGCTAAACCGCTGGCAGAGTCATCATCCCCGTCGGAAGCACTGACAGCGGCCACTCCTGAGCTTCCGGCAGCGGATGATATTGATGACAGCCAACAGCTGCTGATCAACGGCATGAGCTGCGCCAGCTGCGTCTCCCGGGTACAAAACGCCCTGCAGGCGGTCCCGGGCGTCGCGCAGGCACGGGTCAATCTCGCGGAGCGCACTGCGCTGGTAATGGGCAGCGCCTCCGCCGCAAAGCTAGTGCAGGCCGTTGAAAAAGCGGGCTACGGCGCGGAGGCCATCGAAGATGATGCCGAACGCCGCGAGCGCCAGCAGGAAACGGCTATCGCCACCATGAAGCGCTTCCGCTGGCAGGCCATCGTTGCCCTGCTGGTGGGTATTCCGGTGATGGTGTGGGGCATGATGGGTGACAACATGATGGTCACCGACGACAACCGCACCCTGTGGATGGTGATTGGTCTGATTACCCTTGCGGTGATGGTGTTTGCAGGCGGGCATTTCTATACCAGCGCCTGGAAGAGCCTGAAAAACCGTACCGCGACGATGGATACCCTGGTCGCCCTCGGGACCGGCGCGGCGTGGCTCTATTCCATGAGCGTGAACGTCTGGCCCCAGTGGTTCCCGATGGAAGCGCGGCATCTCTATTATGAAGCGAGCGCGATGATTATCGGCCTGATCAACTTAGGCCATATGCTGGAAGCCCGCGCCCGTCAGCGTTCCTCGAAAGCGCTGGAAAGATTGCTTGATTTAACCCCGCCGACGGCCCGCGTGGTCACGGACGAGGGGGAAAAGAGCGTTCCATTGGCCGAGGTTCAGCCCGGCATGACGCTGCGTCTGACCACCGGCGACCGCGTTCCCGTTGACGGTAAGATAACCCAGGGCGAAGCCTGGCTGGATGAAGCGATGCTGACCGGGGAACCGATCCCCCAGCAGAAATCCGACGGCGACGCCGTGCATGCCGGTACGGTCGTGCAGGACGGCAGCGTGCTGTTCACCGCCAGCGCCGTCGGCAGCCACACCACGCTGTCGCGTATTATCCGCATGGTACGCCAGGCGCAGAGCAGCAAGCCGGAGATTGGCCAGCTTGCTGACAAAATCTCGGCCATTTTTGTGCCGGTGGTGGTCGGCATTGCCCTGCTAAGCGCGGCGATCTGGTACTTCTTCGGCCCCGCGCCGCAGATTGTGTATACCCTGGTGATCGCCACCACGGTGCTGATCATCGCCTGTCCTTGCGCCCTTGGCCTGGCGACGCCGATGTCGATTATCTCCGGCGTAGGGCGCGCGGCCGAATTTGGCGTACTGGTGCGGGACGCGGACGCGCTGCAGCGGGCCAGCACCCTCGACACGCTGGTGTTTGATAAAACCGGCACGCTGACGGAAGGTAAACCGCAGGTGGTCGCCGTCACGACCGCAGGCATTTCCGAAGAGGAGGCGCTGCGTCTCGCCGCCGCGCTGGAGCAAGGCTCAAGCCATCCGCTGGCGCGCGCTATTCTCGATAAAGCCAATGCGTCTGCCCTGCCGCAGGTGAGCAACTTCCGCACCCTGCGCGGGCTCGGCGTGAGCGGTGAGGCAGAAGGCCACGCGCTGCTGCTGGGCAACCAGGCGTTGCTCAATGAAAACGGTATTGATACCGCCGCGCTGGAAAACGAGCTGAAGGCGCAGGCGTCTCAGGGCGCTACCCCGGTTCTGCTGGCGGTGGACGGCAAAGCCGCCGCGCTGCTGGCCGTGCGCGATCCGCTTCGCCAGGACAGCGTGGACGCCTTACAGCGCCTGCACCGTGCGGGCTACCGTCTGGTGATGCTGACCGGGGATAACCCGACCACCGCCAACGCCATCGCGAAAGAAGCCGGTATTGATGAGGTGATTGCGGGCGTACTGCCGGACGGCAAAGCGGACGCCATTAAAAACCTGCAACGCCAGGGCCGTCAGGTGGCAATGGTCGGCGACGGCATCAACGATGCCCCGGCGCTGGCCCAGGCGGATGTGGGGATCGCGATGGGCGGCGGCAGCGACGTGGCCATCGAAACCGCGGCCATCACGCTGATGCGCCACAGCCTGATGGGCGTGGCCGATGCGCTGGCCATTTCGAAAGCCACGCTGCGCAACATGAAGCAGAACCTGCTGGGGGCGTTCGTCTATAACACCCTCGGGATCCCAATTGCGGCCGGTATTTTGTGGCCGCTGACCGGTACGCTGCTGAACCCGGTGGTCGCGGGCGCGGCGATGGCGCTCTCCTCCATCACCGTGGTCAGCAACGCCAACCGGCTGTTGCGGTTTAAACCGAAGGATTGAACCTTGTACCCGTACGCGCTAGCATGAACCTTTCCGTTTATGGAGCGCGTATGGGTCTGTTTCATCGTATAAAAACATCGTTTCGCGCCCTTTTCCCTCGCCGTTACGCCTGGCCCGGTCTGGATATCTCGCTTCCCGGCGGGCAACACCTGCACCTGGTCGGCAGCATCCATATGGGCACGCAGGGTATGTCCCCTCTGCCGCCCGGTCTGATAAAGCGCCTGAAGCGCGCCGACGCGCTGGTCGTCGAGGCGGACATCTCGGGCCATGAGTCACCGTTTGCCGGGCTTGAAAGCGATCTCCCGCTGGCGGAACGTCTGAATGAGGCCCAGCTCGCGGAACTGACGCGCGTCGCCGAGGAAACCGGCGTATCGCTCTCCATGATTGACACCCTGCCGCTGTGGCAAATCGCAATGGTATTACAGGCCACGCAGGCCCAGCGTCTGGGGCTGCGGGGTGATTACGGCATTGATTACCAGCTGCTGAACGTGGCACGGGCGCGCCGTATGCCGATCATCGAACTGGAAGGTACGGACAGCCAGATTGCGCTCCTGCGAGAGCTTCCCGACGACGGTCTGATGCTGCTGGATGATACCCTCACCCACTGGCACACCAACGCACGCCTGCTGCAGACTATGATTGGCTGGTGGCTGGATGCACCGCCCGCGGACGGCAGGCTGGCGCTACCGTCGACGTTCAGTGAATCGCTGTATGATGTGCTAATGAATGCGCGTAACAAAGCCTGGCGAGAGACGCTGCATGCTCTGCCAGCGGGGGAATACGTGGTGGCGGTTGGGGCGTTACATTTATACGGCGAAGGGAATTTGCCGTCGTTGCTGAAATAAAAAAATGGCCAATATCTCTATTGGCCCGTCAAAGAGGAATTTCATCGTTTTTATTATACCGAAGTGACCTTCGGCTGAGCCGATTGTCGCTCAAAGTGACCATCACTGCCAACACTATTGCGCAAGATGGTGCTATTTTTTAGACAAACGTCAGGCGTATGCTGGCTGCATGAATTGTCTGTCGTAAGAAGGATAGCTATGACTCCCGCCGTTAAATTACTCGAAAAAAACAACATTTCTTTCCGGATCCACACCTACGATCACGATCCGAATGAAACCAACTTTGGTGATGAAGTGGTGCGTAAGCTGGGGCTGAACGCGGACCAGGTCTATAAAACGCTGCTGGTGGCGGTGAATGGCGATATGAAGCATCTCGCCGTGGCGGTGACTCCCGTGGCGGGACAGCTGGATCTGAAGAAGGTCGCCAAAGCGCTGGGGGCGAAGAAGGTGGATATGGCGGATCCGATGGTGGCGCAGCGCACCACGGGCTACCTGGTGGGCGGCATCAGCCCGCTCGGGCAGAAAAAACGCCTGCCGACGCTGATCGATGCCCCTTCACAGGAATTTGAGACCATCTATATTTCCGGCGGCAAGCGCGGGCTGGATATTGAGCTGGCCGCGGGCGACCTGGCGAAAATGCTGGACGCGAAGTTTGCGGATATTGCGCGACGGGAGTAAAAAAAGCCGGGTGGCGGCTACGCCTTACCCGGCCTACATTTTGCACCCGTAGGCCCGGTAAGCGCAGCGCCACCGGGCAACACAACCGCACTACTGCCAGCTCACCTCGCCTTTCGGCTCATACGCATTCACGTCAATCGGCGAATTCTGCTCGATATACTGCTTCAGCACTTCTGCATCGATAAAGCCGGTGTTCACGTAGCCCGGTTTATTATCAATATGCGGATAGCCGTCGCCGCCGGTGGCGTTAAAGCTTAACGTCGCCAGACGGTAGGTTTTCGCCGGGTCAACCGGTTCGCCTTTGATCTTCAGGTCGTTAAGCTTGCCGTCTTTCGCTACGAAGCTCACGTTGGCAAACTGCGGATAGGCCCCGGAATCCGGCTTCATCTGCGCCACGGCGGTCAGGTACTCAACAACCTCTTTCCCGCTCATGTCGGCATAGACCACCACGTTACCGAACGGCTGCACCTTCAGGACGTCTTTATAGGTGATGTTTCCACCTTCGATGGAATCACGAATGCCGCCGCCGCTCATCACGCCAAAATCAGCCCCGGTGCGCACCATTTGCGCCGCCAGCACCAGGTGCCCCATGTTGGTCTGCACGAAGCGAACTTTGCTGCGGTCCCCTTCCAGACGACCGTTCAGCGTGCCGATTTTCACGTCCAGCTGCGCCTTGCCTTTGTTCTGGAACGGCGTCAGCAGGGAGAGCATCTGCTGGTTTTCTGGAATCTCTGGGGTGTAAAGTACGCGCTCGCTTTTCCCGTCCGGGTAAGTGACCTTCTTCTTCAGGTTGACCGGAATGAGTTGGTAGTGGACCAGCTTCATCTCGCCGTTCCGGAACTCAAAGTCCGCCCGGCCTACGTATTTGCCCCACTCGTGCGCCTGCACAATCCAGATACCGTTCTGACGGTCTGGCGCACACGGCGTGCCCGGCACGTAGTCCACCTGCTTTTTATTCTCGGATGCCATGCAGACCGGATCCTGTGAGTGACCACCCACAATCATCGCCAGCGAGCCCGCCGGCAGGCTGCGCGCCATCTCCACGTCGCCCGGCGCATTGGAGCCGTGCTCACCGTTGTCGTAGTGCCCCATGTGCGTGGTGGCGATAATCACGTCCGGCTTTTCGTTTTGCTGCAGCTCCTGAATCACCAGCTTCGCTTCGTCTGCCGGTTTGCGGAATTCGATATCGGTGAAGAACTCAGGGTTGCCAATTTTCGCCGTATCGTCGGTGGTTAAGCCGATGACCGCGATCTTCAGATCCTGACGCTTAAACAGCGCCCACGGCTTGAACAGGCGTTCGCCGGTGCTTTTCTGGTAAATGTTGGCGGAGAGGAACGGGAATTTGGCCCATTTCTCCTGCTGACGCAGGACGCTCAGCGGATTATCAAACTCATGGTTACCGACGGCCATCGCGTCGTAGCCAATCAGGTTCATGCCGCGGAAATCGGGCTCGGCGTCCTGCAAATCGGATTCCGGCACGCCGGTATTGATATCGCCTCCCGACAGCAGCAGCACGCTGCCGCCCTGGGCTGCCACCTCTTTACGAATGCCGTCCACCAGCGTTTTTTGCGCCGACAGGCCATATTCGCCGTATTCACTGCGCCAGAAATGACCGTGGTGATCGTTGGTATGCAGAATAGTGATTTTATAGGTTTTGTCTTTTTCATACGCCTGCACGGGCAGGCTTACCAGCCCCCACGCCGCGATGAGCGCCAGCGCGACGCCCCGCTTCATTAACTTCATCTTCTCTCTCCCTGACCAATAGACAAAGGCAGAAATTACAGTGACTAATAAGAATAGACAAATAAGTTTTCAGAATTGCGACTTTCTTCAAATGTCCCGGGCGGGTATGTTAGTCGGATAATAATTGCACCCTGCATCGCTAATAACTCAAGACGTGGTACTTCTCTCTATGGCAATCAGTGACTCAACCCAGCCCGTTCCGGGTGCGCCGACGTCGCGCACCTCCTTTAAAGTCTTAGGCGCAATCAGTCTCTCGCACCTGCTCAACGACATGATCCAGTCGTTGATTCTGGCTATTTATCCGCTGCTGCAGTCCGAGTTTTCACTCACCTTCGTGCAGATTGGGATGATCACCCTGACCTTCCAGCTGGCTTCCTCGCTGCTGCAGCCGGTGGTGGGCTACTGGACGGATAAATATCCTATGCCGTGGTCGCTGCCCATAGGCATGTGCTTTACCCTAAGCGGGCTGGTGCTGCTGGCCATGGCCGGCAGTTTTGAAGCCGTGCTGATTGCCGCCGCGCTGGTAGGCACCGGCTCGTCCGTTTTCCATCCGGAGTCTTCCCGCGTGGCGCGTATGGCGTCCGGCGGTCGTCATGGCCTGGCGCAGTCCCTGTTCCAGGTAGGGGGCAACTTCGGTAGCTCCCTCGGCCCGCTGCTGGCGGCAGTGATTATCGCCCCGTACGGCAAAGGCAACGTGGCCTGGTTTGTGCTGGCCGCGCTGCTGGCGATTATCGTGCTGGCGCAGATCAGCCGCTGGTATGCCGCTCAGCATCGGGTGAATAAAGGAAAACCTAAAGCGAAGGTTATCAATCCCCTGCCGCGCAATAAGGTTATCCTCGCGGTTGCCGTCCTGCTGGTGCTGATTTTCTCGAAATACTTCTATATGGCGAGCATCAGCAGCTATTACACCTTTTATCTGATGCAAAAATTCGGATTATCGGTACAAAACGCGCAGATCCACCTGTTTGCCTTCCTGTTCGCGGTGGCCGCAGGGACGGTAATTGGCGGGCCGGTGGGCGATAAGATTGGCCGTAAATATGTCATTTGGGGCTCTATCCTCGGCGTAGCGCCTTTTACCCTCATTTTGCCGTACGCCAGCCTTGAATGGACGGGGATTTTGACCGTGATTATTGGTTTTATTCTCGCCTCCGCGTTTTCCGCCATTCTGGTTTATGCCCAGGAGCTGCTGCCTGGACGTATCGGTATGGTTTCCGGACTGTTTTTCGGTTTCGCCTTCGGCATGGGCGGGCTGGGTGCAGCGGTGTTAGGGATGGTTGCGGATCACACCAGCATCTTCCTGGTTTATAAAATCTGCGCTTTCCTGCCACTTCTTGGCATGTTGACCATATTCCTGCCTGATAACCGCCATAAAGCGTGAATTACGGGTAGCTAAACTTATGCTTTAGCTACCTGATACCCTTATACCATAAGGGTTTCCTCTTCATCCCCGCGCTGAATTTATCAAAATGCGCTTTTTTACGTGCATATTGCTGTTTTATTCAAACTTCAACAATTATTCATAAACATAAGGGTAAAAATTGTCATAAACTATTACCTGGTTTTTTGGTATTCACGCCAAAAATGGAACACTCACCACGAAAGGAGACGGAATGCACCACGCCACACCGCTTATCACCACCATTGTTGGTGGACTTGTGCTCGCTTTTATTCTCGGCATGATTGCCAATAAGCTGCGTATTTCTCCTCTTGTCGGCTATCTGCTGGCAGGTGTGCTGGCGGGACCGTTTACGCCAGGTTTTGTTGCGGATACCAAACTGGCCCCTGAGCTGGCGGAATTGGGCGTGATTCTGCTGATGTTCGGCGTCGGCCTGCACTTCTCCCTGAAGGATTTGATGGCGGTAAAGTCGATTGCCATACCGGGAGCGATCGCCCAGATAGGGGTGGCGACGCTGCTTGGGATGGCGCTTTCGGCCGTGCTGGGCTGGTCGCTGATGACCGGTATCGTATTTGGGCTGTGTCTTTCAACCGCCAGTACCGTGGTGCTGCTGCGCGCGCTTGAGGAGAGACAGCTGATAGACAGCCAGCGCGGGCAGATCGCGATAGGCTGGCTGATTGTGGAAGATCTGGTGATGGTCCTGACGCTGGTGCTGCTGCCCGCCGTCGCCGGCATGATGGAAAAAGACAATATCGGCTTCGCCTCGCTGGCGCTGGATATGAGCATCACCATCGGGAAGGTGGTGGCGTTTATCGCCATCATGATGCTGGTGGGTCGCCGTCTGGTGCCGTGGATCATGTCCCGCAGCGCGGCGACCGGATCCCGCGAGCTGTTTACCCTCTCCGTGCTGGCGCTGGCGCTCGGTATCGCCTTTGGCGCCGTTGAGCTGTTTGACGTCTCCTTCGCACTGGGCGCGTTCTTTGCCGGGATGGTGCTGAACGAATCCGAGCTGAGCCACCGCGCCGCACACGACACCCTGCCGCTGCGCGACGCCTTTGCCGTGCTGTTCTTCGTCTCCGTCGGGATGCTGTTTGACCCGCTTATTCTGATCCAGCAGCCGCTGGCCGTGCTGGGCACGCTGGCGATCATTATCTTTGGTAAGTCGCTCGCCGCCTTCTTCCTGGTGCGAATGTTCGGCCACTCTCCGCGGACGGCGCTGACCATTGCCGCCAGCCTGGCGCAGATTGGCGAGTTCGCCTTTATTCTGGCCGGTCTGGGCATGGCCCTTAACCTGCTGCCGCAGGCCGGACAAAACCTGGTGCTGGCGGGGGCGATCCTGTCAATTATGCTGAACCCGGTGCTGTTTGCCCTGCTGGAAAAATACCTCGATAAAACCGAAACGCTGGAAGAGCAGACGCTGGAAGAGGCCATCGAAGAAGAGAAGCAGATCCCGGTCGATATTTGCAATCACGCTCTGCTGGTCGGCTTTGGCCGCGTCGGCAGCCTGCTTGGCGAGAAGCTGATGGCGCAGGGCATTCCGCTGGTGGTAATTGAAACGTCACGCACCCGCGTTGACGAGCTGCGCGAGCGCGGTATTCGTGCGGTGCTGGGCAATGCGGCGAACGAAGAGATCATGGAGCTGGCGCATCTGGACTGCGCCCGCTGGCTGCTGCTGACCATTCCCAACGGCTATGAGGCGGGTGAGATTGTCGCCTCCGCGCGCGCGAAGTGTCCAAACATTGAGATTATCGCCCGGGCGCACTACGACGACGAGGTAGATTACATTACCGAGCGCGGTGCGGATAAGGTGGTGATGGGCGAGCGCGAGATTGCGAATACGATGCTGACGCTGCTGGAAAAACCGCCGGTTGAAGAGGCGGTGACGGGGTAGGTTTTGAGTGGCCTGATGCCCTCACCCTGGCCCTCTCCCACAGGGAGAGGGAACAAACACTAAAAACGGCAACCACAGGTTGCCGTTTTGCTTTTACCTGTCCCAGTACGCCTCTTCGAGGCTGTCTTCCCGTTCCGGCAGGCCACGCGTTAAGCGCGGTGAGTGCTGGTTCAGCACCTGATAGCTTACGCGGTTGGCGTACTTGCATACCTGCGCCAGCGACGAATAGGTCAGCCAGCTGAACTTGTGCTTGCTGGAATTTGGCACGTTGGTTTTGTGGTAGGCGTTAGCGGTGATGTCGTGCAGCAGCGCGGCCAGCGCGCCGTCGCCCGCGCCGTTGGTGTTCATGATCTTCTCCGGCCCGCCCATATACGGGGCGATGTGCGAGTAGATACGCAGCGGATTAACACAGTCTTTAAAACGCATGCCGCGGCTGAACTCGTACTGGTTGAACTCGGCAATCGCGCCGGGCAGCAGCGGGTGCTGGGTTTTGCGTTTGCTCTCTTCTTCGGTGAAGCCAGCCATATACAGCCCAACCGGACCCGCGGTGCAGAGCACCAGATCCACCCAGTCCAGCGCTTTGTCAGACGCCAGCAGCGGATCGCTTTCACCGGTCAGCGCTTCGGCCTCCTCTTCGTTCATCGCCAGAATCGAGACGTGCTCTTTCAGGAAGGCCTGCCACCATTCAGGATTATCGGCGATCACGAATTTGGTCCCCAGCGTCAGAACGACGGGCACGTCGTACTTCTTCGCGTACTCAATCGCCTTCATGGTCGCTTCCGGCATCGGCTCGCCCGGCTTGCAGCGCACCAGGTAGGAGGTCAGCACCAGCGCCGAGGCGCCCGCGATCACCTCTTCGGGAATGCTTTCCGCGCGCAGCTTGTTCATGTGGCCCGGGCTGATGGCAAAGGTCCGCTCGCCGGATTCACCGATCAGCGTAAAGCAGCGGCCAATCGGCCCGTCGACGCCCTGGAGATAGTTCAGATCGGTACGGCTGGAGGTGTTGCACAGGTAGCGATAGGCGTAGCCACCGATTTCGATATTGCTGCACATTACGCCGAGCAGGACAGAGCGGTCGTCCGCCAGCACGGAGTAGTTGTGCATGGTGTTGCCGATGGTGCCGCCGGCGAACTGATGGGTAATCAGGTTTTCGCGCACCAGCTCCTGGTACAGCGCTTCGGCAACATCATCTTCAATCACCAGCGAGTGACCGGCGCTCAGACCGTAACGGGCGACAAACGCATCATCCACTTTCGCTTCAATGTCCACCAGCGTCTGGTCGATACCCACGACCCACGCCGCGCTGGTTTCATTTTCTGGCTGGATTTGCTGCAGGAGCGGATCGCGGGCATCCACGGGGAAGTAGTGTTTGGATTTGCGTTTACCGGGAAATTTCATGGTCTGAACTGTACGAAGAATATGGGCCGGGAATGGTAGCACAAACCCGGCCCGGAGTGCGATCAGCGACCGTTCGTTACCAGCGAGACCATCATGTCGATATGCTCAGGGGAGTCGTTAAGCGCCGGAATGTACTCGTACTTTTCGCCGCCAGCCTCCAGGAAAAATTCCCGGTTTTGCACCGCGATCTCCTCCAGCGTCTCCAGACAGTCTGCCGAGAAGCCCGGCGACATCACCTGAATGTGCTTCACGCCCTTCTCACCCAGCATTTTGAGGGTTTCATCGGTATACGGCGTCAGCCACGGCTCGCGGCCGAAGCGCGACTGGAAGGTCATCATCACCATCTCCGGCGGCAGGCCGAGGGCGGAAACCAGCTCGCGGGTGGTATCGCGGCAGCGCTGCGGGTAATCATCCCCTTCATTGGCGAAACGCTGCGGGATGCCGTGATAGGAGAGCAGCAGCAGATCCGGCTCGCCGTGTTTTTCAAACGACGCGCGCGCGCTGTTGGCGAGCGCCTTGATGTACAGCTCGTTATCCGCGTAGTCGCGAATAAAGGTTACGCCCGGAATGCGGCGGCGGGTCGCCAGAATGCGCGCCAGCTCGTCCCAGACGGCGGCCACCGTCGAGCAGGAGTACTGCGGGTAGAGCGCCAGCACGACGATATGGTCCACGCCCTGCGCCAGCAGCGAGTCCACCGCGCTTTCCAGTGACGGTTTGCCGTAGCTCATGCCGAGCGCGACGGGCATCTCCGGCAGGCGGGCGGCCAGCGCCTTCTCCTGACGACGGCTGTAGACCATCAGCGGCGAGCCCTCTTCCATCCAGACGGACTGATAGAGTTTGGCGACGCGCGGAGAACGGATCGGCAGAATGACGCCACGCAGCAGCGGCCACCACAGCAGTCGCGGAAAATCCACGACGCGCGTGTCGCTTAAAAATTGTCGCAGGTAGCGTTTTACCGCGTCTGATGTAGGTGCTTCTGGAGTGCCCAGATTGGCAAGCAGGATGCCGGTTTTCGCCTGACTCATTCACGCCTCTTAACCATTTGAATGGTTGTCAATTGTAGCGGAAATGCGTTTAAACGAAACCCATTGCTGTAATAGGTAAGATGAGAATTTTTCTCACCCGGTGGCCCGGGTGAGAGAGATGCGATTAGCCGAGGATTTTTTCCAGCTCAGCACGCACGTCAGCCACGGCTTTGGTGCCGTCAACTTTGGCGTATTTGGTGTTACCCGCCTGCGCTTCTTTGGTGTAGTAGCCGATCAGCGGCGCAGTCATCTGATGGTATTCCACCAGGCGCTTACGCACGGTCTCTTCCTGATCGTCTTTACGGGTGGTCAGCTCTTCGCCGGTCACGTCGTCTTTGCCTTCAACCTTAGGTGGGTTGAATTTGATGTGGTAAACGCGGCCAGAGGCAGCGTGTACGCGACGGCCAACGATACGGTCAACGATCAGCTCGTCCGGTACGTCGAACTCCAGAACGTAGTCCACGTTGATGCCCGCTTCCTTCATGGCGTCAGCCTGAGGAATGGTACGTGGGAAGCCGTCCAGCAGGAAACCGTTACGGCAGTCTTCCTGAGCAATGCGCTCTTTGACCAGAGCAATGACCAGCTCGTCGGTCACCAGCTTGCCTGCGTCCATGATGTCTTTCGCCTGTTTACCCAGCTCGGAGCCAGATTTAACAGCGGCGCGCAGCATATCACCGGTGGAGATTTGCGGAATACCGTATTTCTCCATGATGAACTGAGCCTGAGTTCCTTTACCCGCGCCCGGAGCGCCAAGCAGAATAATACGCATTGCGAAAATCCCCTCAAAAGTCGTTTCAATTTTTCAAAAGCGCTAAACAATACCACCAGAACGGGCATCGCTCAAGGAAGGCAGGAAGGCTGAAACGGTTAATGGGGGGAGATAATTTGGGATAGTGCGGTCTGGTGCCCTCACCCTGGCCCTCTCCCTCGGGGAGAGGGAGAAGACCAGGAGATGCGTGGTCAGTTACGCCAGCAGCAGCGCATTCACACGTTTAATGAAGAGGTTAGGATCTTCCAGCGTGCCGCGTTCGGCCAGCAGGGACTGATCCAGCAGGAGTTCAACCCACTCGGCAAAGCGGGCGTCGTCCTGGGTATCCGCCGCGCGTTTCACCAGCGGGTGATCCGGATTAAGCTCAAAGATATATTTCACTTCCGGTACCGCCTGGCCCGCCGCGGCGAACAGCTTCGCCATCTGGGTGCTCATTTCGTCGGCATCGGTGGTGACAATGGCCGGAGTGTCGGTCAGACGATGCGTGAAACGCACCTCTTTCACGCGGTCGCCGAGCAGGGTTTTCACGCGCTCAATGAACGGCTCCAGCGCCTTCTCGGCTTCTTTCGCATTTTCATCCACTTCATCTGCCAGCTTGTCGATGGACTCATCGGCTTTGGCAACGGACTGGAACGCCTTACCGTCGAACTCGGTCAGGTAGTTCATCATCCACTCGTCGATGCGGTCGGAAAGCAGCAGCACTTCGATGCCTTTCTTACGCAGCAGCTCCAGGTGCGGGCTGCTCTTCGCCGCGGCGTAGCTGTCGGCGGTGATGTAGTAGATCTTCTCCTGCCCTTCTTTCATGCGGGAGATGTACTCTTCCAGCGACACGGTCTGCGCGGAGGAGTCGGTGTGCGTAGAAGCAAAGCGCAGCAGTTTGGCGATGGTTTCAACGTTCGCCATGTCTTCAGCCGGGCCTTCTTTCAGCACCAGACCGAACTGTTTCCAGAAGGTCTGGTATTTTTCCGCATCGTCTTTCGCCAGTTTTTCCAGCATCTGCAGCGCACGTTTGGTCAGGGCGTTGCGCAGGTTACGGGTGACGGTGCTGTCCTGCAGAATTTCGCGGGAGACGTTCAGCGGCAGATCGTTGGAATCGATCAGGCCGCGCACAAAGCGCAGATAGTTCGGCATGAACTGCTCGGCGTCGTCCATGATGAACACGCGCTGCACGTACAGCTTCAGGCCATGCTTGTGATCGCGGTTCCACATGTCCCACGGCGCCTGTGCCGGGATGTACAGCAGGCTGGTGTACTCCTGCTTACCTTCCACACGGTTGTGGCTCCAGGTCAGCGGGTCGGTAAAGTCGTGGGCGATGTGCTTGTAGAATTCGTTGTACTCGTCGTCTTTAATCTCAGACTTGTTGCGCGTCCACAGCGCCTGCGCCTTGTTGATTTTCTCCCAGGAAACCACGGTTTCACCGTCTTTCTCTTCCTGTTTTTCAATCTCAACCGGCAGCGCGATGTGATCGGAGTACTTGCTGATGATGGAGCGCACGCGCCAGTCGTTCAGGAAATCATCTTCCCCTTCACGCAGGTGCAGGGTGATTTCGGTGCCGCGGTCCGCTTTGGTGATGTCATCAACGGTGTATTCGCCTTCCCCTTTGGATTCCCACAGCACGCCGTTCTCGGCGCTGTCGCCTGCCGCACGGGTGCGCACGGTGACTTTGTCCGCCACGATGAACGCCGAGTAGAAACCGACGCCGAACTGGCCGATCAGCTGGCTGTCTTTCGCCTGGTCAGAGCCCATGGACTCCAGGAACGCCTTGGTGCCGGATTTCGCGATGGTCCCGAGGTGGTCGATCACCTCGTCGCGGTTCATCCCGATGCCGTTATCGGCGATGGTCAGGGTGCGGTTCTCTTTATTAAACGAGACGCGCACGCGCAGCTCGCCGTCGCCTTCGTACAGATCCGGGTTAGACAGCGCGCGGAAGCGCAGCTTGTCCGCCGCATCCGAGGCGTTGGAAATCAGCTCACGCAGGAAAATTTCTTTGTTGGAATACAGGGAATGGATCATCAGGTGCAGAAGCTGTTTTACTTCTGACTGGAAACCACGGGTTTCTTGTCCTTTCATCTATGTCGACCTCAACAATGCCATTTAATGGGGTTTTAAAACGTTGAGGGAGAGATGGGGATACGGGGGGAAATTTTCAAGCGGAGGCGGCGCGCGCAGCCTCCGTTTGGTCAGAAAATAATCTTGTGACGTCCGGCCAGAGAGTGCGACAGCGTGGTGCCGTCGACCATCTCCAGCTCGCCGCCGACCGGCACGCCGTGGGCGATGCGGCTGGCGTCAACGCCATACTGCGAGCACAGTTCGGCGATGTAGTTGGCGGTTGCCTCCCCTTCCACCGTTGGGTTGGTGGCGAGGATCACCTCTTTGATGGTTTCGGACTCGAGACGCTGTTCAAGGCGGTCAAGACCGATATCGTCCGGGCCGATTCCGTCCAGCGGGGAGAGATGCCCCATCAGCACGAAGTAGCGCCCGGAAAACTGCCCGGTTTGTTCGATGGCGTAGATGTCCGCCGGACTCTCCACCACGCAAATCTGACCGTTTTCCTGACGACGCGGGTTCGTACAGATGTTACACACGTCCTGCTCGGTAAAGGTGCGGCAATCCGCACAGTGACCAATTTCTGACATGGCGCGGGTCAGAGCCTGCGCCAGGCGCATCCCGCCGCTGCGGTCGCGCTGCAATAGCGTAAACGCCATGCGCTGCGCCGACTTCGGGCCAACGCCCGGCAGACAGCGCAGTGCTTCCATTAACTGCGTGAGCAGCGGACTGGTTTGCATCAGAATGGCATCTTGAAGCCAGGCGGCAGCTGCATGCCGCTGGAAACGGAGGCCATTTTCTCTTTCTGGGTTTCGTCGATACGGCGAGCGGCATCGTTAAACGCGGCTGCAACCAGATCTTCCAGCATCTCTTTGTCGTCTTCGAGCAGGCTCGGGTCGATTTCCACGCGACGGCAGTTGTGCGCACCGTTGATGGTCACCTTGACCAGACCGGCACCGGACTCACCCGTGACTTCCAGCTGAGCGATCTCTTCCTGCATCTTCTGCATTTTTTCCTGCATCTGCTGAGCCTGCTTCATCAGGCCACCCAGACCGCCTTTTCCACCAAACATAGGCTTCTCTCTTCTTTCACGTTTAAGGATTACAACCGTAAGTCAGACTCACGATCAAATGGGGCGAATACTCTCTTCATCCAGATCGGCGTCGAAGAACCGGCGCAGGGTCTGAATGTTGTTATCCGCAATTATCGCCTCGCGCGCCTGCGCGAGCTTCTCTTCATAAATGGCCTGGCGCCACTCCAGCGGCGTTTTCACTGCCGGATTATCATCTTCAATGATAGTCAATTCAACCGGTGCACCCTGTAATGTGGCGAGCGCCTCGGCCAGCGCCTTTTGCGCGCCAGGGGAATTCAGGTGCCGCTGGCCCGGACGCAGGTGCAGACGCACCTGATTGCCGTCCTGCTCTTTCCAGGCGTTCAGCGCGACCTGCTCCACCAGCTTCGGCAGCTGGAGTTTGCTGACCTCTGCGGCCCAGGCGTCGCGCGCAATGGACTCTTCGGCAAGCTTCGCGGCCAGCTCCGGCGTTTTTTCATGCTCCAGCGCCTTTTTCAGCGCTTTCGGCGTGGCAACCTCTTCCTTCACCGTTTCGGTGATAGTGGTTGCCTTCCAGCGGTAAGCCTCTTCTTTCACCGGGGCTCTCTGCTCGAGCGCGGACGGTGCCGGACGCGACTGTACGCGCTCCGTTACCGAGGCCAGTCGTTCAAGCGCGGCGTTATTCACCGGCCGCGCTCTTCCTGGCGCTGCCGGTTCACTCTTTTTTGGTTTGGTTACTCCCTGCGCACGCTGCAGCTGGCTGCGCGCGGCAAGCACCGAACTGGTGGCATCCGACAGCGGTACGTTCTGCTGCGGTGGCGGCGTCGGCTGCGGCGGCACCTGCTGCGGTGACATCACCGCCGTCGGCGCGACCGGGGCGAAAGACTGCCGCGGCACGTCCGGCTCCGGCAGCGGCATGCGCGGGTGGAACGCCAGCGCGCGCAGCAGCGTCATTTCAACGCCCATCCTCGGATCCGGCGCAAACGGTAGCTCTTTGCGACCAATCAGCAGCGTCTGGTAATAAAGCTGCACGTCGGCAGGCGGCACGGTGCGGGCAAGCTCACGCATCCGCTGTTCAATGGCGGCCATATCCGCACCAATGGCGGAGGGAGAAAGCTGCAGCATTGCCACCCGGTGCAGCAGGCTGAGCATCTCAACCAGCAGCCCTTCCCACTCAATACCGCGGGCAGCGGCCGCGTTCACCAGCGACATCACGCGTTCGCCGTTAGCGGCAATCATCGCTTCGATAAGCGACAGCGCCTGATCGTCATCCAGCGTGCCGAGCATGGTGCTGACCGCGTCAGTCGAGAGCTTGCCGTCACCGCTGGCAATCGCCTGGTCGGTGAGGCTTAACGCATCACGCAGGCTGCCGTCCGCGGCGCGGGCCAGCAGCTGCAGGGCGCGCGGTTCGTGGACAATCTTCTCTTCGTCAAGAATGTGCTCAAGCTGCGTACGGATCTGCTCAACGTCCAGCGCCTTCAGGTGGAACTGCAGGCAGCGCGATAAAATCGTGACCGGCAGCTTTTGCGGATCGGTGGTCGCCAGCAGGAACTTCACGTGCGCGGGCGGCTCTTCCAGCGTCTTCAGCAGGGCGTTGAAGCTGTGGCGCGAGAGCATGTGCACTTCATCGATCAGGTAGACCTTGAAGCGGCCGCGCGCCGGGGCGTACTGGACGTTGTCCAGCAGGTCGCGGGTATCTTCAACTTTGGTGCGCGAGGCGGCGTCGATCTCGATCAGATCGACAAAACGCCCCTGCTCGATCTCCCGGCAGTTATCACACACGCCGCACGGCGTGGCGGTGATCCCGGTTTCGCAGTTGAGACCTTTTGCCAGCAAACGGGCAATAGAGGTCTTACCGACGCCGCGGGTGCCGGAAAAAAGATAGGCGTGATGGATGCGACCTAGCGACAAGCCGTTCGCCAGGGCCGTCAGCACATGTTCCTGACCGACAACGTCAGCAAAGGTTTGTGGTCGCCATTTACGGGCTAACACCTGATAACTCATGGGCAGGCTCTGCAACGCTGGAAGGTGAATTTATGGAGGGGAATGCTATCACAACCTCACCCATTGAGCGAGGTTGTGAAAACCGGGATTAGTGACCCGGGAAAGGTACCAGGCTGTAGCTGGTAATACCCTGTTTTTCCAGGCGCTGTTCACCGCCGAGATCGAACAGGTTGATGATGAAGGCCGCGTCGGTCACTTCCCCACCCAGACGGCGGATCAGCTTCACGGTCGCTTCAATGGTGCCGCCGGTTGCCAGCAGATCGTCGACCACCAGCACTTTGTCGCCAGGCTTGATCGCGTCAACGTGGATCTCCAGCTGATCGGTGCCGTACTCCAGCTCGTAGCTTTCTGCGATGGTTTCACGCGGCAGTTTGCGCGGCTTACGCACCGGCACAAAACCCACGCCCATTGCCAGCGCAACCGGTGCGCCAAACAGGAAGCCACGGGCTTCGGTACCTACTACTTTGGTGATCCCGGCGTTTTTGTAACGCTCGACCAGCAGTTCAATGCTGAGTGCGTACGCTTTCGGGTCTTCCAGCAAGCTGGTGACATCACGGAAAAGAATGCCAGGCTTTGGGTAGTCCTGGATGCTTTTGATGCTGTTTTTCAGATATTCAAGCTGCTGTGCAGTTGCGGTCATCGGTTTGTGCCTAAATGAAACAGTGTTACTCACAGCGCGCAACGAGTCGGCCAAGGCAACAATTGTTTAACCTTTGACCAGGCGCACCTGTGCTCGAAAACGGTCGAATTTACTGGCTGCGCGTGATAATTGCAACAGCCATGATGAGGCTTCAGTGCTTTTGTTGCTTTTCATCAACCACGGGGATCCGCCACATAAAGATAAGCAGGCAGGAGAGAATGATCAGCAGCAGGATCCGCACCCACATCATTTTCACCAGCCATAATGAAATGGCGAAGGTGGTGAGGATCACCGCGATCGCGCGCGGCTTCGCACCAGGCGGCATGGCACGGTGTTTTTGCCAGTACCGCAGGTAGCCGCCGAACCATGAGCGGTAGAGCAGCCAGTGGTGAAAACGCGGCGACGAGCGGGCGAAGCACCAGGCCGCCAGCAGGATAAACGGCGTGGTCGGCAGCAGGGGTAATACTACACCCAGCGTGCCCAGCACTACCGCAAGCCAGCCAATGATGATTAAAATAGTACGCTGCATAATGCGAATCGTTATCAAACTGAACGGCTACTTTACCACTGGAGAGCGCCTTGAAAACAGCACTGCTTCTTGAGAGGCTGCAAAATCAGCTGATCGCTCTGCGGGCGCAGGCCACGCCGCTGATGGGGCACGCCACGCTGAAGCCGCGCTTTGACCGGCAGCTTTTTCGTACCCGCAGCACCGTCATTCAGGATTACCTGGCTGAAGCGCAGACGAACCTCGACGAGCTTCGCCATGCGGTTGAGAATGAACAACAGGAACAGGTGGCGTGGCTTGCAGAGCATCTCACCGAGCAGATCACCGCACTGCATCGCGAAATCGCCGCCTGGCCGCTGCGCGCCTGGGACAGCGCCTCGCCGGGGCTCGGCAAATGGCAGCGCAAGCGGCTCGAGAACCAGGAGTTTGAGCGCCGGCTGTTTGAGATGAAGCGTGAACGCGAGGTGCGTCTGAACAACAGCGAAACGCTGGAAGAGCAGCAGCTATTGATGCGCGAGATTAGCGCGCTGGAAGGACGCATCGTCCGCTGCCGTCAGGCGCTGGATGACATTGAACGCGTCATAGAACGTTTGACCCGTTAACAGGAGCCACACCCATGTCACTGGAAAATGCACCCGATGAGGTCAAGCTGGCCGTCGATTTGATTATGCTGCTGGAGAATCATGAGATCCCCGCCGAGACGGTGCTTAAGGCGCTGGAGATTGTGCGGCGGGATTTTGAGGGGAAACTTCCCCCTCACCCTAACCCTCTCCCACGGGGAGAGGGAAAATAGATTAAGCCGGAGTCGGGTCGTCGCCCTTAATGTCGCGCTTCACTTCCGTATGCTCATCACCTTTCTCGTTACGCAGGTGAACCTCAAGCTGGTTGAAGGCGATATTAATATCGTTTTCACGGCACAGACGATCGATAGAGCGGTTAAGCTCATCCACCGTGTAGCTGCGGTCACGCAGTTCACGCACGTATAAACGCAGCTCGTGATCAAGCGTACTCGGCCCAAAGGTGGTAAAGAACACCGCCGGAGCCGGATCGTGCATCACTTTCGGATGCTCAGACGCCGCCTTCAGCAACACCTCTTTCACCTTATCCAGATCCGATCCATAGGCCACGCCCAGGCGGATCACCACGCGCGTCACCGTATCGGAAAGCGACCAGTTGATCAGACGCTCGGTCACGAACGCTTTGTTTGGGATGATCACCTCTTTGCGATCGAAGTCGGTGATGGTGGTGGCACGAATGCGGATCTTGCTGACCGTTCCCGAGAACGTGCCGATGGTGACGGTATCGCCGATACGTACCGGACGTTCGAACAGGATGATCAGGCCGGAGACAAAGTTACCGAAGATCTCCTGCAGGCCAAAACCAAGACCGACCGAGAGGGCGGCCGCCAGCCACTGCAGTTTATCCCACGAGACGCCAAGCGAACCAAAGACCGTCATCGCTCCAACAATAATGATGACGTAGTTGAGGATCGTGGTAATGGCGTAGGACGCCCCCTGGCGAAGATTCAAACGTGACAGGAGCAGCACTTCGAGCAGGCCTGGCAGGTTGCGGATCAGCGCCCAGGCCACCACCGACGACACCAGCGCAAACAGCAGGCTGCCCATGGTCACGCTTTTCATGACCGCCGCGCCGGCTTCGGTTCCGTTGTATTGCCAGAGGGTAATACTGTCGAGATAGGCGAAAACGGTAATAAGATCGGACCAGATCGCCCAGAACATCACCGCAAACAGGGCGATCATCACCAGCATGGTGATACGCAGCGTCTGCTGGTTAACCTGCTCCAGCGCGATGGTCGGCTCTTCCTGCGGCTCAGCGCCTTCGGCCCCCTCTTTCACCTGATGCTGACGACGCGCGATGGCGCGGCGATAGGCAATGCGGCGCGCCGCCACGCTCAGGCCACGCAGTACGGTCTGATAGAGCAGGTTCCAGACGATCACCAGATAGACCGTTTCAATCCAGCGCCCGGACAGGCGCAGCGTGGTATAGAAGTAGCCCGTCGCCGTTAGCACCATCAGCGCCAGCGGAATGATCGCCAGCACCGTCACGGTGGCCAGACGAATATTGTGGGACTCTTTATCACGCCAGCTGTCGCGACACATCGGCCACATCAGGATCGCAATCAGCAGCAGGTTCAGCAGGATGACCAGCTGGCCCAGCACGTCATCCATCAGATGCAGCGGGGAAAGCTCAGAGACAACCGACCAGAAGTGCAGCGGCAGCAGCGCCAGGCTGATGCGCACGATCTGACGACGCCAGTGGCTGGTCAGCTGCGCTGGCATGTTGAAATGACGCACCGCCACGCCGTCTTTTTCCAGTACCTTCCAGCACAGGCCAAACACCAGCCAGAACAGCGCCAGTTTTTTACTGAACGCCCACAGCAGATCGCTGACGTTGAGCTGCATAGTGAGCAGAATCAGACCCACGGCCAGAATAATCAGGCACACCGGCAGGGCGCGAATAAGGTCAATCAGAATCGCTTTTGGCGTATGGAGCTGGCTATCGTTGCGCAGCTGCCCTACTTCGGAGGCCAGCTTCGCCTGGTATTTTTTCAGCCAGCCCAGAC
This sequence comes from Enterobacter sp. GER_MD16_1505_Eko_090, assembly GCF_003331015.1. Taxonomy (NCBI): domain Bacteria; kingdom Pseudomonadati; phylum Pseudomonadota; class Gammaproteobacteria; order Enterobacterales; family Enterobacteriaceae; genus Enterobacter; species Enterobacter sp. GER_MD16_1505_Eko_090. The sequence goes on along the minus strand of NZ_PUQF01000001.1, from coordinate 156,192 downwards.
GCCAGCGGATGAGACCGGCAATCAGCAACAGCGGCAAACCGGCCAGAAAAGCAATCATTACCGCAGGCCAGGCTTTCTCCCAGTTTACGGTGATCTTCATGCTCTTAATCTGCGTTTTCAGCGTCTCAGGGAAGGATTTAACCCAGTCCCAGTCCATCGGCTTGTTGCTGTTTACCCAGAAAATCTGCTGGGTCAGGATCTCCTGCAGACTTTTCGAGACGCTCACCAGCTGCTGCTGGTTGATTTGCAGGTTAATGGCCATCATCAGCTGGTTACCCAGCTGTTTATTGAGCTGGTCCAGCAGCTCGCGACGCATATCCACGACCTGGAGCAGCGCGTCGTGCACTTCCGGGTTCACGTCGCTGGAATGCCCCTCTTCAATTTTGGCGACAAAGGTATCGCTCTGGAAAAGGGCATCGCGCTGCTGGTTGACGTCAAACTGCTCCAGACGTAAATCCGCAATGCGGTTGGTCATGTCCTCCAGCTCGTCGGCGGACGGAAGCGTCTGCTGCTGCTGGTAGAGAATACGCGACAGCAGGAGGCTGCCCTTCAGGACCGCGATCTGCTCTTTGATGTTGCGTTCCGCCTGCAGGGCGCGATCCAGCCAGTTCTTCACCTTGATATTTTGCTGAACCAGCGAGTTGCCGTTTTCCGTCGCCAGTATCAGGCGCTGACTGAGCTGATGGTTAGCCTCAAGCTCCTGTTTTACCAGCGGGTTGGCCTGAATACGGGCGGTTTCGTCAGGGGATACGGCCTCCTGGGCGGTTTTTTCCGTCAGGGTCAGGCGTTTGCTGTTAACCGCCTCCTGCAAAAGCTGAAGCTGATGCTCCAGACGATTAATGTTCGCGGTGACGTAATCACGCTGTTTCTGCAGAGTGTCCTGCAGCACCGTATTCCCTTCCAGGCTTTTACGCTGCTGTTCGATCTGCGCATTGAGCAACGACTGCTGAACCAGCAGCAGGGTTTGCTGCGTCGGGCGCAGCGTGCCTTCGCCCACCGTCGTGCCGTTCAGGCGGTTGCGGATCTGCTGCAGCTGCTGAGACGCGGTATACATCGCATTTTGCACGCGCTCGGGCTGGGTTTGCAGGGAGACAAGCTGGCTGTTGTAGGTCGCGAGATCGGACTGCGCGGTTTGCAGATCGTCGAGCAACTGGGCGACGCGCGATTCCAGCTGGCGTAAGGAGAGCGTGGCGAGCGTTTTGCGCGTTTCGTTGTCGTTATCAACGTCACTCAGGGCATTCAGCGACTCCGTCGCTTTGCGCATGTTTTCAGGGGCCTGCGCCACCTTCTGACGAAGCTGTGCGGTTTCAGCCTTAACGCGTTCAATTTTATCCAGCGTCTCCAGCGTTTCCGTCAGATCCTGCTGCGTCAGTTTTTCCTGAGGAGAGAGTTCTTTTTGTTTGTTCAGCGTGTCGAGCTGCGACTGAACGTCAGCACGCGTGGGAATATCGTTGCTGTTATCGGCGCGGGCCCAGGTCAGCGGCGCCGTGGCGAAGAAAAACAGCATCGCAAAGAGCAATGCAAAAACAGGATGTTGCGAGCGATTGATGGGCAGCATAGTTGTGAATGATGTCAGAAGATGACCGAAAATAGTCCGGCGTGAAGAATATCACGCTCGTCAGATGCAGAATAGCGCGAACGTAAGCCTCTGAGATAAATCCTGGAAAGGGGTCAGGCCGTTAGCGAAGGCGCGTCGCTGCGCAGCGTCGGGCTAAGCTGTAGCATTTCCAGTAAAATCGCCACGTAGCTGCGAGCTTCCGCTTTAAGATCAAACGATTGCGGTGCAAAAAGCCAGTTTTCCATCAGACCAGAAATGTAGCTGCGCATCAGAATCGCCGCCCGACGGGTCAACAGATTGGCCGGTAGCAGTTTTGCCTCCATACAGAGGTTCAGGTTGTGCTCAATACGGTCATAGCTTTCCAGACTGAGGCTTCGTTGCGCCTGCTGCACGACCGCCATCTCGCCCACGAACTCGCATTTATGAAAAATAATCTCCATCATTAATCTGCGACGTTCTTCAACTACCGTTGCTTCAAGGATATATACTAATATTTCTCTCAATACTGAGAGTGGATCGTCTGGGAATTTTGCCCGATACTCACTCTCGAGATCGCTAATGCTGGACTCTGAAAGCTCCCAGATTTCACTGAACAGATCTGACTTGTTTTTAAAATGCCAGTAAATCGCTCCTCGCGTCACACCGGCGGCCTGAGCAATTTGCGCCAGCGAGGTTGCTGAAACACCTTGCTGCGAGAACAAACGTATCGCCACATCCAGAATATGTTGTCGGGTTTCCAGCGCTTGTTGTTTAGTTTTTCGTGCCATAGGTGAGTGAATTTACAGGAGTCAGATTTACATACATTTGTGAATGTATGTACCATAGCATGACGATAATATAAACGCAGCAATGGGTTTTAGACTCAGGACCCTTGATCAATTTGAAATCGGACACTCGAGGTTTACATATGAACAAAAACAGAGGGTTAACGCCTCTGGCGGTCGTTCTGATGCTTTCAGGCAGCTTAGCGCTAACAGGATGTGACGACAAACCGGCTCAACAAGGAGCTCAGCAGGCGCCAGAAGTAGGCGTTGTGACGCTCAAATCTGAACCTCTACAAATCACCACCGAATTACCCGGCCGTACAAATGCTTACCGCATTGCGGAAGTGCGTCCTCAGGTTAGCGGCATTATCCTGAAACGCAACTTCACCGAAGGCGGTGATGTGCAGGCCGGTGAGTCTCTGTATCAGATTGATCCCGCAACCTATCAGGCGTCTTATGAAAGCGCGAAAGGCGATCTGGCTAAAGCACAGGCCGCGGCTAAAATTGCCCAGCTGACGCTGAACCGCTATCAAAAACTGCTCGGTACCAAGTACATCAGTCAGCAGGATTACGATACCGCCCTGGCGGATGCCCAGCAGGCTAACGCCGCCGTGGTGGCAGCCAAAGCGGCCGTCGAAACCGCGCGCATTAACCTGGCCTATACCAAAGTGACCTCCCCTATCAGCGGTCGTATTGGTAAATCTTCCGTCACGGAAGGGGCTCTGGTGCAGAACGGTCAGACCACTGCGCTGGCGACCGTGCAGCAGCTCGATCCGATCTATGTTGACGTCACGCAGTCCAGCAATGATTTCCTGCGCCTGAAACAGGAGCTGGCTAACGGCACCCTGAAACAGGAAAACGGCAAAGCCAAAGTGGAGCTGATTACCAACGACGGTATCAAGTTCCCGCAGGAAGGGACGCTGGAATTCTCTGACGTGACGGTCGACCAGACCACCGGTTCCATCACCTTACGTGCGATTTTCCCGAACCCTGACAAAAATCTGCTGCCAGGTATGTTCGTTCGCGCACGTCTGGAAGAAGGAACGAATCCAACCGCCCTTCTGGTTCCACAGCAGGGTGTGACCCGTACGCCACGCGGCGATGCGAGCGCACTGGTTGTTGGGGCTGATAACAAAGTCGAAATGCGCAATATCACCGCCACCCAGGCGATTGGGGATAAATGGCTGGTGACGGAAGGTCTGAAAGATGGCGATCGCGTGATTGTTACTGGTTTGCAAAAAGTTCGTCCTGGCGCGCAGGTTAAAGCACAGGAAGTGAAATCTGACGATAAACAACAAGCTTCGGCCGCTGGCCAGTCAGAACAAACCAAGTCTTAACTTAAACAGGAGCCGTTAAGACATGCCTAATTTCTTTATCGATCGCCCCATATTTGCGTGGGTGATCGCCATTATCATCATGCTGGCCGGGGGACTTGCGATCCTGAAGCTGCCTGTCGCGCAATATCCAACGATTGCGCCACCGGCGGTGACGATTTCCGCAACCTACCCAGGGGCTGATGCAAAAACGGTGCAGGACACCGTCACTCAGGTTATCGAACAGAACATGAACGGTATCGATAACCTGATGTACATGTCCTCAAACAGTGACTCTACCGGTACAGTTCAGATCACCCTGACCTTCGAGTCAGGTACGGATGCTGACATTGCGCAGGTTCAGGTGCAGAACAAACTGCAGCTGGCGATGCCGCTGCTGCCGCAGGAAGTACAACAGCAGGGCGTGAGCGTCGAGAAATCGTCCAGTAGCTTCCTGATGGTTGTCGGCGTTATCAACACCAACGGCACCATGACGCAGGAGGATATTTCCGACTACGTAGGCGCCAACATGAAGGACGCCATCAGCCGTACGTCCGGTGTGGGTGACGTGCAGCTGTTCGGTTCTCAGTACGCAATGCGTATCTGGATGGATCCGAACAAGCTGAACAACTTCCAGCTGACGCCGGTTGACGTGATTAACGCGATTAAAGCGCAGAACGCCCAGGTGGCAGCCGGTCAGTTAGGCGGTACGCCGCCGGTGAAGGGCCAGCAGCTTAACGCCTCGATCATCGCGCAAACCCGTCTGACCTCCGCGGATGAGTTCAGCAAAATTCTGCTGAAAGTGAATCAGGACGGATCGCAGGTTCGCCTGCGCGACGTGGCGAAAGTCGAGCTGGGCGGTGAGAACTACGACATCATCGCGAAGTTCAACGGTAAACCGGCTTCCGGTCTGGGTATCAAACTGGCAACAGGCGCGAACGCCCTGGATACCGCCACGGCGATCCGTGCAGAACTGAAGAAAATGGAACCGTACTTCCCGTCAGGCCTGAAGATCGTTTATCCGTACGACACCACGCCATTCGTTAAAATTTCGATTCACGAAGTGGTTAAAACGCTGGCAGAAGCGATCATCCTGGTGTTCCTGGTCATGTATCTGTTCCTGCAAAACTTCCGCGCGACGCTGATCCCAACCATCGCCGTTCCGGTCGTTCTGCTGGGGACCTTTGCCATCCTCGCGGCCTTTGGCTTCTCGATAAACACCCTGACGATGTTCGGGATGGTGCTTGCCATCGGCCTGCTGGTGGATGACGCCATCGTCGTGGTAGAGAACGTCGAGCGCGTGATGGCGGAAGAAGGTCTGCCGCCGAAGGAAGCGACCCGTAAATCAATGGGTCAGATCCAGGGCGCGCTGGTTGGTATCGCGATGGTACTGTCTGCGGTATTTATCCCGATGGCCTTCTTCGGCGGCTCTACCGGTGCGATTTACCGTCAGTTCTCGATCACCATCGTTTCCGCGATGGCGCTGTCGGTACTGGTCGCATTGATCCTGACGCCTGCGCTGTGTGCCACCATGCTGAAGCCGATTCAGAAAGGCGGTCATGGCGAGCATAAAGGGTTCTTCGGCTGGTTTAACCGCATGTTTGATAAGAGCACGCACCACTACACCGACAGCGTGGGCAACATCCTGCGCAGCACCGGTCGTTACCTGCTGCTCTATATCATCATCGTGGCGGGGATGGCGATCCTGTTCGTTCGTCTGCCAAGCTCGTTCCTGCCGGATGAAGACCAGGGCGTGTTCCTGACGATGGCACAGCTTCCTGCGGGTGCGTCGCAAGAGCGTACCCAGAAAGTGCTGGACGAAGTGACGGACTACTACCTCACCAAAGAGAAAGACAACGTTGAATCCGTGTTTGCGGTTAACGGCTTTGGCTTTGCGGGTCGTGGTCAGAACACCGGTATCGCCTTCGTTTCTCTGAAAGACTGGTCTGAACGTCCGGGCAAAGAGAACAAGGTTGAAGCCATTACCGGCCGTGCGATGGGCACCTTCTCGCAGATTAAAGATGCGATGGTGTTCGCCTTCAACCTGCCGGCGATTGTTGAACTGGGTACCGCGACCGGCTTCGACTTCCAGCTGATTGACCAGGGCGGTCTGGGTCACGAAAAACTGACGCAGGCGCGTAACCAGCTGTTTGGCGAAGTGGCTAAGCACCCTGACCTGCTGGTCGGCGTGCGTCCAAATGGCCTGGAAGATACGCCGCAGTACAAAATCGACATCGACCAGGAGAAAGCTCAGGCGCTGGGCGTGTCCATCAGTGACATCAATACCACGCTGGGCGCCGCCTGGGGCGGTAGCTACGTTAACGACTTCATCGACCGCGGTCGCGTGAAGAAAGTGTACGTGATGTCCGAGGCGCAGTACCGTATGTTGCCAAACGATATCAACAGCTGGTTCGTGCGCGGCAGCAATGGTCAGATGGTACCGTTCTCGGCATTCTCAACGTCACGCTGGGAATACGGTTCGCCGCGTCTGGAACGCTATAACGGTCTGCCATCAATGGAGATCCTGGGTCAGGCTGCGCCGGGCCGAAGCACCGGTGAAGCCATGAACCTGATGGAAGAGCTGGCGAGCAAACTGCCTTCGGGTGTTGGCTACGACTGGACCGGGATGTCCTATCAGGAACGTCTGTCCGGTAACCAGGCCCCTGCCCTGTACGCGATTTCACTGATCGTCGTCTTCCTGTGTCTGGCAGCGCTGTATGAGAGCTGGTCAATTCCGTTCTCCGTTATGCTGGTGGTACCGCTCGGGGTTATCGGTGCGCTGCTTGCGGCAACGTTCCGCGGACTGACCAACGACGTGTACTTCCAGGTAGGCCTGCTGACAACCATTGGCTTGTCGGCGAAGAACGCGATACTTATCGTTGAATTCGCCAAAGATCTGATGGAGAAAGAAGGTAAAGGTCTGATTGAGGCGACGCTTGAGGCTGTTCGTATGCGTCTGCGCCCAATCCTGATGACGTCACTGGCGTTTATCCTCGGCGTACTGCCGCTGGTTATCAGCTCCGGTGCGGGCTCCGGTGCGCAGAACGCGGTCGGTACGGGCGTTATGGGGGGTATGATCACCGCAACCGTACTCGCTATCTTCTTCGTACCGGTGTTCTTCGTGGTGGTTCGCCGCCGCTTCAGCCGTAAGAATGAAGATGTTGAACACGCGCATTCGGTAGAACCTCACTGATACCGGTTTCACATGATAAAAAGGCCGCATTAGCGGCCTTTTTCATTTTCAGAAAAAATCATAAATTACGCTTATTGTGATTCAATTTATTTTCTGCCATCTTAATTAGACATATCATAATTAACTGATAACTTAATCGGTGAATTCAGGATTTTTTTAATTTCATTTCCCCGCTTAAGCTATTAGGAATATTCCTAATAAGAAGTTCTGACAACGTGAAGTTCGAATCTGAACTTTTCTCGCCATTTTTGCTAAGCCAATGAAACGTAAGGAAGCGATAAAACAGCGCGTTAATTTGGATAAAAAAGGGGTGTCCAGGGTGGAACATTGCGTACCTGCTCGCAGTCTACGGTTTTATTTGTAATTTTTCGTAATAGCGCGATGAAATCCAGGAAGGAGTGGCTTATAGTTAGGTTATCAGGAACACAGCACTCATGTAGCTAAGTCAGTTGTATCCATCCCGACAATGATGTTCGGTGAGTAAGAAATCACTCAGAAGGGGATGCGCTATGGACGAGTACTCGCCAAAAAGGCATGATATCGCGCAGTTGAAATTTCTCTGCGAATCCTTGTACCATGACTGCCTTGCCAACCTTGATGAAAGCAACCATGGCTGGGTAAACGACCCAACGTCTGCCATCAATTTACAGTTGAATGAGCTGATAGAGCATATCGCAACCTTCGCACTTAATTATAAAATTAAGTACAATGAAGATAATAAGCTCATTGAGCAAATTGATGAATACCTGGACGACACCTTTATGTTGTTCAGTAGTTACGGCATTAACGCCCAGGATTTGCAAAAATGGCGTAAATCGGGAAACCGGCTATTCCGCTGTTTCGTCAACGTGAGCAGAGCTAACCCGGTTAGCCTTTCCTGTTAAAATTATTACAATTACTAAGGTGAATTTATGTCTGATAAACCACTCACTAAAATCGATTATTTGATGCGCTTACGACGTTGTCAGTCAATTGACACCCTCGAACGCGTGATTGAAAAGAATAAATACGAGCTTTCTGATAATGAACTGGCCGTATTTTATTCAGCCGCTGACCATCGTCTTGCTGAGCTGACCATGAATAAGTTGTATGACAAAATCCCTACTTCTGTATGGAAATTTGTCCGTTAATCTTTGAAGGGTGTCTGTAGAGTTCTACGCCACGTTCTGAGTTTTTTACCTATCCCGTTATGTTCCCTGTGCCCAGGCCAGGTCTCCGTGTAAAACGTGTTCATCAGCAACAATGTTGTGACGACAGTCACATCGGCTTTTCGGGAACGTTCCCCTCTCGACCTGTTCCGATTACCCTGCGGTAATCATTTCCAGAGAGGTTTCCTATGAGCGTAGAAAAACAGAAGATGATTGCCGGTGAACATTATCGCCCCGGCGATGAGACGTTACGGGCCGACCGACTGCGGGCCCGCCATCTGGTTTACCGCTATAACCACACCGCGCCCGATGAAAAAACAGAACGCCAGAATATCCTGGCGGAACTTCTGGGGCAAAGCGAAGGCGCTTATATAGAACCAAGCTTCCGCTGCGACTACGGATACAATATTTATCTGGGCAAAAACGTTTACGCGAACTTCGACTGCGTGATGCTGGATGTCTGCCCTGTTCGCATCGGCGATAACTGTATGCTCGCGCCGGGTGTGCACATTTATACGGCCACCCACCCGCTGGATGCAGAGGAACGGAACAGCGGCGTGGAGTTTGGGAAACCGGTCAACATTGGGAATAATGTCTGGATTGGTGGCCGGGCGGTCATTAACCCTGGCGTCACGATCGGTGATAATGTGGTGGTGGCCTCCGGCGCCGTGGTGACAAAAGACGTCCCGGCTAACGTCGTCGTGGGCGGCAATCCGGCAAAAATCATCAAAACTTTATAAGGGCGCGGGGAGCCAACTGTTATGGTCTTTTAGCGCCTGACTGTTACTTTTTTCAGCCCGATGGCTCCCCTAAAATTGGCAGACACCCTGTATTGTCAACTCTTATGAAGGCAAAAAATGACCGAGATACAGCGCCTGCTTACCGCCACCATCGACGATCTTAACCTCCGCGAAAAGCGCGACAATCGCCCGCGCTTTAGCATTAGCTTTATTCGCAAACATCCTGGACTGTTTGTCGCCATGTATGCCGCCTGGCTGGCGACGCTGATTGTGATGCTGAAGTCCGAAACGCTGGTGGACTCCGTCTGGCTGCTGGTTGTGCTGTTTGTGGTCTTTAACGCCTTTTTCTTTTTCGACGTGAATCCGCGCTACCGTTACGAAGATATCGACGTTCTCGATTTCCGGGTCTGCTACAACGGTGAATGGTATAACACACGTTTCGTGCCCACGGAGCTGATCGACAGCATCATGCACTCTCCGGCCGTTGAAACAGCGCAAAAAGAGAAGCTGCAAAAAATGGTCTCCACCAAAGGCCAGCTCTCTTTCTATGATGTCTTTACCCTTTCGCGCCCTGCTGCTGCGTAATTAACGCCTGCAGACGCCGGATCCCCGGCGAAAACTGCGAAGCAGAGGTGTTGCCGTAACCTAAAACCAGACCGGTTTGCCCCTGCTTCGCCTCCAGGTAATACCCGCTCAGTGCAGCGGGTGCCAGCTGAAACGCCCTCGCCTGCGCCACCAGCGTCTGGTCGTCAATATCGTCTATCGCCAGCGTCAGATGCATCCCGCCTTCACCGGCCAGTATACGGTGCGGCGTGTGAAGCTCTGCCCCCAGCACCTCCCGCAGCTGGCGGTATCGCTTACGATAGAGCCGACGCATGGCGGCAAGATGACGGGCATAGTGGCCTTCTTCAATGAACAGCGCCAGCGTACGCTGTTCGGCACGATGCCCGCCCCGCAACAGCGAGCCGATGGCCGGGCGAGCCGCTTTCGCCAGCGCTGGCGGCAAGACCATGAAGCCCATTCTGAGCGACGGAAACAGCGTTTTACTGAACGTTCCCAGATAAACCACGGGCGCGTTGTTGACCATCCCCAGCATCGCGGGCACAGGCTCACCGGCATAACGGAATTCGCTGTCGTAATCGTCTTCAATGATCCACGCGTTCTGCTGCCGGGCCAGTTCCAGCAGCGCCAGACGTCGCCGGGCACTGAGCACGCTTCCGTAGGGGAACTGGTGCGAAGGTGAGGTAAAAATCAGCGAGGGAGCAGGCGCATCCCGTCCTTCCCAGCACATTCCCTCGTCATCAACAGGGATTCCCGTCATGGTCAGGCCTGTTTTAACAAACGCGCTCTTTGCCCCGCTATAGCCGGGGTTTTCCACCCACGCGACATCGCCAGGCTCACTCAACAGCATGGTGCACAGATTAACCCCCTCAAGCGCCCCTTCCGTTATCACTATCTGGCCGGCATCGCAGTCGATACCGCGGGACAGGGCGAGGTGTCGGGCAATCGCTGCCCGCAGCGACGGTTCACCGGCCGGGTCGCCATACCCTAGCAGGGCACTTCCCTCCTCGCGCATCACGCGATCGTACAATCGCCGCCACAGCGGTAGCGGAAAATAGTTGATAGCCGGGGTTCCCGGGGTAAACGCCAGCACCGGCGTGTCCCGGGGCACGGGCGCTGGCAGCAGGCCGACCCGCCGGGCGAGCCTGATAGCAGGGTCCGGCAATGTCCGGGCGACAGAGCGGTGAGCGAGCTGTGCCACCCGCGTTCCCTGGCGGTTACGCTGCAAATACCCTTCCAGCGTGAGCTGGTCCAGCGCCGCATTGACGGTATTGCGGGAAAGGGAGAGCTGCTGAGCCAGCGTTCGCGAACCGGGAAGCTGGCTGCCGGACAGTAGCCTTCCGCACAGTATGGCCTCCCGTAACGCAAGATAAAGCGCGCGCTGGCGCGTCTCTTCCCCACGTTTTTGCAGGGCAGCATTGAGCAAGGTATAAAATTCATCACCCGGTATATTCATCTCGCCTCCTCGTGGCACCATCAAAACATAGCGCAGTGGTTCTTTTTAAGGAACCAGCAATTCACTAGTCTGGAACTCTTTTCAACGTCACGGAAATTAAGATGAAGACATTCAATCAGTTCGGACAGCCCGTAGGCGAAGCGCTTAGCGACTGGCAGCCTCGTCAGCACCCGTCCCGGGTCGTGCTTCAGGGACGCTATTGTCGGCTTGAACCGCTGCGCGTGGAGCATGCCAACGCGCTGTTCTCTGCGTATTCCCTGGCCGAAGATACCCGCAGCTGGACGTGGCTACTGCGTGAACCCGATGCCACCGCAGAGGAGTTTGCCGAATGGGTGGCGAGCGTAAGTGAGTTATCCGATACCATCCACTTTACCGTGATGGATAACCGGACTCAGTCCCCCGTTGGAACGCTGTCCCTGATGCGGATCGATCCTAAAAACGGGGTCGTGGAGGTGGGGCACGTTCACTTCTCGCCTCTTTTAAGCCGCACGCCCATGTCAACAGAGGCGCAATATCTGCTGATGCGATATGTGTTCGATACCCTGGGCTACCGGCGTTATGAGTGGAAGTGCAATAGTTTGAACGAGCCTTCCCGCAAAGCGGCACTGCGTCTGGGTTTTCAGTTTGAGGGGCGTTTTCGTCAGGCGCTGGTCATAAAAGGTCATAACCGGGATACCGACTGGTTTTCGATTCTCGACAAAGAGTGGCCGACGCTGGCAAATGCCTTTGAAAGCTGGCTTGCCACCGACAATTTTACTGCCGATGGCAAACAGAAAAGATCCCTGGAAAGCTGGCGAGAAACGCGCGTTTAGCGTCTTTTTTTACGGCCCTGCACCGCCTTAAAGCGCGGATTGGATTTGCAAATCACGTACAGGCGTCCCTTGCGTTTGACTATCTGGCAATCCGGGTGACGCTGTTTTGCACTGCGCAATGAGTTAAGTACCTGCATGGTTAGCCCCGCTTCGCATTGAGAAAACCGCCAAAACGCTTGCGGAAGCGCGCTGCGCTGCCGTCCGTGGAGAACGTTTTCTGCTTACCGGTATAAAACGGGTGCGATTTTGAAGAAACCTCGATGGTGATGTACGGATACGTTTCACCGTCGAGTTCAATTTCGCGGTCGGTCTTAATGGTTGAGCCGACTTTGAAGTATTCGTTCGCGCTGGTGTCGTGGAATACCACGGTGCGATACGCTGGATGGATGTTTGGTTTCATCGTAAATCCTTTGTGTTTTGTTATAACATAACAAAATAATATCCAGGCCAGGTTAAAAAAACAACCCCTTCCTTCTGACGATATTTTCTGGTTTACCTGAGATAAAATGAAAACCACGCCACCCACGTGCTATAACTATATCATTTCGCGGTAAAATCTTTCTCTTCAGGCAGGGAACTCAGTGCTCAGGAACGGGTATACGAGGAAGGAAACGACAGCATGAAAACCCGACATCTGGTCAGTCTGGTGACTGGCATACTTATCTTTTCCGTGCTGGTCCCCATTTGCCTGAGCATCTGGCTGGCTCATCGTCAGGCGGAAGATAAATTTATCGATGCGCTGGATAACTATGCCTCACGCGTGCTGATACGTACCGACAAGGTCGTGGATCAGGCGAAGGAAGCGCTCAATCATCTGCAGGCCTTTGAGGGTGTGCCGTGCAGCCCCCTGCAGTTAAGGGAGATGCGACGGGTCGCTTTCTCGTGGCGATATGTGCAGGAAGTGATTTATATCGACAACCTCAGGCCACTCTGCTCCTCTCTTGAACAAACCAGCCATGCCGCCCCTTTCCCCCCGCCGATGCGCGTTACCGAAGATGGTTACAGCGCATGGCTGACCACGCAAAACGATCTGGGGTTTCATCGCTACATGGCCGTACTGGGGCAAGGTCACTATCTTGTTCTGGTCGATCCGGCCTCGCTTGTGGATGTGATCCCCTTCGGCGAGATAGCGATTGATGCTGCCCTGGTAGGAAATACCACACGCCGCATCTTTGCCAGCAGCAATACGCTCGATCCGCATATCCGTGACATGATCATGGGTCAGGAGATGACCAGCATACAGTACGACGGTTCAATGTACGTTATGAAGCCCGTCCCTGAACTGGGGTTTACCGTCGTTGCATGGGCTACGCTCAAACCGCTGGCTGAAACCTGGCACCGGCAGCTGCTTTTGTGGCTGCCCTTCGGCATCCTGATAAGCCTGCTTGCCGCGCTCTTTGTCCTGCGGATACTGCGTCGCATCCAGTCGCCGCGCAACCGCCTGCTCGACGCCATTAACAGCCGCGATTTTGTGGTTCACTATCAGCCCATCGTGGCGCTCTGTAGCGGAAAAATTGTCGGCGCAGAGGCGCTGACGCGCTGGCCGCAGCCGGACGGAAGCAGCCTCTCGCCTGATATTTTTATCCCTCTTGCTGAACAAACCGGGCTTATCTCCCAGCTGACGCAGCTCGTTATCGAAAAGGTGTTCGAGGATATGGGCAGCTGGCTGCATCTTCACCCCGATCAGCATATCTCCATCAACCTCGCGCCCGCCGATTTGACCTCCGGCACGCTGCCGCCGCTGCTGAGTCACTTGCTGAACAAATGGAAGGTCCACCCAGGCCAAATCGCCCTTGAGGTTACCGAGCGCGGCTTTGCCGATCCCAAAATCAGCGCGCCGGCTATCGCCGCATTCCGCCGTTCGGGGCACCCTGTCTATATTGATGATTTTGGTACGGGCTATTCCAGCCTGAGCTATCTGCAGGATCTGGATGTCGACACGCTAAAAATTGATAAATCGTTCGTGGATGCGCTGGAGTATAAAAACGTGACGCCGCACATTATTGAAATGGCGAAGTCGCTGAAGCTGGCGATGGTGGCGGAAGGCGTCGAGACCGCCGGGCAGCTCGCCTGGCTGCACCAGCATGGCGTGCAGTACGGACAGGGCTGGTACTACAGCAAAGCGCTACCAAAGACGGAATTTATTCTTTGGGCAGAGAATAACCTCGGCACGCACGCTACTTAAGGTAGGATTTCATCACCTGCAGCACCACGCCAAGATCGGCTTCACGCTGCGCCTCTTCGGGCTCTTTCACCACATGATTGGTAAGGTGCCCTTCAATCACCTGCATCATCATGCCGTTGACCGCTCCACGGATCGCCGCCAGCTGCTGTAACACCTCGGCGCATTCGTGTTCGCTGTTGAGCATTTTTTCGAGCGCGGTGCTCTGCCCCTGAATTTTCTTCAGGCGAGTCAGTAACATCTTCTTGTCGCGAACGGTATGTGACATCTCTGTCTCCTTCAGTTTTGGCTTTTAGAGCATATCACGCTCTACTCCCCCTGAGTATTTTTCTACTGGGGGGTAGTATTAAGCTACTGGGGGGGAGTACTATTTGCGCACGCTTCCACTCCGGAAATTTCAATGAACGATTTCGCCTCACTCCTGCAGCAGGGTAATGCCTGGCTGTTTGTTCCCAGCGCTATCCTGCTCGGTGCACTACATGGCCTGGAGCCGGGTCACTCAAAAACCATGATGGCCGCCTTTATCGTGGCTATCCGCGGCACGCTGAAACAGGCGGTCCTGCTCGGCCTGGCCGCTACGCTTTCGCATACGGCAGTAGTCTGGATTATCGCCATAGCGGGTTTATGGTTTGGGCGGGGCTGGGATGCGCATACGTCTGAACCCTGGTTCCAGCTGATCTCAGGGGTATTGATCGTTGCGATCGCCCTGTGGATGGCGTGGCGAACCTGGAAAGAGAGCCAGCCACACGATCATCATCACGACCATGATCATCACCACCACCATGACCACGACCATGACCATCATCATGAACATCACCACCACGAACACCCGCTGGTTGAAGAAGAGTGGCAGGACGCCCACCAGCGCGCGCACGCGCAGGATATTAACCGGCGCTTCAGTGGCCAAAACGTCACCACCGGACAGATCGTGATGTTTGGCCTGACCGGCGGGCTTATCCCCTGCCCGGCGTCCATTACCGTTCTGCTGATCTGCCTGCAGCTGAAGCATTTCGCCCTCGGCGCGACGCTGGTGTTCAGCTTTAGCATTGGTCTGGCGTTAACGCTTGTCGCTTCCGGCGCGATTGCCGCCTTGAGCCTCAAGCACGCGACCAAACGCTGGCCCGGGTTTAGCGAATTCTCCCGTAAAGCACCCTGGATCTCCGCTGCGCTGATTACCGTGGTAGGGATTTATATGAGCCTGCATGGCCTGAGCGGCATTCTGGCGTAAGCCTGCGGCCACACTCTGTGGCCGCATCTCCAGGGTCAGTTAAGGGTTCTGCTGCCAGCTGAAGGTATAGCGAAGCTGGCGTGTCTGCAGGAGGAATTCCGGCGAGACGCTGGGGCTCCAGGAGTCGTCGCCGCCCACGCCCATATGGAACGCATCGAGATTGAGCCAGCATCCCGGCTCTTCGCGCAGCAGATGGTGATGGGTTGTCTCCCGCAGCTGCTGCTGGCCGTAGCGGCTCACCGAGAAATGGAACCGGCCGTTCAGCTGATGCGTTCCCAGCGCCAGCTCCCGCGTATCACAGCGCAAACCATTTTCCGTCGGGAAGATATACGGCGTATGCATCTCCGCCAGGGGTAATGTCCAGCGCCCCTGCTGTGCCGCCAGCGTTCTGTCCGGATAGTTTTCATGCGGCCCCAGCCCCAGCCAGGACACGTTTTCCGGCGTTTCAGCGAGATGAACGCTCAGGCCAACGCGCGCGGGTTCCGGGATATCAGACGCAATATCCACCTGAATATCGCCGTGGAGTACTCCCCGATCGTCCACCCGCCAGGTTTTACGACTCAGAAACAGCGCGTTGCCGCGATACTCAAGCACGTGCTGGGTTGTGACCACCACCTCGTCTGCGTGCTGCGCTGCCTCACAGTACAGCACGCGCGAGGTGAGATCGTACATGCCCGCCGCTTTCCAGCGCTCAACCCAGGCATTCGGATCGATCTTCGTCGCTTCACTCACCCCAATATCATTGTCCAGCGGCGCACGGCTGACGTTATCCGTCAGAGGCGATATCAGCGTTTCCACGCCATTTCGCCACCATTGAGCCAGGTTTCCGGTTGCGCGATCGAACTGCCAGCGCTGTTGACCATGCGCGATCGCCAGGATGCGGTCGTTTTGCGTCAAAACCGGCGGCTCGCCCGCAGAGGCTGACGGTGTGACAAACAGCGGAGACGGAAGCAGCCACTGCTCCCACGCGCAGCGATGGTCAGCCGGTGACCACGGCGTTGCCCGCGGCTGGCGCACTTCAACATTCAGCCAGACTTCCCCCGGCTCGGCTTTCAATTCCGGCAGAGCGATCTCCAGACGCTGAACGCCTTCAGGGGCTATCGCCAGCGTCACCTCGCCCGAAGCCAGTACCTTCCCATCTCGGGCAACCGTCCAGCTCAGCACTTCGTTATCGGTATGGCGGAACAGGTACCCGCTTTGCACCTCAATCACCAGCGGAGAGGTGCTGACCCGCGTAAAGGTGAAGAACTGCTGCGCGCGCTGCGCCTCGAACAGCGCCGGGTGCGGCGTGCGATCGGGGAAGACCAGGCCGTTGAGGCAGAACTGCCGATCGTTTGGCTTATCGCCAAAGTCCCCGCCGTACGCCCAGAATGCGTTGCCATTTTCGTCTTTCTTCGTTAATGCCTGATCGACCCAGTCCCAGACAAATCCCCCCTGCAGGCGAGGATGGCTGCGAAACGCCTGCCAGTATTTCGCGAATCCGCCGAAGCTGTTTCCCATCGCGTGGGCGTATTCGCAGAGGATCAGCGGACGCGTTTCATCCGGCATGCCGATCCATTTCTTGATTGACCATTTAGGCACCGCCGGGAAGGGTTGATCCTGATCGACCCGGGCATACATCGGACAGACAATATCGGTCGCCGCCGTGTTCGCGCCGCCGCCTTCATACTGCACCGGACGCGTCGGATCCGTGGATTTCAGCCAGCGGTACAGCGCGTCGTGGTTTGCGCCGTGGCCGGACTCATTGCCCAGCGACCAGATGATAATTGAGGGATGATTACGATCGCGCTGCACCATGCGGGTCACGCGCTCGCTCATGGCGGGCAGCCAGCGCGGATCGTCAGCAAGGCGGCTCATCGGCACCATGCCATGGGTTTCGATATTGGCCTCGTCAACGACGTACAGCCCGTAGCGATCGCAGAGCCGGTACCACAGCGGATGGTTCGGATAGTGCGAGCAGCGCACGGCGTTGAAGTTGTGCTGCTTCATGATCTCGATATCGCGGCGCATCGTCGCTTCGTCCATCACCTGGCCGTTTTCCGGGTGATGCTCGTGCCGGTTAACCCCGCGGATCAGCAGCGGTTTACCGTTGAGCTTCAGCAGGCCGTTGCTGATTTCAATCCGGCGGAAGCCGACATCGCAGGCTTCCGTCTCCAGCACGTTGCCCTGCGCATCCAAAAGCGCGATCGTCAGACGATAGAGTTCCGGGGTTTCTGCACTCCATAACGCCGGGGCTGTAACCGGGATCGCCGCCGTTAACCGCTCGGCCCAGTTGCCGCGCTCGTCCACAATGGCAGATCCGGGCCGTTGGGTAGTACTGCCACACCGCTCACCGTTGCGCCACAGCGTGATCGCCACCTCGCATTCCGGGTAGTCTGCGCCTGCCAGCGCGACGTCGACTTTCAGCACCGCGCGGTCCAGCTCCGCATTCAGATCGGTGACCACGTGATAATCCGCAATGTGCGTCTCCGGCTTATGCAGCAGGGAGACATCGCGGAAAATGCCGCTCATGCGCCACATGTCCTGATCTTCCAGATAGCTGCCGTCGCACCAGCGCAAGACCATGACCGCCAGGCGGTTCTGCCCGGGGCGTAATGCCGCCGAGAGGTCAAACTCGGCGGGCAATCGACTGTCCTGGGAATAGCCTATCCACTGCCCGTTGCACCACAGATGGAATGCCGAGTTCACGCCGTCAAAAATAATTCGGGTTTGCCCGCGCTGAAGCCAGGCGTCATCCACGTCAAATGTGAGCGAGTAACAACCTGTCGGGTTTTCCTGCGGCACAAAAGGCGGGTTAACGGGAATGGGATAGGTGACATTGGTATAGATGGGCGTGTCGAACCCCTGCATCTGCCAGTTCGACGGCACGGGCATCGCGACGGCATCCGCGCAATCTTCGCTGACCCATGCCTCAGGAACCTGCTCGGGTGCAGAAAAGTAGCTAAATCGCCACATCCCGTTAAGAGAGCGCCTGCTGATAGATCCAGCGTCATCTCTGGCGGAAGATTCATTACGCCAGCTGTGCAACGGCGCGTGTGCGGGCAGGCGGTTCCACTGGGTAACGCCGGGGTTTTCCCAGTCCCGACGGGCCAGGATGTCGCTGAGGGTCAGCGAGGATGTGTTGGACATAGTAACCTCTTTGCGAAGCGCTCACAATTTTGGTTAACATGCCCTGGCATTCTGCGACGGTAAAGCATTCAATCGCAGGCTAGCGAGTCCGATCACAAAAGTCTTATTTGCGGACAAGCTGCTCGGCCAGGAGAGCCAGGCTTCTGAGCTGCTGCGCCAGATCCTCGCGTTCAGCCTGCTGCGGCGCGCGGCGCGCGCTGGAATGGCGGGTAACCAGCGTCACCGGCAGCTGAACCTGCCAGCACGTCTCGCCTTCGGTGGGGGCCAGCAGCCACTCCACGCTGCGCTCGCCCGCCTCGCGAAATGCCTGGCGAATGGTCGTCAGCGGCGGGGAAAACCAGGCGCTGTCAGCCGTATCGTCGAACCCGACCACCGACATCTGGCCCGGGATCGCGATCCCCTTTTCAGCACAGGCGCGCATCACCCCCAGCGCCATTTGATCGTTCGCCACCAGAATGGCATCCGGCAATGCGGTACCCGACAGCAGCACATGTCCTTTCTCATAACCGCTGGCCGCGCTCCAGTCTCCGTAGGCCACCGCAGTGGCGTCATGCCCCGCGCGGGCCAGAGCGGCTTTCCATCCCGCCAGACGCGCCCGAGCAGAGACCGAGCTTTCCGGCCCGCTCAGCAGAGCAATATGCTGATGCCCCAGCGAAAGCAGATGCTCAACGCCCAGATGCGCGCCCTGCCCGGCGTTAAACACAAGACTGTTTACCTGTGCTGAAGGCGAGACATCAAGAAAAAGCACCGGAACGGGCGACGCCAGCGCCCTCAGCTGTTCGGCGTGTTCATCATCAAGCGGAACATTCACCAGCAGCGCGTCAACCCGCTGTGCCAGCAGCGCCTGTAGCGCGGCCTGACACTGCTGCGGTTGCTCCACCATGGAGATAAGGACGCTCGCCCCCTGCTCCGCCGCACGGGATTTTACCGCCGACACAATTTGCGAGGGCGCATGCAGGGCCAGATCGGTGGTGATGAGTCCCAGCGTGCGGGTGCGTTTACCCGCCAACTGCTGTGCCCGCAGGTTAGGCACGTAGTGCAGCTCCGCCATCGCCTGCTGAACCTTTTCCCGGGTACGGGCAGACACATGCTCCGCGTCGTTAATGACGCGAGAGACGGTCTGATAAGAAACCCCCGCAAGGAGGGCGACATCATAGAGAGTGATAGCTTTCATGCATTGTGGCATCGCGTGAGTCGGGGCCCATTATTGTGGCACAGCGACGCCGTTAAAACATGTGAGCGCTTCGCAAAATTAAACAACCCGCTCCGGCTGCGCGATTTCAGCAACGCTCGGCTTCTGGCGGAACCAGGGCAGACAGAGCTGGATAAGTGGGCCAATGGTCAGGGCGTATACTACCGTTCCCACCCCAAACGTGCCGCCAAGCACGCACCCAATCAGCAGGACGGAGACCTCAATGGAGGTACGCACGCTGCGAATGGACCATCCCAGCCGGGCATGAATGCCGGTCATCAGGCCGTCGCGCGGGCCTGGCCCAAAACCGGCGCCGATGTACATGCTGGTCGCAATCGCGTTCATCACGATGCCCGACACCAGGAAAGCGATGCGCACAGGTAACGAGTCCAGTTCCGGGATAAGCGCCATGCTGGCATCCGCCGCCAGACCGATACAAATCACGTTGCTGATGGTGCCCAGGCCCGGCATCTGGCGCAGGGGGATCCACAGCAGCAGCACCGCAGCACCGGTTAAAATGATCACCGTCCCGATAGTCATCCCCAGCTGTATCCCCACCCCAAGGTGAAAAACATCCCAGGGATCGACACCCAAATCGGAACGAATAAACATCGCGGTGGACAGGCCATACAGTCCTAAACCGACATAGAGTTGTAGCAGACGACGTACCATTTTTATCTTCTCCAGTGAACCAGGCTTTCATCCTGGCCTAAAATGGCACTATGATTAATGTCCAGTTTTCAAATAGTGGACTGCATATGTCGTCACGTCGCTTCGGAAGCCAGTCGCTGGTTCGCCTTTTAGGCCACTGGCAGCAAACCTCATCCCGCACGCCGCTCTGGCGGCAGCTGGCCAATGCGCTGCGCCTGTTAATCCTTGACGGACGTCTGGCATTGAATACACGGCTACCGGGAGAGCGCGAGCTGGCCACGGCGCTGGACGTAAGCCGGACCACCATCAGCAGCGCCCTCGCCCATCTGCGCGAGGAGGGATATCTTGAGAGCCGCCACGGCAGCGGGTCACGCGTGATCCTCCCGGATACGCGCGCCGTTCCCACGCTTTCCGCGGCGAGTGCCGCACTGGATCTCTCCACTGCCGCCCTCAATGCCGGGCCGGAAATCCACCAGGCGTATACCCACGCGCTCACGGCCATTACGCAGCACCTCGCGCTGACGGGTTACGATCAGCTAGGGCTCCCGACGCTGCGGGAGGCCATCGCTGCGCGCTACACCGCGCGGGGCCTTCCCACCCGCGCGGACGAAGTAATGGTGGTCAATGGCGCCGTCAGCGGCTTCGCGCTGGTCCTGCGGATGATGACCGGGCCCGGGGATCGCGTCGTGGTCGATCACCCCACCTATCCGCTGGCGATTGCCGCCATTCAGGGCGCGCAGTGTCGGCCCGTGGGGGTGTCGCTGCCGGAAAAGGGCTGGGATACGGACGGTTTCGCCGCCACGCTTGCCCAAACCGCGCCGCGCCTGGCGTACCTGATGCCTGATTTTCATAACCCCACCGGGCGCTGTATGGATGTCGCGACCCGTCAGGCCATTACCGACATTGCTGCGCAAACCCGTACGACGCTGGTGGTGGATGAAACGATGGTGGATCTCTGGTTTGACGCCCCTCCTCCGCCCCCGCTGGCCTCCTTTAACCCGCAGGCCACCGTCATCACCTTAGGTTCTGCCGGAAAAAGCTTCTGGGGCGGGCTGCGTCTCGGCTGGATCCGCGCGTCCTCGCGCACGATCGCCACGCTTGCCCAGACGCGCGATACGCTGGATTTAGGCTCGCCGCTGCTGGAACAGCTAGCGGCGCTGTGGCTCATCAACAACAGCGAGACGTTTCTACCTGCACGCCGCAAAATGCTGGCGGAACGACGCGATCGATGCGGTGAACTGCTGCGTGAACATTTCCCGGAGTGGACATTCCATGAAGCAGAGGGCGGGCTCTCATACTGGATTGAGCTTCCCGGCATGCTGGCGACGCAGCTTGCCGCGCGGGCTGAGATTCTGGGGATAAATCTGGGGACCGGTACGCGGTTTGGTTTATCGGGTGCGTTTGACCGCTATTTGCGGATGCCCTTCTCGCTCGAGCCGACAGAACTTGAACAGGCGCTGCTGAGGATTAAACCGTTATGGCTCGCCCTGAATAAAAACGTGCCACCTGTAAAACGCAGCGTGATTTAATAGCAAAAAGTTTGAAGCCGATCATAAAAAATAAAAACTGCTGACTGCCATGGATACAGTCAGCAGTTTTCACCAGTCCGGAATTAATGCTGAGCAGGAATAGGAAACCCTTTCAGTGAAATAACGAAGTTTTCACCGTCTTTCTTTATTTTTGCGCCAGTATCACACCAGTCCGACGCAATACGAAAGAACTCATCACTTCCGACATTCCAGCCAAGACGTACATGCTTCACGTAGCCTGAACGCAACAAATCGCAGGCCTCTTTGTAGTCACTGGCAGTTGACAGTTGTTGTTTCATTTTCTCTTCTTCAGAAGTTTACGTAGAGCCTTGATTTCTTTAGGAGTAAATGGAGAAACATTCTCTTCTTCCGTATGCTGATTATCAATATCCTCTTCCGATACTCCCGCCTCTTCTACTGCCTCGAACGCCAGCAGCAGCAGTTTCTCTGTCGTCACGCTTAAATTCTCGTTATTCACTTCCGCATAGTGGCGAAGCCTTTCTTTTAGCGCGTCATCAATCTTAACGTTTAATACCGCTGTAGCCATGTTTGTCACTTCCCTTCGGAATAAGTACTTTATTTAATACACGAAGTTAACAATGTTATCCAGATATATATTTTTTTGAGTTATGCCAGAAAATAGACGGCCAACGATAAAATGCCCGACTATTATTACAAGTTTATGACAATAATATTTCAGCACGATGAAATATATATTACATGCTATAGGCATAATCTTATTATGGAATAACGTCCAGGGAAGAGGCAAAAATCAGGGAAGAACGCAGAGGCTCAGAAATGGGTGGGGGCCCTGCCAGCTACATCCCGGCACACACGTCGTCTGCCCTGGCTGCTTCCTTCCGGACCTGACCTGGTGAACAGAGTAGCGTTGCGGGAGAACCAACAGAGCCCCCATTGAGAGCGTTGATAACCAACGCGCTGGCGCATTATCCCTGTGCGAAGGCCCAATTGCAAGCCGCCAGGAACCGGATGCTGGTTTCTTGCGCAAACAGGCGCAGCAATCAGGGCGATCTTCGTTTACCATGGCTCTCCAGAAACTCCCCGCAGGTGAAGGTATGGACGAGCAGGACTCTTTTCCACAGCGCGTATGGCAAATCGTGGCTTCAATCCCGGAAGGCTATGTCACCACCTATGGTGATGTCGCGCGCCTGGCCGGTTCCCCGCGCGCGGCGCGACAGGTTGGAGGCGTCCTGAAACGGCTGCCGGAAGGCAGTACGTTGCCCTGGCATCGGGTGGTGAACCGTCATGGCGCCATCTCACTCACCGGGCCGGATCTCCAGCGTCAGCGTCAGGCGTTACTTTCAGAAGGGGTGCAGGTGTCAGGGTCGGGTCAGATCGATTTACAGAAGTACCGGTGGGTGTACTGACCCCTCTCCCGAAGGAGAGGGGAATAACCACATTACATCTGCGTCGGTGGGGTTGGCAGAGACGGCTGATTAGTTTGCGGTGCGACCGGCACTTCGGTCTGCTGTACTGGCACCAGGTTCAGGTCGATTTTGGTTCCACCGTTGTTAATCGCTTCCTGGACCGTATCGGTGATAAACACCAGCTTACCGTTGATGGTGACCGCTGCGCTCAGCAGAATACGGGCATTAGGCTGCACGTCCGACGGGTTATACGGCAACACGAAGCTAAACGGCGCCTGTTTGCCTTCAGTACGGACGGCACGCTGGGCCACGACTTTCGACGGCGCGTCGGCCAGGGAAGCATCAGACAGCGTCACCGTTAATACCGCATCCGGCGGCAACGCAACTTTCTGTTTAATCCAGATGGTACCGGAAACGTTAGGCTGCTGAATGGACTGCTGCGAAAGGGTATTAATCCCGTTCGGGTCAGCTGCTGGCACTGGCACCTGGGCGCTCTTACCGGCACAGGCGGACAACGCCACCGCAATCGCTACACCACTTAGCATAGGCACGAGTTTCATTGAAGTCTCCTTATCAATGCACCAGCAGGATCGATCCCATCCGATGTCGTTTCAATCACATAACGTTTTTAAGTGTGGCACAACTCACTGATTAATGCCTGAAATCATCCCGATATTCAGATTATTCTACCCATCGGACCACTTTCATTTCTGCGTTATACTCTGCCTATCTTTCGCTACGGCGTTTATTGAGGACAACTATGAGTCAGGCACTGAACAATCTGCTGACATTACTGAATCTGGAAAAAATTGAGGAAGGACTCTTTCGCGGACAGAGCGAAGATCTCGGCTTACGCCAGGTCTTCGGTGGGCAAGTCGTCGGACAAGCGCTGTACGCTGCAAAGGAGACTGTCCCGGCAGACCGTCTGGTGCATTCATTCCACAGCTACTTTTTACGCCCTGGCGATAGCGCCAAACCCATCGTGTATGACGTTGAAGTTCTGCGAGACGGCAACAGCTTCAGCGCGCGCCGCGTCGCGGCCATCCAGAACGGTAAGCCGATCTTTTACATGACCGCCTCTTTCCAGGCACCGGAGCCGGGCTACGAGCATCAGAAGGTCATGCCCCCTGCCCCCTCGCCGGACGATCTTAAATCGGAAACGGATATCGCTCGCGCATTGGCGCATCTGCTGCCGCCGCAGGTTAAAGAGAAGTTTCTCTGCGATAAGCCGCTTGAGATCCGCCCCGTCGAGTTCCACAACCCGATGAAAGGCCACACCGCCGAGCCAAAGCGTCAGGTGTGGATCCGCGCCAACGGCACCGTGCCGGAAGATTTCCGCGTCCATCAGTATCTGCTGGGCTATGCGTCTGACTTCAATTTCCTGCCGGTGGCGCTGCAGCCGCACGGCGTCGGCTTCCTCGAAAAAGGGATGCAAGTCGCGACGATCGATCACTCGATGTGGTTCCACCGTCCCTTCAACATGAACGAGTGGCTGCTCTACAGCGTGGAGAGTACGTCGGCATCCAGCGCCCGCGGGTTTGTGCGTGGGGAGTTTTATACTCAGGACGGCGTGCTGGTCGCTTCAACGGTGCAGGAAGGGGTGATGCGTAACAGAGGTTGATGTAAAAAGCCCGGTGGCGCGACGCTTACCGGGCCTACGTTTTGTGCTGTTGTAGGCCGGGTAAGGCGAAGCCGCCACCCGGCAAGACACTCAGATCATGCGTTATACGCATTCTCGCCGTGGCTGTTCACATCCAGACCTTCGCGTTCCTGCTCTTCCGGTACGCGCAGGCCCACCGTCATGTCCGCCAGCTTGTAGCCGATGAAAGCGACGACCGCAGACCACACCACGGTGATAGCGATGCTTTCCAGCTGCACCAGCACCTGATGAACCATAGTGACGCCTTCTGCGTAGCCCACGCCACCGAGCGATTTCGCCGCGAAGATACCGGTCATGATACAGCCGACAATCCCGCACACGCCGTGCACGCCGAACACATCGCAAGGGTCATCCACGCGCAGAACTCGTTTCAGTGCGGTGACGCCCCACAGACCCGCCAGACCAGACACCAGGCCGACCAGCAGCGCGCCGCCGACACCGACATAACCACACGCAGGGGTGATACCAACCAGACCGGCAATCGCACCTGAACAGGCACCCAGCAGGGAAGGTTTACCGCGCACCGCCCACTCGCCAAACACCCAGGAGAGGATTGCACCCGCCGTGGCCACAACGGTGTTCACGAAGGCCAGCGCGGCGATTTCGTTGGCCGCACTTGCTGAGCCGGCGTTGAAGCCAAACCAGCCAAAGTAGAGGATCGCAGTACCGGTAAAGACCATCGGCAGGTTGTGCGGTTTGAACGCCTCTTTACCGAAGCCCACGCGTTTGCCAATCAGATAAGCGCCCACCAGACCCGCGACCGCGGCGTTAATGTGGACAACGGTACCGCCCGCGAAGTCCAGCGCGCCGTGCGTGGCCAGCAGACCACCGCCCCAGACCATGTGCGCAATCGGCACATAGGAGAGCGTCAGCCAGACCACAACGAAGATCAGGACCGCAGAGAAACGAATGCGCTCGGCGAGCGCGCCCACAATCAGCCCGACGGTAATGCAGGCGAACGAGCCCTGGAACGCCACGTGAATATACTGATAGAAGCTGCCCATCAGCGCGGTCAGTTCAATGTTTTTCAGCATCACCCAGTCGAAGTTACCAAAGAACGCGTTACCCGTGCCGAACGCCAGAGAGTAACCGTAAACCACCCAAAGCACGCAGACCAGTGCAAACGTCACGGCAACCTGCGTCAGCATGGAGAGAACGTTTTTGCCACGGATCAGACCGCCGTAGAACAGCGCAATGCCCGGAATGGACATGAACAGCACCAGCGCGGTGCTGATCATCATAAAGGCGTTATCGGCTTTGTCGGCCACCGCAGGGGCAGCAGCCAGCGCCAGGCCCGGCAGCAGCGCCAGCGAACCCAGACCCGTTTTAAGTGTTGCTATCTTCATTTTCTTGATCCCTATCACTGTGTGCCAGGCGTTAATTACAGTGCCGCTTCGTCAGATTCGCCGGTACGGATGCGAATGACGCGCTGCAGTTCGGCAACGAAAATTTTGCCGTCGCCAATTTTACCGGTGTAGGCCGCTTTGCTAATGACATCAATGACTTCATCAAGCTGATCGTCAGCAATCGCGACATCAATTTTTACTTTTGGCAGAAAGTTAACGCTGTATTCCGCCCCGCGATAAAGCTCGGCATGACCCTTCTGACGACCAAAGCCTTTCACTTCGGTGACAGTCAGTCCCTGAATACCCATTGAAGACAATGCTTCACGCACGTCTTCGAGTTTGAATGGTTTGATTACAACCGTAACCAGCTTCATAGTTCCCCTCCAGTCAGAATTCGGTAATGGCCGCAGCTTACGCGGAAGGTATTGCAAGGGATGTGCCAGAAATGAAAACGTGAGGGAATCGCGGTGCGATGTGCGTTACACGGTTCTGATAAATGAACCGGTGAAAAAAAACGCACCATGCCGGTGCAGGGTGCGTTTCAGTTTTGCACCAACAGGAATGACTGTTAGCGCGGCGCCTCATTTTAGTGCATCAGGCGCTAAGGGACTCTTCATCACGCACGCTGGCGGCCAGCTCTTCGCCCGCCAGCTGCAGCTGGTACATCTGCCAGTAGCGCCCTTGTGCTTCCAGCAGCTCGCGGTGCGTACCGCGCTCCACGGCCTGTCCGCGATGCAGCACCAGAATCGTGTCCGCGTCGACGATGGTGGAGAGCCGGTGAGCAATCACCACCAGCGTCGTGTGGTCGCGTACGGCGGCCAGCGCCTGCTGAATCGCCTGCTCGGTTCCAGAATCTATGCTTGCCGTGGCTTCGTCCAGAATCAGCACCTGCGGCGTTTCAATCAGGACGCGCGCCAGCGCCAGGAGCTGTTTTTGCCCCACGGAGAGATTGTTGCCCTGCTCGCCCAGCTTCGTGTTGATCCCGTCGCTGAACCCGCGCGCCAGCTCTGCCAGCTGCACCGTTTCCAGTACCGCCCAAACCTGCGCTTCTGAATAGTCCCGTCCCAGGGTTACGTTGGCGTAGAAGGTATCGGCCAGCACGACCGGATCCTGCTGCACCATCGCAACGCCTTTGCGTAACACTGTGTGGCTGAGCGACGCGAGCGGACGTCCGTCGAGGCGGATTTCGCCTTGCGTGACCGGATAGTAGCCCATCAGCAGGCTGGCGAGCGTGCTTTTACCGCTGCCGGTATGGCCCACCAGCGCGACGAAACCGCGTGACGGCACATCGAGCGTAATCTCCTGCAACACCAGACGGTCTTCGCGATAGGCAAATGAGACGTTATCAAAGGTGATAGCCCCGCTTTGCAGAGGTCGCTCGTCATTGCCGTAGGCCTGGCGCGGCCTGTCCATCAGCTCAAAGACGCGCTCACCGGCGACAACCGCCTGTTGCAGCATCGATTGCTGCGTAGTGAGTTCGATCAGCGGCTCGTTAAGGCGTCCCAGATAGCTAATGAAAGCGTACAGCACGCCCACTTCAATCGTACCGTTTGCGCTCAGGCCAAAGAGCATCAGCAGCCCGCAAAGCACCAGCGCCGAGAACAGGCTCAGCAGCGGTCGCAGCAGGAAACCGTCCAGGCGCAGCGTCTGCATACGCGCCATATAGTGTGAACGGCTGGCTTCGCCCATGCGCTCGCCAAAGCGCGCCTGCTGGCGGAACTGCTGGATGACGCTCATGCCGTTGATCACTTCGTTGAAGCCATCGTTGATATCGGCCAGATAGGCGCGCACCCGGCGCACAATTGGCGTGCTGTAACGCTGGTAAATCACCATGACGATCAGTACCGCCGGGAAGATCGTTATCGCCACCAGCGCCATGCGCCAGTCGAGGCTGAACATTGCCACCAGCATCGCGCCAATCAGCGCCGCGCTGCGCAGCACGGTTGCCACCACGGTGACGTACAGATCGCGGATCACCTCGGTATCGTTGGTCACGCGCGAAATCACCTGCCCGACCGGCTGGGTATCAAATTCGCTGAGCGGCTGGCGAAGCGCCGCGTCCATCACATCGGTACGCAACTGCTGAACCACGCCCACGGCGGCACGGTTAAACAGCAGCGACTGCGCATAGTGCAGCCCTGCCGCCGCCAGCTGCAACCCAACGTAGGCCACGCCTAACCCCGCCACCAGCCCGAGCGGCAGGTAGCTTTTGGCGACCATATTGTCGATGAAATAGCTGATGAGCAGCGGTCCGCTCACTTCGGCAATCGCCGCAATCCAGAGTAAAAGCACAGCAACGGAGAGCGGTTTACGCCACGGCGAGCCGTAGGCCAGCAGACGTTTGAGCGTCGGCCACATCGTTCCAAGCTTACGCATTGGCGGCCTCCTCATCCTGCTCCGGCGCATCGTCCAGCGCCGCCTCAAGCTGCTGATAGCGGTACATATCGCGATACCAGCCCGGCTGCTCGCTAAGCGTTTCATGCTGCCCGCGCTGGGCAATATGGCCGTGCTGCAAAACCAGAATTTCGCTGGCTTCGGTAAGCGCTGACAAACGGTGGGCACTGATAATTATCGTGCGTCCGTCGCCCCACTGGCGCAGGTTATGCAGGATCTGATGCTCGGTACGGCCGTCCACGGCGGAGAGCGCATCGTCCAGAATCAGGATTTCCGCATTGAGCAGCAGGGCGCGGGCAATGGAGATACGCTGTTTTTGCCCGCCGGACAGCATGACGCCGCGTTCCCCGACTTCCGTTTCGTAGCCCTGCGGCAGGCGCAAAATGTCATCATGCACGCTGGCCAAACGCGCCACATGCTCGATCTCTTCCTGCGTTGCCGCAGGGCACCCAAGCGCGATGTTGTTCGCCACGGTGTCAGAAAAAAGAAACGGCGTCTGGCTGACAACCGCCAGGCGACCACGCCACTCATCCAGCAGCAGGCTGGTGAGCGGAATATCATGGAAGCGAATATCGCCCTCGGTGACGTCAAAGTGGCGCTGGAGCAGCGACAGCACGGTACTTTTACCGGATCCCGTCGGGCCGCAGATGCCGAGCATCTGGCCCGGCTGAAGGGTAAAACTGACGTTCTCCAGTACCGGATGTTCCGTTTGCGGATAGATAAACTTGCGGACGTCGACTTTCATGACGCCGCGTCCTTCCGGCAACGCTTCGCTGCCGTCATTGACCACCGGCGCTTCGGCCAGCATGGCGCGAATACGGCTGTAGGCGGCGCTGCCGCGCTCCACGATGTTAAACATCCAGGCCAGCGCCAGCATCGGCCAGATCATCAGCCCCAGATACATGGCAAAGCTGGTCAACTGGCCCAGGGTGAGCGTGCCCTGCACCACCATCCAGCTCCCGCCGCCAATCGCCAGCATATTTGCCATGCCGATTGCGATATAAATCGTTGGATCAAATCGCGCGTCAATACGCGCGACGCGCATGTTTTTCGCCCCCGTGTCGGCCGCATCGGCGGCAAACAGCGCGGACTGCCGGTCTTCCAGACCAAACGCTTTGATCATGCGGATGCTGGTCATGCTCTCCTGGGTGCGATCGTTCAGCGACGAAAACGCCGCCTGCGCCAGCTTGAAGCGCTCGTGCAGCTGTTCGCCGTAGCGATTGATCGCCAGCGCCATGAGCGGCATCGGCAGCAGCGCCAGCAGAGTCAGCTGCCAGCTGATCTGCGTGGACATGACGATCAGCACCGCGCAGCCCATTACCAGCGAGTCCACCAGCGTCAGCACCCCTTCCCCGGCGGCAAAGACCACGCGATCGACGTCGTTAGTCGCGCGCGCGATAAGATCCCCGGTGCGATGGCGCAGATAAAATTCGGGATGCTGTCGACTCAGCTGGCGATAAAAATCTTCACGCAGCTCAACGGCCAGCTGATAGGACGCACCAAACAGCAGCACGCGCCAGACGTAGCGCAGCAGATAAACAATGACCGCCGTCAGCACCAGCGTGCCAACCCACATCAACACCCGTGCGGTGGTGTAATGCTGTTCGGTGACGCCATCCACGACGTAGCCCACCACTTTCGGCGGGATCAGCTGCAGGATAGCAATGATAATAAGCAGGGCGACTGCACCGAGGTAGCGTTGCCACTCCCGACGAAAGTACCAGCTTAATTGGGCAAATAATCGCACGCGGTTTGTTCCTGAAGGTATTTTACGAAGTTATTCAATGGGTAATGCTGTGGTGTATTTAATCTGTTCCATGGCGAAGCTTGAGGTGACGTCCGATAACCCCGGCACGCTGTTCACCAGCCGCTTGTAGAAGTCATCATAACGCTTCATGTCGGCCACCTGGACGCGCATCAGGTAATCGTACTCGCCGGCCATACGCCAGAAACCGAGCACTTCGGGCATCTCAGACACCTGGGTAACGAAGCGGCAATACCACTCGCTGCTGTGATGCTGGGTTTTTATCAGCACAAATGCCGTCAACCCAAGCCCCAGTTTTTCAGGATCTAACAGCGCGACGCGCCCCAGCAGAATACCGTCATCTTCCAGCTTCTTAAGCCGCTTCCAGCACGGGGTGGTGGTCAGATTAACGGCATCTGCCAGCGCCTGCAAAGAGAGGGTACAGTCACTTTGCAGCAATGAAAGGAGCTTGCGGTCAATTTTATCTAGCATACCCACCTCACAGAGAAAATTTTTCTCCCTTAATTCTATTTTAAAGGCCAGATAGCAACAATTTTTTCTGTGCTTTTCGCTATGCTAGGCACAAAATGACAAACGGATAACGACGATGAATAGCACCTGGGTTAAACATGCGATCAGCGAAATCAATGCCGACTATCAGCGCTCGGCGGATACGCACCTGATTCGCCTTTCCCTGCCGGGATTTGACGGCATTCAGCTCTATCTGAAAGATGAAAGCACCCATCCTACCGGCAGCCTGAAGCATCGCCTGGCGCGCTCGCTGTTTTTATACGGTTTATGTAACGGCTGGATTAAAGAAGGCACCACCATCATTGAATCCTCTTCCGGTTCAACGGCGGTGTCCGAAGCCTATTTCGCCCGCCTGCTGGGCCTGCCGTTTATTGCGGTGATGCCCTCCTGCACCGCAAAACGCAAAATCGAACAGATCGAATTTTACGGCGGTCGCTGCCACTTTGTGGAAAGCGCCTGCGAAATCTACGCCGCCTCCGAAATGCTGGCCCGTGAGCTGAACGGCCACTATATGGACCAGTTCACCTTCGCCGAGCGCGCAACGGACTGGCGCGGGAATAACAACATTGCCGACAGTATTTTCCGCCAGATGACCCACGAACCGCATCCGGTTCCGTCCTATATTGTGATGAGCGCCGGTACCGGCGGCACGTCAGCCACGATCGGACGCTATATCCGCTGCCAGGGTTACGATACCCAGCTGATGGTAGTTGACCCGCAGAACTCCGTGTTCCTCGACTACTGGCAAAACCGCGATGCCGGTCTGCGCAGCCCGGTGGGGAGTAAGATTGAAGGGATTGGCCGTCCGCGGGTTGAGCCCTCTTTCATCCCCGACGTTGTGGACGAGATGATGCGCGTGCCGGATGCCGCCAGCGTGGCAACGGCGCACTGGCTGGAAACGCAGCTGGGCCGCAAAGTGGGCGCCTCGACGGGCACCAATATGTGGGGCGCGCTGCAGCTTGCCGCACGTATGTGCGAAGCGGGACGCACCGGTTCCATCGTCACGCTGCTGTGCGACAGCGGCGAGCGTTATCTCGAGACCTACTACAATGCGGAGTGGGTGCAGGCCAACATCGGTGATATCGCCCCCTGGAAGGCGCAGATTGCTCAACTGCTGAAATAAAAAAAGCCAGACCGAAGTCTGGCTTGCTGGAAGGGTCTCACTATTCGGGGGAATATGGGAGGTTGTTATTGTCCAGCCAATGCGTCAAAAAATGGGACACTGCTTCATTACGGCAGTGACCGATAACCGGCAGATGGGGAAGTTCTGCTTTCAGCTGCGCCATCGCATTCCCCATGATCAGACCGCGACCTACGCTACCCAGCATTTCGCGGTCGTTCATGGCGTCACCGAACGCCATACACTCCTGCAGCGTTAATCCCAGGTGGTCGCTCAGCACCGCCAGAGCGGAACCTTTGTTACAGCCCACCGGCAGCACTTCCAGGCAATCCACCGCCGAGAAGGTCAGGTGCGCCCGGTCGCCCAGCGCCTCATTCAGTTGGATCCGTAAGCGACAGAGATCGTCGTGATCGCCGCAGAAGCAGATCTTGGTCACCGCATGGGCGGGGATCCGGCGCAGATCGATAAGCTGGTATTTAAAACCGCTATACACATGCGCGTGCAATAATTCCGGGATGTCGCTTCCGGTAAACCAGCCCCGATCGTTAAAGACGTGGATGCTGGCCTGCGTGTCCCAGGTACTGTGCAGCACGATATCCGCCACTTCCGGGTTGAGATCCTGTCGGTATAGCACATCGCCTTCTACAGAGTGAATTCGCGTCCCGTTACCGGTGATCAGAAAGGCATCGAGGGCAAACGCGCCCAGCAAATGGCGCATTTCCAGAACATGACGCCCGGTGGCAAACGTCAGAGTGACATTACGCTCGTGCAGGCGCTTCAGCGTGTTAAGGGTTTTCTCCCCTAAACGGTGATCCGGCATTAACAGCGTACCGTCCATATCAAATGCAGCGAGCCGAGCCATGATTACTCCCGAAATGTGATGCGGTTAACTTGTGCATCAGTATCGTGTGAGATATACGGAAGTAATAGTGAATAGATGAAAATTATTGTTCCGGGTTTCTTATGCGCCAGCTTAACCGTCTTAACCAGTATCAACGCCTGTGGCAACCTTCCGCTGGCGCGCCGCAGCAGGTAACCGTAAATGAACTTGCCAGCCGCTGCTTTTGTAGCGAGCGACATGTCCGTACTCTGCTGCGTCAGGCCCAGGAGGCGGGCTGGCTGACCTGGCGCGCGCAGTCCGGGCGTGGAAGGCGCGGTGCGCTGACGTTTCACGTCACTCCAGAATCACTGCGCAATACGATGATGGAAGAAGCGCTAAAAAGCGGGCAGCAGCATAACGCCCTCGAGCTGGCGCAGCTTGCTCCCGAAGATTTGCGTGCGCTGCTGCACCCGTTTTTGGGTGGGCAGTGGCAAAACGACACGCCGACGCTGCGCATCCCCTACTACCGCTCACTGGAGCCGCTTCAGCCGGGCTTTTTACCGGGTCGGGCAGAGCAGCATCTGGCAGGGCAAGTCTTCTCAGGTTTGACGCGATTTCACGGCAACAGCAGTGAGCCTACGGGCGATCTGGCGCATCACTGGGATGTGTCGGATGATGGCCTGCGCTGGCATTTCTACATTCGCTCCACGCTGCACTGGCATAATGGCGATAAAATTGAAACGGCGCATCTCCAGCGAAGCCTGACCGCGCTGTTGACGCTTCCCGCCCTGCGCACTCTGTTTCAGAGCGTCCTCTGTATCGAAACAACGCATCCGCAGTGCCTGACGTTTACGCTGCATCATCCGGACTACTGGCTGCCGCACAGGCTGGCAACCTACTGTAGCCGTCTGGCGCATCCCGACCATTCGACGATTGGCAGCGGCCCCTTTCGGCTGGTCGCCTTTGAACCCGACCTGGTTCGTCTGGAAAGCCATGAGCAGTACCACCTAAGCCATCCGCTACTCAAAGCCATCGAATACTGGATCACACCCCAGCTTTTTGATCACAGGTTGGGTACCAGCTGCCGTCACCCGGTGCAAATCGCGATTGGTGAGGCCGACGAGCTGGAAAGTCTGCGGCTGGTAAGCAGCAGCACCAGCCTGGGGTTCTGTTACCTCACGCTAAAACAGAGCGCACGCCTGAGTGAGAACCAGGCAAAGCGGCTGATTAATATCATTCATCACTCCAGGCTTCTCCACACGCTTCCGCTAAACGAGGGGCTCATCACCCCCACCGGGGAACTGCTTCCCGGCTGGACAATCCCCGACTGGACTGATTTAACCGATGTTGCCCTGCCTGAAGCACTGACGCTGGTTTACCATCTTCCCGTTGAGCTTCACACCATGGCCAGCCAGTTGAAGACGTACCTGGCGCTACAGGGTTGTGAGCTGACCGTCATCTTTCATGACGCCAAGACGTGGGACGGATGCCAGCAGCTTGCCGAAGCAGACATCATGATGGGCGACAGGCTGATTGGCGAAGCGCCAGCGTATACGCTTGAGCAGTGGCTGCGCTGCGATACGCTTTGGCCACACGTGTTAAGCGCACCGGCATACGCCCATTTGCAAGCCACGCTGGATGCGGTACAGACTCAGGCCGAGGCTCGGGATCGGCACGCGGGCCTGAAGGCCATTTTTAGCCGATTAATGGAAAATGCGGTGCTGACGCCGCTCTTTAATTATCAGTATCAGATCAGCGCGCCGCCGGGCGTGAATGGGATTCGCCTCAACACCCGCGGCTGGTTTGATTTTACCGAAGCCTGGCTGCCCGCCCCCAAATCGTGAAGAAGCTGGTCGCCGCCACAGGCAGACGGTAACATAACGTTTTTACCGTAACAGTCGAGATGATTTATGAAACGTGCCGTCGTCGTGTTCAGCGGAGGACAAGACTCTACTACCTGCCTGGTCCAGGCTCTTCATCAGTACGATGAAGTTCACTGTGTCACTTTCGATTATGGTCAGCGTCATCGCGCTGAGATCGACGTTGCCCGTGAACTGGCCCTGAAACTGGGCGCACGCGCGCACAAGGTGCTGGACGTTACGCTGTTAAATGAACTGGCCGTGAGTAGCCTCACCCGGGACAGTATTCCCGTCCCGGACTACGAACCCGATGCCAGCGGCATTCCGAATACCTTCGTGCCGGGCCGCAATATTCTGTTCCTCACCCTGACGGCAATTTATGCCTACCAGGTAAAAGCCGAAGCGGTGATCACGGGCGTGTGTGAAACAGACTTCTCCGGCTACCCGGACTGCCGTGATGAGTTCGTGAAGGCGTTAAATCACGCCGTCAATCTGGGGATGGCGAAAGAGACGCGCTTTGAAACCCCGCTGATGTGGCTGGATAAAGCCGAAACCTGGGCGCTGGCCGACTACTGGGGCAAGCTGGACCTGGTTCGCAGCGAAACCCTCACCTGCTACAACGGCATTAAAGGCGACGGTTGCGGCCAGTGCGCCGCCTGTAATCTGCGCGCTAACGGGCTGAACCACTATCTTGCCGATAAAGCCGGCGTGATGGCCGCAATGCAGAAAAAAACCGGGCTTAAATAGGGCTACCTGACCGTGCTGTCGCATAACAGGTGTCGACAGCACGGGTAAGCCTGAACCTGTGTTACACGATCATCAGTTCCAGCTTTTCGCGCAATTCCCCTTCCAGCGGCAGCGCTTTCTGCGTTTTCAGATCGATACAGACAAAGGTGATCAACGCATCAGCCACCACCTGCCCTTCGGGATCGAGCGTAACCACCTGGCTTAACACGCCGCTTTTGCCATTGATCTGCTGCACCTGGCTGGTCACCGTGAGCACATCGCCCAACACGGCAGGGCGACGGTAGTTGATATTAATATTGACGACCACGAACGCGATGTTGTGCGCGGTCATCCACTGAAAGCTTTCGCTGTTTTCCAGCCCGTCCCAGCGCGCTTCCTCAAGAAACTCCAGGTAGCGGGCATTGTTCACATGCTGGTAAACGTCGAGGTGAAAACCGCGTACTTTTATTTTTGTCTGCATAGCGCAATAGCCTTTACTGTTATTGTAGGATGAGAGGTCATAACTGGTATGACCTCTTTATCCTGGCAAAATTTTGCCGCTGTGCAAGTAATTGTGAGATTACAACGTCAGGTGTGCGAGGTTGCGCTCAACCAGCGCGCTCCCCATGCCCGGAACCTGCTTGAGGTCGTCGACCGTTTTGAAAGGACCATACTCTTCACGATAGCTTACGATGGCCTGCGCTTTTTTCAGCCCGACGCCATTCATCACGCGGGCCAGCTCTTCCGCAGAGGCCGAATTGATGCTGACTCGCGTACCGTCATCATCCACATTTTTACCAACGTCAGCCGCTTTGGTTTGCCCCTGCCCCGGCGCTGCGGCGTCGGTCTTACTCTGTACCGCCTGTGGTTTAGCGGCAGGTGCCGCCGCCAGTGCGCCCGCGCTCATACCGGTGGTGGCAATAGCCAGCGTAATTAACAGTGCTTTGATTCCACATTTCATGCTGTTATCTCCTTGTTTGTAGACAGCCACGTCACGATAGCCGCCCGATAAAAGAGGCACAAACAGCAGAGTGCAGAAATGGAAAAGGCCGCGAAAGCGGCCTTTAGTTATTGCAGAGCGTTGCGAAAATCTGCGAGCAGATACGTAATTATTGCTGCTGAGTAATGATATCGCCCAGCTTAATTTTGGCCTCTTTACGCAGGTTGCTCATCATGGCTTCGAAGGCAATCTGGGCATTGTTCTGGGTAATCCCCTGGACCATCGCCTTCTTCTGCGCGTCTGGCAGAGTGCCGGCTTTCACTTCATCCAGCGCCAGCAGAACGACGTTACCCTGCATATCGGTAGTGGTGCCGAAGCTTGGCTTGTCTTTCGCCGGCAGAGTCAGGCCAAACGCGGCCTGGCTGATAGGGTCCTGACCAGTACGGCTCAGCGTTTTCGCTTCACCAAAGCTCAGGCCAGCCGCTTTCAGCGCGTCCTGTTTACCCGCTTTCAGATCGGCCAGAATCTTCTCAGCATCCAGTTTCGCCTGCTGTTCCGCTTTGTTGTGCTTAACCTGAGCGACGACCTGATCCTTCACGTCCGCCAGCGGTTTGACCGCTTCTGGCTTGTGCTCGCTGACGCGCAACACAAACGCACGATCGCCATCGACGGTGATGATGTCTGAGTTACTGCCCGGCGTGCCGTTCTCACCAACCAGACCACCGTTGAAGATGGCATCAGAAACCGGTTTGAAGTTCAGCTCTTCCGGCAGGTTGTCACGACCAAACCAGCCCGTCTCAACCGCTTTCACCCCAGCCGCCTGCTCGGCACCCGCCAGAGATTCGTTGTCGTTGCTGGCAGCATCACTCACTTTCTGCTGCAGCGCATAGTAGGCATCCAGCGCTTTTTCCTGCTTCACTTTTGCCGCGATATCGTCACGAACCTCAGCCAGCGGCTTGGTTTTCGCCGCGGTGATGTCGTCCAGACGCACGACCAGGAAACCTACGGAGGATTTAATGACGCCAGACAGTTGGCCTTTCTCTTTCAGACCCGCATTTTTCAGCTCGTCCGGCGTGGTCGCGTCTTCCAGCCAGCCCATATCGCCGCCGTTTTTCGCAGAGATAATGTCGGTGGATTTCGCTTTCGCGACGGTCGCAAAATCAGCGCCTTTGTTCAGCTCATCCAGTGCCGCTTTGGCATCCGCCTCGGTTTTGGTCTGAATCACGCTGTAGCGGTTACGCTGCGGCTGTGTGAACTGATCCTGATGTTGGTCGTAGTAAGACTGGATTTCCGCGTCAGACGCGCTTTCCTGCAGCGCAGCCGCATCCAGCTTGATGTAGCTCACGCGGAACTGTTCAGGAGAAACAAAGGTATTCTTGTTCTGCTCGTACCAGGCGTTAATGTCAGCGTCGCTCACCTGCTGTTTCGCCGCCAGGGCGTTAACATCAATGGTCGCTTCACGTACAACGCGCTGCTGCGCCACCAGCGCAGCCAGTTCATCCGTTTCGCCTTTAAGCATGAAATCGGTGCCAACAACGGCATTGATGAGCTGCTGGGTGGTCAGTTGGTTACGCAGCGCCTGCGCGTACTGATCGGCCGTCATCCCCATCTGGTTGACGATGCTGTTGTAACGCGCGTTGTCGAATTTACCGTTAGACTGGAAGGCTTGCGTGGAGAAGATGGCTTTTTTCACCTGCTCATCGCTAATGCCAAGGCCGAGTTTTTTGGCATACTGATCCAGCAGCGCTTCGTCGATAAGACGGTTCAGCGTCTGCTGACGCAGGGTCTTCATATACCCTTCGTTTGCTGCCAGTTCAGAGAATTGGTCGCCCAGCTGTTGCTGCATACGGTTACGTTCACCGGCAAAAGCATTCTCGAACTGGCCGCGGCTGATCTCCTGGCCATTCACTTTTGCGGCATAGTTCGCGCCACCGCCAATAAGGTAACTGCTCACGCCGGTCAATATGAACGACACGATAATGATACCGAAAATAATCTTGAGCACGAGACTGTTAGCAGCCGTGCGTAAGCTGTCCATCATGGTGTAACAACACTCCGCTGTAGGTGACTGGTTACCTGACGCTGACGGAAAATCCTGCCCGTCGCGCGTAAAGTCGTATTGTGACAAGAAAACGGGGCGATTGTCAGCCCACAACTCGCATAAACTCGCACAAATCAGGTCTGGACAAACAAAAAAGGCACATCAAAAGATGCGCCCTTGTACTATCCGGCTTCCCTGAAACGGGAAAGCAATCAGTTTACTGCGTCTTTCAGCGCTTTACCTGCACGGAAACCCGGCACTTTAGCGGCAGCAATGGTGATCTCTTTACCGGTCTGAGGGTTGCGGCCAGTACGGGCAGCACGCTCTTTAACAGCAAAAGTACCGAAGCCTACCAGTGCAACGTCGTCCCCAGCCTGCAGAGATTCAGTAACAGAAGCAATTAATGCATCTAACGCACGTCCAGCTGCAGCTTTAGAAATATCAGCACCAGCAGCAATTTTGTCAATCAGTTGAGATTTATTCACTGTTCTCTTCCTCTCTTTATAATTTATATCGCGCCTGAATCCTTCACAACGCGACCGCGCAGCAGTTATATCAGGCCTGCCATGACCTTACAACACCCGTTGTTGATGGCTGACCTAATCAGCAATCTAAATTAGCTATACAAAAAAAGGCTGGCAAGTGCGAAATGACTTACCAGCCTTGTTTTTATTGACGCTCTTTGCGCGAGGTCACTATTTTGCGGTTACAACCTGCATTCCGGACGGTTCATTCTGCAATGCGAGACTAAGTACTTCCTCAATCCGCTTAACAGGATGGATCTGCAGGTCGGCAATCACGTTGTCCGGAATCTCTTCCAGATCGCGTTTGTTTTCGTAAGGGATCAATACGGTTTTGATCCCACCACGATGCGCCGCCAGCAGTTTTTCTTTTAAGCCACCGATTGGCAGAACCTGACCGCGCAGGGTGATTTCACCGGTCATTGCCACATCAGCACGCACCGGGTTACCTGTCAGGCAAGAAACCAGAGCGGTACACATGGCAATACCCGCGCTTGGACCATCTTTCGGCGTCGCCCCTTCAGGTACGTGTACGTGGATGTCGCGTTTTTCGTAGAAATCCGGGTTGATACCCAGTTTCTCCGCGCGCGCGCGCACCACGGTCAGCGCCGCCTGAATAGACTCCTGCATCACTTCACCCAGCGAGCCGGTATAGGTCAGCTTGCCTTTACCCGGTACACAGGCGGTTTCGATGGTCAGCAGATCGCCGCCCACTTCCGTCCATGCCAGACCGGTGACCTGGCCAACGCGGTTTTCGTTATCCGCGCGACCATAGTCGAAGCGCTGAACGCCGAGATAGGCATGCAGGTTATCACCATTAATCGTGATGTGTTTCAGGCTCTTATCCAGCAACAGCTGTTTCACCGCCTTACGGCACAGTTTAGAGATTTCACGCTCAAGGCTACGCACGCCCGCTTCACGGGTATAGTAGCGGATGATGCCAATAATCGCGCTGTCCTCGACGGTCAGCTCGTTGGCTTTCAGCGCGTTACGCTCAATCTGTTTCGGCAGCAGGTGCTGTTTCGCGATGTTCAGCTTCTCGTCTTCAGTATAGCCGGAGAGACGGATCACTTCCATACGGTCCAGCAGCGGCGCCGGAATGTTCATGGAGTTCGACGTCGCCACGAACATCACGTCGCTCAGGTCGTAGTCCACTTCCAGGTAGTGATCGCTGAACGCCACGTTCTGTTCTGGATCAAGCACTTCCAGCAGCGCAGACGCCGGGTCACCACGCATGTCCGACGACATTTTGTCGATCTCATCGAGCAGGAACAGCGGGTTTTTAACGCCCACTTTCGCCATCTTCTGGATCAGTTTACCCGGCATAGAACCGATGTAGGTACGGCGGTGACCGCGGATTTCCGCTTCATCGCGTACGCCGCCCAGCGCCATACGGATATACTTACGTCCGGTCGCTTTAGCGATGGACTGGCCCAGAGAGGTTTTACCCACCCCCGGCGGTCCTACCAGGCACAGAATTGGGCCTTTGATTTTGTTTACACGGCTTTGTACCGCGAGGTACTCAAGAATGCGGTCTTTCACGCGTTCCAGGCCGTAGTGGTCGGTATCCAGGATCTCCTGCGCCTGACGCAGGTCTTTTTTGACCTTGCTGCGGGCGTTCCACGGAACCTGCACCATCCACTCAATGTAGCCGCGTACGACGGTCGCTTCAGCCGACATCGGAGACATCATTTTCAGCTTCTGCAGTTCTGCTTCCGCTTTCTCTTTCGCCTCTTTCGGCATCTTCGCCGCGTCGATCTTACGCTTCAGCGCTTCGTTTTCGTCCGGCGCGTCGTCCATCTCGCCCAGCTCTTTCTGAATGGCCTTCATTTGCTCATTCAGATAGTACTCACGCTGAGATTTCTCCATCTGCTTTTTGACGCGGTTGCGAATGCGCTTCTCAACCTGCAGCAGATCGATTTCAGACTCCATCATCGCCATCAGGTATTCCAGACGTTCGTTAACGTCGGACATTTCCAGCACGGACTGTTTGTCAGCCAGCTTCAGCGGCATGTGTGCAGCGATGGTGTCCGCCAGACGTGCAGGATCGTCGATGCTGTTCAGCGACGTCAGCACTTCTGGTGGGATTTTCTTGTTCAGCTTGATATAGCCTTCAAACTGGCTAATCGCGGTGCGAACCAGCACTTCCTGTTCGCGCTCATCAAGTTCAGGCGAATCAAGGTACTCTGCCTTCGCAGAGAAGTGTTCGCCGTCGTCTGACAGAGTGGTAATACGCGCACGCTGCAGGCCTTCTACCAGCACCTTCACGGTGCCGTCAGGCAGCTTCAGCATCTGCAAAATAGAGGCCACGGTCCCGACGGTGAAAAGATCGTTTACACCCGGCTCATCCGTTGATGCTTCTTTCTGGGCCACCAGCATGATTTTTTTATCATGATCCATAGCGGCTTCGAGGCAACGGATAGATTTTTCCCGCCCTACAAATAAGGGTATGACCATGTGCGGATAAACCACCACATCGCGCAACGGCAATACGGGGATTTCAATGCGTTCAGAACGCTCAGGATTCATAGAGCTCTCTCTTAGTTAGTGTCCGCCAGGTAAGCTGGTCATGTCACTGTGCTTCACATAACCATTAACATGTATCCAGTATATGGGGATGTTTCCCACACATTCAACGCTATGAATACGGAAAAAGTAAAGGGGAGATAAAATCCCCCCTTTTTGATTAACTGCTTGTATGATTTGGTGAATTATTCGCCAGATGCCTGCTGGGCTTCCGGTTTACCGTAAATCAGCAGCGGCTTGGTTTGACCGCTGATGACCGACTCGTCAATCACCACTTTCTCAACGTCTTCCATCGACGGCAGATCGTACATGGTGTCGAGCAGTGCCGCTTCAACGATAGAACGCAGGCCACGCGCGCCGGTTTTGCGGCTCATTGCTTTTTTGGCAATCGCATCCAGCGCTTCGTCGCGGAATTCCAGATCAACCCCTTCCAGATTGAACAGCGCCTGATACTGCTTGGTCAGCGCATTTTTCGGCTCTTTCAGGATCTGGATCAGCGCCTCTTCACTCAGCTCATTCAGCGTAGCCACAACCGGCAGACGACCGATGAATTCAGGGATCAGACCGAATTTGATCAGATCTTCTGGTTCAACCTGTGCCAGGAGCTCGCCTTCGTTCGGTTTTTCGGATGTGGATTTCACCGTTGCGCCAAAACCAATGCCGGAGCCGGTTTCGACACGGTGAGAGATAACTTTATCCAGACCAGCAAAGGCACCGCCACAGATGAACAGGATCTTGGAGGTATCAACCTGCAGGAACTCCTGCTGCGGATGTTTACGACCACCCTGTGGCGGAACGGCGGCAACCGTACCTTCGATCAGCTTCAGCAGTGCCTGCTGTACGCCTTCACCCGATACGTCACGAGTGATGGACGGGTTGTCGGATTTACGGGAGATCTTGTCGATCTCATCGATGTAAACAATCCCGCGCTGGGCTTTCTGTACGTCGTAATCGCACTTCTGCAGCAGTTTCTGGATGATGTTTTCGACGTCCTCACCCACGTAACCGGCTTCGGTCAGGGTGGTGGCATCCGCCATGGTGAACGGAACATCAAGCAGACGCGCCAGGGTTTCAGCCAGCAGCGTTTTACCGGAACCGGTTGGGCCGATCAGCAGAATGTTACTTTTACCCAGTTCCACGCCATTGCTGGTATCGCCGTTACGCAGGCGTTTGTAGTGGTTATAGACCGCTACCGCCAGCACTTTCTTGGCCTGCTCCTGGCCGATGACGTAGTCGTCAAGGTGATGACGAATTTCATGCGGCGTTGGCAGCGCGCTGCGCTCACGGTGCGGTGCGACTTCTTTAATCTCTTCGCGAATGATGTCGTTACATAAATCGACGCATTCGTCGCAGATATACACGGACGGCCCGGCAATCAGTTTACGCACTTCATGCTGGCTTTTGCCGCAAAAAGAGCAGTACAGCAGTTTGCCCGAACCATCTTTGCGTTTATCTGTCATGAGTCCAAACCTCTTTTTAAGTTCTTTGTGCCGCACATGACGACGCAAATGCCATTCTAAGACGCAAGCTGCATCAAGCAGCGTGCCGCCCTACCTTAGTATAGCGGCACACTCGCGTCGCGGGCATCAATTACGATGGGTCAACACGGAGTCGACTAAGCCGTACTCAACTGCCTCTGAAGCAGAGAGGAAGCGATCGCGCTCGGTATCGCGCTCGATCTGCTCGAGAGGTTGACCCGTATGCTGCGCCATAAGTTCATTCATGCGCGCTTTTACTTTCAGGATTTCGCGGGCGTGGATTTCGATATCCGTCGCCTGCCCCTGGTAACCGCCCAGCGGCTGGTGAATCATCACGCGGGAATTCGGCAAGCAGAAACGCTTACCCTTCGCCCCTGCGGTTAACAGGAACGCACCCATAGATGCGGCCTGACCCATACAGATCGTGCTGACATCCGGTTTGATGAATTGCATGGTGTCATAAATGGACATCCCTGCGGTAATCACGCCACCCGGGGAGTTAATGTACAGGTAAATGTCTTTTTCCGGGTTTTCCGCTTCCAGAAACAGCATCTGCGCCACGATCAGGTTAGCCATGTGGTCTTCCACCTGGCCGGTCAGAAAGATAACGCGTTCCTTGAGCAGACGGGAATAGATATCAAAAGAACGCTCACCACGTGAGGTCTGTTCAATAACCATTGGCACCAGAGCCATATGGGGTGCAAAGTTATCTCGTTCGCCACTGTATGACATTTCCGTCTCCTGGATCAAAATTGAAAACACCTGCTGTACTGATTGTAACCTTACGGACGGATTATCAGCCAGTCTCATTCATCATGATTACGTACTTATGGGGTTCACAGTGCCCTATTTCAAGCATAACAACCTTTTGTTGTTACGCTAACACCGAAAGGGCGTTTTAGCACTCTTCCTGGGCTCTGGCTGCGATAAAAAAAACCCGCTGCCGCAAGGCAACGGGTTTTCTGTTCAAACTTTAAACCGTTGGGGCGAAATTACGCCTGCTGGTTCATCAGTTCGTTGAAAGAGGTCGCTTTTTCGGTCACTTTCGCTTTCGCCAGTACCGCTTCAACCGCCTGCTCTTCCAGGGCAACGTTGCGCATGTTGTCCATCAGCTCTTTGTTCTTACCGTAGAACTCGATCACTTCTGATGGATCTTCGTATGCAGAAGCCATCTCTTCGATCAGGCCTTTCACACGCTCTTCGTCAGCTTTCAGCTCGTGGGTACGAATCACTTCGCCCAGCAGCAGGCCAACCACAACGCGGCGTTTTGCCTGCTCTTCGAACAGCTCACGTGGCAGTTCCATCGCTTGCTGCTGGTTGCCACCGAAACGCTGTGCAGCCTGACGGCGCAGAACGTCGATTTCGCTGTCGATCAGGGCAGCAGGAACGTCGATTTCGTTGGCTTTCACCAGACCTTCGATCGCCTGAGACTTCACGCGGTTGCGCACAGCGCCGTTCAGCTCGCGCTCCATGTTTTTACGCACTTCGGTACGCAGGCCAGCAACAGAACCGTCTTCCACGCCGAAACGTTTGATGAACTCTTCAGTCAATTCTGGCAGTTCGCGCTCTTCCACTTTCTTCAGGTTGATGACGAACTTCGCTGCTTTACCTTTCAGGTTTTCAGCGTGGTATTCTTCCGGGAAGGTCACGTCGATGGTGAACTCTTCGCCAGCCTTGTGGCCTTTGATACCGTCTTCGAAGCCTGGGATCATACGACCCTGGCCCATTGCCAGTACGAAGTCAGACGCTTTGCCGCCTTCGAACTCTTCGCCGTCTACAGAACCGGTGAAGTCGATGGTTACGCGGTCTTCCGCGTCAACAGCGCCTTCTTTCTCTTTCCAGTTCGCCTGCTGCTTAC
This sequence comes from Enterobacter sp. GER_MD16_1505_Eko_090, assembly GCF_003331015.1. NCBI lineage: Bacteria > Pseudomonadati > Pseudomonadota > Gammaproteobacteria > Enterobacterales > Enterobacteriaceae > Enterobacter > Enterobacter sp. GER_MD16_1505_Eko_090. The sequence continues at coordinate 111,784 of NZ_PUQF01000001.1, read as the reverse complement.
GCAGGGTGTCCAGCATGCCGTCAACGTCTTCGTCAGTCACGGAGACAATCGGTTTTTCAACTTCGATAGATTCCAGACCTTTCAGCTCAACTTCCGGATACACTTCAAACTCTACGGAGTAGGTGAAGTCTTCGCCCAGTTTGTATTCGCCTGGAACGTAGTTTGGCGCACCGGCCGGATTGATTTTTTCTTTGATGATCGCATCGATAAAGTTGCGGCTCATCAGTTCACCCAGCACATCCTGACGCACGGAAGCGCCATAACGCTGAGCAACAACATTCATTGGTACTTTGCCCTTACGGAAGCCGTCAATACGTACTTTTTTTGCTACGTTGACCAGCTCGCTTTTCACAGCAGTTTCGATGCTGTCAGCAGCGATAGTAATCGTTACACGGCGGCCAAGGCCTTGAGTGGTTTCAACTGAAACTTGCATCTTGTTACCTCAAAAAAATCACAGTGCTCGGTCAACTCTGAATCTGTCTGTTATACCGGGATGCTCTCTTAGTGCAGATTCACATTCCCTGTCGCCAGAATCATCCCGAAGACATCCAATAAGACGCGGCATTATAGCGGCATCACTTAGGTGAGTCGAGAACGGTTGGGGCATGTTGCTGCGGCTTTTTTCACGCTTTAAGGCTATTTTTAGCCTTAAAATCGCACCATCCGCTCAAAACTCAGACAAAACAAAACGGCCCGAAGGCCGTTTTGAGGAAATCTGTAAGCAACATACTGGAAAAGCTCCAGCCGTTGCAAATCCGATTTATCAGGCGATAGTGCCTGCACCGCGACAGGGCGGCGATGCGAAAACCGTATCCTGCAAGCCTTCCCATTCCTTAATGGTATAGGTATGCAGTGCCAGCGCATGCACGGTCGTGGAGAGCTCTTCCGTCAAGGTGCTGTAGATCAAGCGATGTCGGTTCAGGAAACGTTCTCCCGTGAAGCGATCGCTAACCAGAACCACTTTAAAGTGGCTTTCAGAACCTGCCGGTACGTTATGACGATAGCTTTCGTCGACGACTTCGAGGAACACAGGGTTGAACGCTGCCCTTAATTTATCTTCTATATGCTCACGTATCATCATGAAATTACTCCTCCGACAACGCCAGGATGTCACCCATCCCTTTAAATATTAGCCGCTTTTACCGTTTCCATTACACATTGACAACAAATATTTAGCTTTCGTCCGATTTTCTCATTCAAACGAATGAAGTTAACTGTGAGGCTCATACCTTTTATCATCCGTGAAAGGAGAAAATGAGTGAGTTGGTCAGTTTTCAGACAAGACGATGAATTTACATGCGTTGACCACTTCCCCTGACCGTTGGCGATGTTATGATGGCGGCAATTTTTCTCTCTATTATGCTTACGATTCGTGAGAACTTAAAAATGTTAAAAAAAATCTTCTTTCCATTGGTAGCCCTTTTTATGCTGGCAGGCTGTGCTACCCCGCCTACCACCATTGATGTCTCACCAAAAATCACCCTGCCTCAGCAGGACCCAAGCCTGATGGGCGTCACCGTGAGCATTAACGGTGCCGATCAGCGTCAGGATCAGGCGCTGGCAAAAGTGACCCGCGATAACCAGCAGGTGACGCTCACCGCGTCCCGTGACCTGCGCTTCCTGCTGCAGGAAGTGCTGGAGAAACAAATGACCGCTCGCGGCTATATGATCGGCCCAAGCGGTGCGGTTGATCTGCAGATCATCGTCAACAACCTGTACGCTGACGTGTCACAGGGCAACGTGCGCTACAACATCGCCACCAAAGCGGATATCGCCATCATTGCCACCGCGAAGAATGGCAACAAGATGACCAAAAACTACCGCGCGAGCTACTCTGTTGAAGGTGCGTTCCAGGCATCCAACCAGAACATTGCTAACGCCGTTAACAGCGTGCTGACCGATACCATCGCCGATATGGCGCAGGACACCAGCATCCACGACTTTATCAAGCAGAACGCACGTTAATCCTGCTTACTGACCCGGTGTAATACCGGGTCAGTCTTAAAAGAACATGTCCAGCCATTACTTACGCATTTTCCAGCAACCGAAATCAGCGATTCTGCTGATCCTCGGCTTTGCCTCGGGTTTACCCCTCGCGCTCACCTCCGGCACGCTTCAGGCGTGGATGACGGTCGAGAACATCGATCTCAAAACCATTGGTTTCTTCTCGCTTGTCGGTCAGGCCTATGTCTTCAAGTTCCTGTGGTCGCCGGTGATGGATCGCTATACGCCGCCGTTCCTCGGGCGTCGCCGCGGCTGGCTGGTGATGACGCAGGTCCTGCTGCTGCTGGCCATCGCGGCGATGGGGTTTCTTGAGCCCACCACGCAGCTGCGCTGGATGGCCGCGCTTGCGGTGGTGATTGCCTTCTGTTCCGCCTCTCAGGATATCGTGTTCGACGCCTGGAAGACGGACGTGTTACCTGCGGAAGAACGCGGTGCCGGTGCGGCCATCAGCGTGCTGGGCTATCGCCTCGGGATGCTGGTCTCTGGCGGGCTGGCGCTGTGGCTGGCCGACCGTTACCTCGGCTGGCAGGGCATGTATTGGCTGATGGCCGCCCTGCTTATCCCCTGCATTATCGCCACGCTCTTTGCCCCCGAACCGAGCGACGTTATTCCGGTTCCCCGCTCGCTGGAGCAGGCCGTGGCCGAACCGCTGCGCGACTTCTTTGGCCGCAACAACGCCTGGCTGATCCTGCTGCTGATCGTCCTTTATAAGCTTGGCGACGCCTTTGCCATGAGCCTGACCACCACCTTCCTGATCCGCGGTGTCGGTTTTGACGCTGGTGAAGTGGGGGTAGTGAATAAAACGCTGGGGCTGTTTGCGACCATTGTCGGGGCACTTTACGGTGGCGTGCTGATGCAGCGCCTGACGCTGTTCCGCGCACTGCTGATCTTCGGCATTCTTCAGGGCGCCTCTAACGCGGGCTACTGGCTGCTGTCGATTACCGACAAACATATGATCAGCATGGCCGCTGCGGTGTTCTTCGAAAATCTCTGCGGCGGTATGGGGACAGCAGCCTTTGTCGCCCTGCTGATGACCCTGTGCAACAAGTCATTTTCCGCCACGCAGTTCGCGCTGCTCTCGGCACTCTCTGCCGTTGGCCGCGTTTACGTAGGTCCGATTGCCGGCTGGTTTGTGGAAGCCCACGGTTGGCCAACGTTTTATCTTTTCTCCGTCGTGGCTGCCGTGCCGGGGATTTTATTGTTGCTGGTCTGTCGCCAGACGCTGGAATATACCCAGCGGACCGAACACTTTATGCCACGAACGGAATATCACCGCGCCTACCGTTTTGCGTTACGTCTGTTAATGATGGGCTGCGTTGCGCTGGCACTCTGGCTTATCGTGCTCATTATTAATGCCAGCACACCACTGGCGCTCCCGTTTGAGGCCCTTCTGCTGGACGCCGGAGCCCTGCTGGCCATCGTTGGGATCCTGACGGGCGGTCTGCTCGATTTCATGGCGTTGCGGAAAACGCAGCTGACCTGAAGAAAAATGCGAAAGGTTATTTCCCGTTGTAATCACTACCCGAAATTATAACGGTGAAATAGCCACCATCGACTAAAAAAATATTTGTTGTTTTGTGCGGGATAGGATTTGGAAATTATTGGCTCTGGTTCCAAAACGCTATTTTTCATTAAACGATTCAGCATGCGATAGTTTGATTTTTCGTTTTTTAGATGTCTTTTTATTGATAATTAATTGTTAATTTTTTGTTTATTTTTAACAATGGTTATACCAATTGTCCCTTTTAGGGTATGCTTGGGGGGCCTTTCGTTATAAAGCCCATCTCATGCGGCTTCGGTCATAAAAACCGACATAATTTGCAACACTTGTGACACGTGCGGCAGAACCCGGTAACACCTTCCTGACACAGGCCTAATGATGTTTACAGTAATGTAACCTTCCCGTAAAATGCCCGCACACTTTAAACGCCACCAGACTCCCGTGGAATTGAGGTCGTTAAATGAGACTCAGGAAATACAATAAAAGTTTGGGATGGTTGTCATTATTCGCAGGCACTGTATTACTCAGTGGCTGTGATTCTGCACTACTAGACCCCAAAGGACAGATTGGACTGGAACAACGTTCACTGATATTGACGGCTTTTGGCCTGATGTTGATTGTGGTTATTCCAGCCATTTTGATGGCTGTTGGTTTCGCCTGGAAGTATCGTGCGAGCAATAAAGATGCGAAGTATAGCCCGAACTGGTCACACTCCAACAAAGTGGAAGCTGTGGTCTGGACGGTACCTATCCTGATCATCCTGTTCCTTGCCGTACTGACCTGGAAAACCACTCACGCACTTGAGCCAAGCAAGCCGCTGGTTCACGATGAAAAACCGATTACCATTGAAGTGGTCTCCATGGACTGGAAATGGTTCTTCATCTATCCAGAGCAGGGCATTGCTACCGTGAATGAAATCGCCTTCCCGGCGAACACTCCGGTTCAGTTCAAAGTGACCTCCAACTCCGTAATGAACTCCTTCTTCATCCCGCGTCTGGGTAGCCAGATTTACGCGATGGCCGGTATGCAGACTAACCTGCATCTGATCGCGAATGAAGCAGGCACCTACGATGGTATCTCCGCCAGCTATAGCGGCCCGGGCTTCTCAGGTATGAAGTTCAAAGCTATTGCAACGCCAGACCGTGCCGCTTTCGACCAGTGGGTTGAAAAAGCGAAACAGTCTCCAAACACCATGTCTGACATGGCGGCGTTCGAAAAAGTGGCTGCACCTAGCGAATACAACAAGGTGGAGTACTTCTCTAACGTGAAGCCTGATTTGTTCAAAGACGTTATTGGCAAATTTATGGATCACGGCAAGAGCATGGACATGACCCAGCCAGAAGGCGAGCACAGCGCGCACGAAGGTATGGAAGGCATGGACATGAGCCACGCGGAAACCGCTCACTAAGGGGCCGAGGAAGAAAATGTTCGGAAAATTGACACTGGATGCAGTGCCCTACCATGAACCGATTATCATGGTTACGGTGGCTGCAATTATCATCGGTGGCGCGGCCTTAGTTGGCCTGATCACTTACTTCGGTAAGTGGAGCTACCTGTGGAATGAGTGGCTGACTTCGGTTGACCACAAAAAACTCGGTATCATGTACTGCATCGTCGGTATCGTCATGTTAATTCGTGGCTTTGCGGATGCGATCATGATGCGTAGCCAGCAGGCGCTCGCGTCTGCGGGTGAAGCCGGCTTCCTGCCACCGCACCACTACGATCAGATCTTTACCGCCCACGGCGTTATCATGATCTTCTTCGTGGCGATGCCGCTGGTTATCGGTCTGATGAACGTGGTCGTTCCGCTGCAAATCGGCGCGCGCGACGTTGCGTTCCCGTTCCTGAACAACCTGAGCTTCTGGTTCACCGTTGTCGGCGTTATTCTGGTTAACCTGTCACTGGGCGTGGGCGAATTCGCGCAGACCGGCTGGCTGGCTTACCCACCGCTGTCAGGAATTGAGTACAGCCCGGGCGTTGGCGTCGACTACTGGATTTGGGCGCTTCAGCTCTCCGGTGTCGGTACGACCCTGACCGGTATCAACTTCTTCGTGACCATTATCAAGATGCGTGCCCCTGGCATGACCATGTTCAAGATGCCGGTATTTACCTGGGCATCTCTGTGCGCCAACATCCTGATTATTGCGTCCTTCCCAATTCTGACCGTTACCATCGCGCTGCTGACCCTGGACCGCTACCTGGGCACCCATTTCTTCACGAATGATATGGGTGGCAACATGATGATGTACATCAACCTGATTTGGGCATGGGGTCACCCGGAAGTTTACATCCTGGTTCTGCCTGTATTCGGTGTGTTCTCCGAAATCGCGGCAACCTTCTCGCGTAAACGTCTGTTTGGTTACACCTCTCTGGTGTGGGCAACCGTGTGTATTACCGTTCTGTCGTTCATCGTTTGGCTGCACCACTTCTTCACCATGGGTGCGGGCGCGAACGTAAACGCCTTCTTCGGTATTACCACCATGATTATCGCCATCCCGACCGGGGTGAAGATCTTCAACTGGCTGTTCACCATGTATCAGGGCCGTATCGTGTTCCACTCAGCAATGCTGTGGACCATCGGCTTCATCGTGACCTTCTCCGTAGGTGGGATGACCGGCGTACTGCTGGCGGTACCGGGTGCTGACTTCGTTCTGCACAACAGTCTGTTCCTGATTGCGCACTTCCATAACGTTATCATCGGTGGCGTGGTCTTCGGCTGCTTCGCTGGCGTAACCTACTGGTGGCCAAAAGCGTTCGGCTTCACGCTGAACGAAAAATGGGGTAAACGCGCGTTCTGGTTCTGGATCATCGGCTTCTTCGTCGCCTTTATGCCGCTGTACGTGCTGGGCTTCATGGGTATGACCCGTCGTCTGAGCCAGCAGATTGATCCGCAGTTCCACCCAATGCTGATGGTTGCAGCGGGCGGTGCCGTGCTGATTGCCTGTGGTATCGCGTCTCAGCTGATTCAGTTCTACGTGTCTATTCGCGACCGCGACCAGAACCGTGACCTGACCGGTGACCCATGGGGTGGCCGTACGCTGGAGTGGGCGACCTCTTCTCCACCGCCTTTCTATAACTTTGCCATCGTGCCTCAGGTTCATGAACGTGACGCATTCTGGGAAATGAAAGAAAAAGGTGAAGCGTACAAGCAACCTGCTCATTACGAAGAGATCCATATGCCGAAAAACAGCGGTGCGGGCATTGTCATTGCCGCCTTCGCAACGGTATTTGGTTTCGCAATGATCTGGCACATCTGGTGGATGGCGATTGTTGGCTTTGCTGGCATCGTAATCAGCTGGATTGTGAAGAGCTTTGACGAGGACGTGGACTACTACGTACCAGTCCGTGAAGTTGAAAAGCTGGAAAATCAGCATTTCGACGAGATTTCTAAAGCGGGGCTGAAAAATGGCAACTGATACTCTGGCGCACTCAACTGCCCACGCGCATGAACATGCGCACCACGATACAGGACCGACCAAAGTCTTCGGTTTCTGGATCTACCTGATGAGCGACTGCATTCTGTTCTGCTGTCTGTTCGCGACCTATGCCGTTCTGGTGAACGGCACAGCGGGCGGCCCGACCGGCAAGGACATCTTTGAACTGCCGTTCGTTCTGGTTGAAACCGCACTGCTGTTATTCAGCTCCATCACCTACGGCATGGCGGCTATCGCCATGTACAAAAACAACAAGAGCCAGGTTGTCTCCTGGCTGGCGTTGACCTGGTTGTTTGGTGCTGGATTTATCGGGATGGAAATCTATGAATTCCATCACCTGATCATGGAAGGCTTCGGCCCGGATCGCAGTGGCTTCCTGTCCGCGTTCTTCGCGCTGGTTGGCACCCACGGTCTGCACGTGACCTCCGGTCTGATCTGGATGGCAGTCCTGATGTTCCAGATTTCCCGTCGCGGCCTGACCAGTACTAACCGTACCCGTATCCTGTGCCTGAGCCTGTTCTGGCACTTCCTGGACGTGGTGTGGATCTGTGTGTTCTCTGTTGTCTATCTGATGGGGGCGATGTAATGAGTCATTCTAACGATCATGGCGCTTCCCACGGCAGCGTAAAAACCTACATGACAGGTTTCATCCTGTCGATCATCCTGACGGTGATCCCGTTCTGGATGGTGATGAGCGGTTCTGCGTCTAAGCCGGTTATCCTGGGAGCAATCCTGGTGACCGCGGTGATTCAGATTCTGGTGCATCTGGTTTGCTTCCTGCACATGAACACCAAGTCCGATGAAGGCTGGAACATGACCGCCTTTATCTTTACCGTGATTATCATCGCTATCCTGGTAGTCGGTTCCATCTGGATTATGTGGAACCTCAACTACAACATGATGGTTCACTAAGAGCGGCGAGTATGTTTAAGCAATACCTGCAAGTAACGAAACCAGGCATCATCTTTGGCAACCTGATCTCCGTGATCGGAGGGTTCCTGCTGGCCTCTAAGGGCAGCATTGATTACGCCCTCTTTATCTACACGCTGGTCGGTGTGTCACTGGTTGTTGCGTCCGGTTGTGTATTTAACAACTACATCGACATGGATATCGACAAGAAGATGGAAAGGACCAAAAATCGGGTGCTGGTGAAAGGCCTGATCGCCCCTTCCGTCTCGCTGGTGTACGCCACCTTGCTGGGTATTGCTGGCTTTATGCTGCTGTGGTTTGGTGCTAACCCGCTGGCCTGCTGGCTGGGGGTGATGGGGTTCGTGGTGTATGTGGGCATCTACAGCCTGTATATGAAACGTCACTCCGTCTACGGCACGCTGATTGGTTCTCTCTCCGGCGCTGCGCCGCCGGTGATTGGCTACTGCGCGGTCACGAACGAGTTCGACAGCGGTGCGCTGATCCTGCTGGCTATCTTTAGCCTGTGGCAGATGCCGCACTCCTATGCCATCGCAATTTTCCGCTTTAAGGATTATCAGGCAGCGAACATCCCGGTTCTGCCGGTCGTGAAGGGCATCTCCGTTGCCAAGAACCACATCACGCTGTACATCATCGCCTTTGCCGTGGCAACGCTGATGCTCTCTCTGGGTGGTTACGCCGGATACAAATATCTGGCGGTAGCGGCTGCGGTGAGCGTCTGGTGGCTCGGCATGGCGCTGCGCGGTTACAAAGTGGAAGATGACAAAGTCTGGGCGCGCAAGCTGTTTGTGTTCTCGATTGTGGCCATCACCTCGCTGTCCGTGATGATGTCTGTCGATTTCATGGTGCCAGATTCACACAACCTGCTGACTTACGTCTGGTAAGCCACAACAGGTGAATAAAGGGGTGCTTCGGCACCCTTTTTTATTCACGGAATTTATTAATAACGCATGTAATATTTGTTAAATAACCCTTTATTTACCCCGCCCCTTCCCCGCACTACACTATGGCCTGCTTTTGAACTGAGGTGGTAATGAACGATTATAAAATGACGCCAGGCGAGCTACGCGCGACCTGGGGCTTAGGGACTGTCTTCTCGCTACGGATGCTTGGCATGTTTATGGTCCTGCCTGTTCTGACCACGTACGGTATGGCGCTGCAGGGGGCCAGCGAGGCGCTGATTGGCCTCGCCATTGGCATTTATGGTCTGGCGCAGGCGGTGTTCCAGATCCCGTTTGGCCTGCTCTCTGACCGGGTGGGCCGCAAGCCGCTGATTGTCGGCGGGCTGCTGGTCTTTGTGCTCGGAAGCGTCATTGCCGCCCTCTCCCACTCCATCTGGGGGATTATTCTTGGCCGCGCCCTGCAGGGCTCCGGCGCGATTGCCGCCGCGGTGATGGCGCTGCTGTCAGACTTAACCCGCGAGCAGAACCGCACCAAAGCCATGGCCTTTATCGGCGTCAGCTTTGGCGTGACGTTTGCGATTGCGATGGTGCTGGGCCCGATAATCACCCATGCGCTCGGCCTGCACGCCCTGTTCTGGATGATTGCCGTGCTGGCAACCCTCGGCATTGTCTTAACCCTGTGGGTGGTGCCGGACAGCAAAAACCACGTCCTCAACCGTGAATCCGGCATGGTAAAAGGCTGCTTCAGCAAGGTGATTGTCGAGCCGCGCCTGCTTAAGCTGAATTTCGGCATTATGTGCCTGCACATTCTGCTGATGTCGACCTTTGTCGCCCTTCCCGGCCAGCTTGCCGCCGCGGGTTTCCCGGCGGCTGAGCACTGGAAAATCTATCTGGTCACGATGTTGATTTCGTTTGTCTCCGTCGTGCCGTTCATCATCTACGCCGAAGTGAAGCGCAAAATGAAGCGCGTCTTCGTGGGGTGCGTGGCGGTCCTGCTGATTGCCGAGATCGTGCTCTGGGGTGCCGGCCCGCACTTCTGGGAGCTGATTGCCGGCGTGCAGCTGTTCTTCCTGGCATTTAACCTGATGGAAGCCCTGCTGCCGTCGCTGATCAGCAAAGAGTCCCCCGCCGGTTACAAAGGCACGGCGATGGGCATTTACTCCACCAGCCAGTTCCTCGGCGTGGCGATCGGCGGCTCGCTTGGCGGCTGGGTCGACGGCCTGTTTGATTCACAAACCGTGTTTCTCGCGGGCGCGCTGCTGGCGACAGTCTGGCTGCTGGTTGCCGGCACCATGAAAGAGCCGCGCTACGTGAGCAGCCTGCGCGTAGAAATCCCGGATGATGTGGAGATTAGCGACGCGCTGAAACAGCGTCTGGAAGCAAAAGAAGGGGTCACGGAGGTGCTGATTGTTCCCGAAGAGCGCAGCGCTTACGTCAAAATTGACAGCAAGGTGACCAACCGCTTTGAGGTCGAGCAGGCGCTGAAAGCGTGAAAAAAAGCCCGGGTAAACCGGGCTTTTTATATTAGTCGCGGAAGTTTTTAAACTGGAACGGTTGTCCCAGATCGCCGCCGCGCACCAGCGCCATCACGGACTGCAGATCGTCGCGGGACTTACCGGTCACGCGAATTTCCTCGCCCTGGATCTGCGCCTGCACCTTCAGCTTGCTGTCTTTGATGAGCTTCACGATCTTCTTCTGCACCGCGCTCTCGATGCCCTGCTTCAGCTTCGCTTCAACAAACCACGTTTTGCCGCTGTGGACGAACTCTTCCGGCACGTCCAGGGAGGTCCCTTCGATGCCGCGCTTCAACAGCTTGGCGCGCAGAATGTCGAGCAGCTGATTCACCTGGAAATCAGACTCGCTCAGCACCTTAATGGTCTTATTTGCGTCGTTCAGCTCAAACGACGCCTCAACGCCACGAAAATCGAAACGTGACTCAACTTCGCGGGTTGCGTTCTCAACGCCGTTGCGAACTTCCTGGATATCAACTTCGGAAACAATATCGAAAGATGGCATCTTTTCTTCTCCCTTCACTTTTGTTGCGTTGCATAATACCCGCTACGAGGCATAACTCAACAGAAGCTTAGCTGTATAATTAAGCTGTAACACCTGGCGCAGTTGCAGGTGAGGAGGAACAATGAAAATTACGGTGCTCGGATGCGGAGCGCTTGGTCAGCTGTGGCTGACCGCACTGTGCAAGCACGGACATGAGGTTCAGGGCTGGCTGCGCGTGCCCCAGCCTTATTGCAGTGTAAACCTGATTGGTGAAGACGGAAGCATCTTTAACGAATCCCTCACCGCGAACGATCCTGATTTCCTGGCGCAAAGCGACCTTTTACTGGTGACGCTTAAAGCCTGGCAGGTCTCAGACGCGGTAAAAACGCTGGCCGCGCAGCTCCCCCCCACTTCGCCCATACTGTTGCTGCATAACGGCATGGGAACCCTGGATGAGCTGAAAAGCGTTCCGCAGCCCCTGCTGATGGCAACGACCACCCACGCTGCGCGCCGCGACGGCAACATCATCGTGCATGTCGCCAGCGGCGTGACGCACATCGGGCCTGCCAGAACGCAGGATGGGGACTACAGCTATCTTGCCGATGTGCTGCAGAAGGTGCTCCCGGACGTGGCCTGGCATAACCACATTCGCCCTCAACTCTGGCGCAAGCTGGCCGTTAACTGTGTGATCAACCCGCTGACGGCGCTGTGGAACTGCCCGAACGGTGAACTGAAAAACCATCCGCAGGAGGTAGCGTCCCTGTGTGCAGAAGTCGCGGCGGTCGTTGAGCGGGAAGGCTTGCATACCTCAGCAGACGATTTGCGCTGTTATGTCGAGCAGGTTATTGAGAGTACAGCTGAGAACATCTCCTCGATGCTGCAGGATGTTCGGGCATTACGCCACACGGAGATCGACTACATTACGGGATATCTGCTAAAACGCGCCCGCGCGCACGGCATCGCGGTGCCGGAAAACGCCCGTCTGTATGACCTGGTTAAACGTAAGGAGAGTGAATATGAGCGCGTCGGCACTGATCTGCCTCGCCCCTGGTAGCGAAGAGATGGAGGCGGTCACCACCATCGATCTGATGGTGCGCGGCGGCATTAAGGTCACCACCGCCAGCGTCGCCAGCGACGGTAATCTGGCAATCACCTGTTCACGCGGGGTGAAAATCCTTGCAGATGCACCGTTGGTACAGGTGGCTGACGGAGATTACGACATCATCGTGCTGCCCGGTGGGCTGAAGGGCGCGGAATGTTTTCGTGACAGCCCGCTGCTGGTTGAGACCGTGCGTCAGTTTCATTTATCCGGGCGCATTGTCGCCGCCATTTGTGCCGCCGCCGGCACGGTGCTGGTTCCCCATGACATCTTCCCCATCGGCAACATGACCGGCTTCCCGGGGCTGAAAGACACCATTCCGGAAGATCAATGGGTGGACAAGCGCGTCGTCTGGGATCCCCGCGTCAACCTGCTGACCAGCCAGGGCCCGGGCACCGCGATTGATTTTGGCTTAAAGATTATCGACCTGCTGGTCGGGCGGGAGAAGGCGTACGAAGTCGCGTCATCGCTGGTGATGCCAGCGGGGATTTATAATTACTATGAAGAGTAGTGCATAAAAAAAGCCGGGTGGCGGCCACGCCTTACCCGGCCTACAAATGCACGGTACCGTAGGCCCGGTAAGCGAAGCGCCACCGGGCGAGAAACTACGGACGATACACCTTCACATTGGCAAAGCCCTGCTCGCGCAGATACAGCGCCTGCAGGCGACTCATCACCCCGCGCTCACACCACAGCAGGTACGTTTTGCTCTGGTCGAGGTCGCCAAACTTTGTGCTCAGCTTGTAGAACGGCAGAGAAACCACTTCGACGCCGTCAACCTGCAGCGGCTTGTCATCCTGCTCGTCAATGGAGCGGATATCCAGAATCGCGTCGTTCGCGCCGAAACCGCTCACGGTCTCCACTTCTACCACTTCCTGCTCGGTCTGCTGGGCGATCTCGCGGATATCAATGTTGGACGCTTCTTCCACCACTTTATCCAGAATGCTGAAATCGAAGTTCTCTTCTTCCGCTTCGATCTTCGCCTTCACCGCTTTGACGGTCGGGCTTTTTGAGATCACGCCACAGTATTCCGGCATGGTGCGGGCAAAATCTTCGGTACCGATTTCGCGCGCCAGATCGATGATGTGCTCTTTATCATGGGAGATCAGCGGACGCAGGATCAGGGTATCAGACACGTTGTCGATCAGGCGCAGGTTGGTCAGCGTCTGGCTGGAGACCTGCCCCAGCGCTTCACCGGTGACCAGCGCCTGCACGCCGTAGCGTTCAGCCACTTTGGATGCCGCACGCACCATCATACGCTTGAGGACAACGCCCATCTGGCCGTCGTCCACTTTCTCCAGAATCTCGCCGACCACCGGTTCGAAATTGATTGCCACGAAACGCACGCGGTGGGAGCTGCCGAAGCGGTTCCACAGGTAATGCGCCACCTGACGAACGCCGATTTCGTGCGCCGCGCCGCCCAGGTTGAAGAAGCAGTAGTGTACGCGGCAGCCGCGGCGCATCAGCATATAGCTGGAGACGCCGGAGTCGAAGCCGCCGGAGATCAGGGACAGAACATCTTCCTGAGTCCCGATCGGGAAGCCGCCGATACCTTCATAGCGGCCTTTCACCAACAGCAGGCGATCGTTTTCGATCTCCAGATTAACGGTCACGTCCGGGTTGGTCAGACGCACGCGCGCCGTCTCAACGTGCTGGTTCAAACCGCCGCCAACGTAACGTTCCACTTCAATGGAGCTGAATTCGTGCTTACCGCGACGCTTCACGCGCACGCAAAAGGTTTTGCCTTCGATCCGATCGCGGTACTGAACCAGCGCTTTTTCGAAGATGTCGTGCATATCGCTGAACGGGACATCTTCCACTTCCAGAATATGGTGGATCCCCGGAATACGGGTCAGCGCGTCGCGAATATCCTGACGTTTGTTTTCGTCTTTCGCACGGACCTCAACGTGGTCCCAGTGGCGCACCACGGCGAGGGTTTCGTCGTAGTGCTTTAAAACGTTACGAATGTTCCCGGTGAGAATTTTAATAAAGCGCAAACGCACAGATTGGCTTTTGATGGTGATTTCAGGGAACAATTTAATGATAAACTTCATGGCGGCAATGTTTCTTAGGCAAGCGTATTAAGGCTTGTAATGGAAAAGAGTACAGCAGCCCACACCCGTGGCTGCATCCAGGCGCGCAAGTATACCACCATCGCGCCGCTCCTGTGCACATTGCGCGTTATTTGATAATTGCCCTGAGTCCGTTACCATGTCGGGGCTGAGAATATAAGAGTCAATTCACTATGCCGAAGAAGAACGACGCACCGGCCAGTTTCGAAACTGCGCTGAGTGAACTGGAGCAAATCGTTACCCGTCTTGAGAGCGGCGATCTCCCGCTGGAAGAGGCGCTCAACGAATTCGAGCGCGGCGTGCAGCTGGCGCGCCAGGGGCAGGTCAAACTGCAGCAGGCCGAGCAGCGCGTGCAGATCCTGCTTTCCGACAGCGAAGACGCGAAAACCACGCCTTTCACACCGGACGCCGAGTAAATGGATTTTGCCAACGAGCTTCAGGCGCGCGTCGTGCGTGCCAACGACGCCCTGCGCCGATTTATTGCGCCACAGCCTTTTCAGAACACTCCTCTGGTTGAAGCCATGCACTATGGCGCACTCTTGGGTGGAAAGCGCCTGCGCCCGTTCCTGGTGTACGCCACCGGCAACATGTTCGGCATCAGCGATAACACGCTGGACGCCCCGGCAGCCGCCGTTGAGTGCATCCATGCCTACTCGCTGATCCACGACGATCTTCCGGCGATGGACGACGACGATTTGCGTCGGGGTCAACCCACCTGCCACATCAAGTTTGGCGAGGCGAATGCCATTCTGGCGGGTGATGCCCTGCAGACGCTGGCGTTCTCGATTCTGAGCGACGCGCCAATGGCCGAAGTGGCTGACCGTGACCGTCTGGCAATGATTTCCGAACTGGCCAAGGCCAGCGGCGTGGCCGGCATGTGCGGCGGTCAGGCGCTGGATCTTGAAGCGGAAGGACGTCAGGTTAATCTGGAACAGCTGGAGCGTATTCATCGCCATAAAACCGGGGCATTGATTCGTTCCGCCGTTCGCCTGGGCGCGCTGAGCGCGGGTGAGCAAGGGCGCAAAGCCCTGCCGATTCTGGACAGATACGCAGAAAGTATCGGTCTGGCATTCCAGGTTCAGGATGACATTCTGGATGTGGTGGGCGATACTGCAACATTGGGTAAACGTCAGGGTGCGGACCAGCAGCTTGGCAAAAGTACCTACCCCGCCCTGCTGGGTCTTGAGCAAGCCCAACGTAAAGCCCGGGATCTGATTGACGATGCCCGCCAGTCGCTGAATGAACTGGCTGCGCAATCGCTGGATACCTCGGCACTGGAAGCGCTAGCGGACTATATAATCCAGCGTGATAAATAAACTATATATCTCGATGAGCCTTTGATGAGTTTTGATATTGCCAAATACCCGACACTGGCGTTAGTTGACTCCACCCAGGAGTTACGTCTGTTGCCGAAAGAGAGCCTGCCGAAGCTGTGCGACGAGCTGCGTCGCTACCTGCTCGACAGCGTAAGCCGCTCCAGCGGCCATTTCGCCTCCGGGCTTGGCACGGTAGAGCTAACCGTGGCGCTGCACTACGTCTATAACACGCCGTTCGATCAGCTCATCTGGGACGTGGGCCACCAGGCCTATCCGCACAAAATTCTGACCGGACGTCGCGATAAAATTGGCACTATTCGTCAGAAAGGTGGCCTGCATCCGTTCCCGTGGCGCGGTGAGAGCGAGTATGACGTGCTGAGCGTCGGCCATTCCTCCACCTCCATTTCTGCGGGCATCGGTATTGCCGTCGCCGCCGAGAAAGAGAACAAGCAGCGCCGCACCGTCTGCGTGATTGGCGACGGTGCCATCACAGCGGGTATGGCCTTCGAAGCCATGAACCATGCGGGCGACATCAAGCCGGACATGCTGGTTATCCTCAACGATAACGAAATGTCGATCTCCGAGAACGTTGGCGCGCTGAACAACCATCTGGCACAGCTGCTCTCCGGCAAGCTTTACTCCTCGCTGCGTGAAGGCGGTAAAAAAGTCTTCTCCGGCGTACCGCCGATCAAAGAGCTGCTTAAGCGTACCGAAGAGCACATCAAAGGCATGGTCGTGCCGGGTACCCTGTTTGAGGAGCTGGGCTTTAACTATATTGGCCCGGTTGACGGCCACGACGTACTGGGGCTGGTCACCACGCTCAAGAACATGCGCGACCTGAAAGGCCCGCAGTTCCTGCACATCATGACCAAAAAAGGGCGTGGCTACGAGCCGGCGGAAAAAGATCCGATTACCTTCCACGCGGTACCGAAATTTGACCCGTCCAGCGGCTGTCTGCCGAAAAGCAGCGGCGGCATGCCGAGCTATTCAAAAATCTTCGGCGACTGGCTGTGCGAAACCGCCGCGAAAGACAACAAGCTGATGGCGATCACCCCGGCCATGCGCGAAGGCTCCGGCATGGTAGAGTTCTCTAAAAAATACCCTGACCAGTATTTCGACGTGGCCATTGCCGAGCAGCACGCGGTGACATTTGCAGCGGGCCTGGCGATCGGCGGCTACAAACCGGTTGTCGCTATCTATTCAACCTTCCTGCAGCGCGCCTACGATCAGGTGATCCACGACGTGGCGATCCAGAAGCTGCCGGTGCTGTTTGCCATTGACCGTGCGGGCATCGTCGGTGCCGACGGCCAGACGCACCAGGGCGCGTTTGACCTGTCGTTCCTGCGCTGCATTCCAGATATGGTGATCATGACGCCAAGCGACGAGAACGAATGTCGTCAGATGCTGTTTACCGGCTACCATTATCAGGATGGACCAAGCGCCGTTCGCTATCCGCGCGGCAATGCGGTGGGCGTTGAGCTGCAGCCGCTGGAGAAGCTGGCGATCGGTAAAGGTCTGGTTAAACGTCGCGGTGAGAAAGTGGCGATCCTGAACTTCGGCACGCTGATGCCAGAGGCGGCTAAAGTAGCTGAAACGCTGAATGCCACCCTCGTGGATATGCGCTTTGTGAAGCCGCTCGACGAATCCCTGATCCTGAGTATGGCGGAGGCGCACGACGTGCTGGTCACGCTGGAAGAGAACGCGATTATGGGCGGTGCGGGCAGCGGCGTGAACGAGGTGCTGATGGCAAACCGTAAAGCCGTTCCGGTGCTGAACCTCGGCCTGCCGGACTATTTCATCCCGCAAGGTACCCAGGACGAAGCCCGCGCGGCGATTGGCCTGGACGCTGCCGGTATCGAAGCTAAAATCCGCGCCTGGCTGGACTGATCCCTCCCCCCTTTTCCGCTCCTGCTATGCTTAAACGTATTGTTTAAACAGCAGGAGCGGAACCGTGCAATACACAACATTAGGAAAAACGGACCTTAAGGTTTCCCGACTTTGTCTGGGATGCATGACCTTTGGCGAGCCCGATCGGGGGAACCACGCCTGGACGCTGCCGGAAGAGAGCAGCCGTCCGATTATCAAACGCGCCATCGAGGGCGGCATTAACTTCTTTGACACCGCCAACAGCTACTCCGACGGCAGCAGCGAGGAGATTGTCGGCCGCGCCCTGCGCGATTTTGCCCGTCGGGATGACATCGTCGTTGCCACCAAGGTGTACTACCCGGTGGGCGACCTGCCGCAGGGCCTTTCTCGCGCGCAGATCCTGCGTTCCATTGACGACAGCCTCAGGCGCCTGAACATGGATTACGTCGACCTGCTGCAAATTCACCGCTGGGATTACAACACGCCGATCGAGGAGACGCTTGAGGCGCTCAACGACGTCGTCAAAGCCGGTAAAGCACGCTACATCGGCGCATCGTCGATGCACGCGTCGCAGTTTGCTCAGGCGCTGGATCTGCAGGCGCAGCACGGCTGGGCGCGCTTTGTCACCATGCAGGATCACTACAATCTGATCTATCGTGAAGAAGAGCGTGAGATGTTGCCGCTGTGCCATCAGGAGGGCGTGGCGGTCATCCCGTGGAGCCCGCTCGCGCGCGGTCGCCTGACCCGTCCGTGGGGCGAAACTACGGCCCGTCTGGTCTCGGATGAAGTGGGAAAAAATCTCTATGAAGGAACAGAGGCCAGCGATGCGCTGATTGCCGAACGCCTGGCCGGGATTGCCGACGATACCGGCGCAACCCGCGCCCAGGTAGCGCTGGCATGGCTGCTGGGTAAACGCGGCGTCGCGGCTCCCATTATCGGCACGTCCCGGGAAGAGCAGTTGGACGAACTGTTAAACGCGGTGGATATCACGCTGACGCCCGAACAGGTTGCCGAGCTGGAGACGCCGTATCAGCAGCATCCGGTGGTGGGGTTTAAATAAGCCCCATCTTTTTTGTAGGCCGGGTAAGGCGGAGCCGCCACCCGGCATTACAGAGCGTACAAACTCACGCGAAGTGATCGTACCCTTTCCAGTCCAGCGTAACCGGCGCACCGTCTTTCACAAACTTCAGCCCTTCACTCTCCGGCATGATCTGCCCGATACAGGTGAATTTCGCGCCAAGATGCGCTAACGCCACGTCGAGCGTTCCACGGTTCAGCTCCGGAACGGTAAAGCACAGTTCATAATCTTCACCACCGGACAGAGCCCAGCGCAGTGCCTGTTCAGGTTCAACATGACGAAGCAGTTCCTCTGACAGCGGGAACAGATCCAGGTCTACGCGCGCGCCGACACCGCTGGCCTTCAGAATATGGCCAAGATCTGAGATCAGCCCGTCAGAGAGATCGATAGCCGAGCTTGCCCGCTCGCGCAGCGCCTGACCGTGCAGAATACGCGGCGTCGGGCGCAGATGGCGTTTCACCAGATACGCCGCATCGTCAGCGTTCTTCACGGTTAAGCGATCCTGAAGAATCGCCAGGCCCGCGGCGCTGTCGCCCGGTGTACCGGTCACGTAGATCCAGTCACCGGGTTTTGCACCCGAACGCTTCAGCGCGCGACCAAGCGGTACATAGCCATGGATCGCCAGCGTCATCGACAGCGGCCCGGCAGTGGTATCACCGCCAATCAGCTGCATATCGTAGTAGTTAAGCTGCTCAAACAGCGCATCGCTGAATGCTTCAAGCCAGGCTTCGTCTACCTCAGGCAGCGTCAGCGCCAGGGTTAACCACGCGGGATCGGCCCCCATCGCCGCCAGATCGCTGACGTTAACCGCCAGCGCCTTATACGCCAGATCGGCAGGATCGATATCCGGTAAAAAATGACGTCCGCACACTAAGGTGTCGGTGCTGATTGCCAGCGTCTGTTTTTCGGGAATATTGAGAAGTGCACAGTCATCGCCGATGCCGGTTTCAACATCAAGACGAGAGGTTCTGACACGGTCGAAATAACGGGCAATCAGGGAAAATTCGCCGCATGCCATACGTTATGCCTCAGCAAATAAAAGAAAAAACCGGAGCCGCACTGCCCGTCAGGCAATGCAAAACTCCGGTTTGCGGATCACTTTTTGTGGGGACGGATCGCAGGTGCTGCTTTATCAAGTACGCCGTTTACAAACTTGTGGCTGTCTTCAGCGCCGAAGGTTTTCGCCAGTTCGATCGCTTCGTTGATGGCCACTTTGTACGGCACATCATCACGTTTAGACAGCTCAAACAGCGCAATGCGCAACACTGCTTTTTCTACCTGACCCAGCTCTTCGAGCAGACGGGACAGGTAAGGTTTCATCAGACCATCGAGATACGCGCTATTAGTCGCCACTCCCGACAGCAGTTCACGGAAGTACAGAACGTCAACGTCTTTCACGTCCTGTTCTGACAGGAACTGGTATTCAACATCAGCGATGTCGTTCTGGGACAACTGCCAGGAGTAAAGTGCCTGGACGGCACATTCACGGGCGCGGCGACGAGCAGCAGGTTTCACGGAATTCCCCTTACAAAAAAATCAGGCCTTGATGGCTTTCAATACATTGATCATTTCAAGCGCGGTCAGTGCAGCTTCTGCACCTTTGTTACCGGCTTTGGTGCCAGCACGTTCGATGGCTTGTTCAATACTTTCGGTGGTCAGCACGCCGAACGCGACAGGAATTTCAGCATCCTGCGCAACGTGTGCCAGACCGTTGCTTGCACCGCCCGCAACGTATTCGAAGTGCGCAGTGCCGCCACGAATAACGGTACCCAGCGCAATCACCGCGTCATATTTACCGGTTTTCGCCAGCGCGCCCGCCGCCAGTGGCAGTTCGTAAGCGCCTGGAACCCAAACAACGGTAATGTTGTCATCTTTAACCTGGCCGATACGTTTCAGGGCGTCAACCGCACCTTCCAGCAGGCTATCGTTGATGAAGTTGTTGAAACGCGCAATGGTGATGGCGACGCGAGCGTCCGGGGTAGCTACAGCAGCTTCAATAATGTTCATACTCTTCCTTTACGGGTTCATTTGGCCCCGCAGGGGGGCGGATTTTATCATAATACTTTGCGCACTGCTTCCCTATTTCGGGAGCAATTACGCTGTCGTTAAGTGGAGGCAGACATCCGGACCCACCGGACGAATCTCGCTAAATTTGAGTTGTGGTGCATCGGCCAGTTTTTCAAGGCCGGGCAGCACAAACAGGCCGCGCGCGTCACTGCCCAACAGTTTAGGCGCAACGTAAACAAGCAGCTCATCCACCAGCCCCGCCTGAAGCAGCGCGCCGGCAAGCGTCGGGCCCGCTTCGACCCAGATGCTGTTCACCTGCTGCTTGCCGAGCAGCATCATCAGCACCACCAGATCCAGATGCCCGTTATGTTCCGGCACTATGATGCTGCGCACGCCTTCTGGCCATTCACGCGTATCTTCCTTCGTGCGGGCAATCCAGGTTTCCCCTGGCTGCTGGACGATGCAGTGCTCCGGCGTCACGCGGTTCTGGCTATCAATGACAATACGCAGCGGCTGACGCAGGTTCTCCTGCGGATACAGAGCCTGGGTATCGGCATTCAGCTCGTCCCAGCGCACGGTCATGGCTGGATCGTCAGCCAGAACGGTTTCACTGCTGGTGAGGATAGCATGGCTTTGCGCGCGCAGACGTTGCACATCGCGCCTTGCCTGCGGAGATGTTATCCACTGGCTCTCGCCATTTGCCATCGCCGTACGACCGTCCAGCGAGGCACCCAGCTTAAGCTGGATATACGGGAACCCGGTACGCATGCGCTTCAGGAAACCTTTGTTGAGCGCTTCCGCGTCCTGCATCATCAGGCCATGGCTGACGTCAATGCCTTCCTGCTGCAGACGATACAGACCTCGTCCGGCCACCTGCGGATTCGGGTCCTGCATCGATGCAACCACGCGCGACACCCCCGCGGCAATCAGCGCGTCGCAGCACGGTGGCGTACGCCCGTGATGGCTGCAGGGCTCCAGCGTAACGTAGGCCGTCGCACCGCGCGCCTTCTCGCCGGCCATGCGCAGCGCATGAACCTCAGCATGCGGCTCGCCAGCACGATAGTGAAAGCCCTCCCCCACGATCTCGCCATCTTTAACGATAACGCACCCGACGTTCGGGTTGGGATGGGTCGTAAAACGACCGCGCTGCGCCAGCTTCATGGCTCGCGCCATGTACATCTCATCGTGCATGAGCTTAATCCTGTAAGCGGGCGATCTCTTCGCCAAACTCTTTGATGTCTTCGAAGCTGCGGTAGACCGAGGCGAAGCGGATATAGGCGACCTTATCGAGCTTTTTCAGCTGCTCCATCACCAGGTTGCCAATCATCTTGCTGGGCACTTCGCGCTCACCCAAACCACGAAGGTAAGATTTTATGTGGTTTAACGCCATCTCCACGTCGTCCGCGCTGACGGGACGCTTTTCAAGGGCCTTCAGCATTCCGCTGCGCAGTTTCTCTTCGTTAAACGGCTCACGCACGTCGTTACTTTTAACCACGCGCGGCATGACCAGCTCTGCCACCTCAAAGGTCGTGAAACGCTCGTTACACACCAGACACTGCCGACGACGGCGCACTGAAGACCCTTCGCCCACAAGGCGAGAGTCGATGACTTTGGTATCCACAGCGGAGCAGAATGGGCAATGCATACGGTATCCCTGTTATCTGGTTAACTGATTTTCATTTTACCCTGAACTGGCCTGACAACAAAGGAAGAGCTTTTTGAGAAAAAGGATCTATGTCTGACACAATGATGCTGGCTACCATTAGGACGATCCGTTATTTCAAGGAAATAAACGCAATGACAAGACGTTACCTGAAAATATTGCTGGTGGGGAGCCTCTTCACCCTTAGCGCCTGTGCACAGCAAACCGAAGTCCGTCAGATGAAACAGAGCGTCAATACGCTCAATACGGCGATGGACAAGCTAAACAAAGAAACGGTGAAGATCACCCAGCAAAACGCGCTGAACGCGAAATCTACCAGCGGGGTGTACCTGCTGCCGGGGGCGAATACGCCTGCCCTGCTGAACAGCCAGATTGGCACGCTAAAAATGTCTCTGGTGAATGTGGCGGCGAATGCCGATGGTACTCGCGCAACATTACGCATCAAGGGAGAGTCCAACGATCCGCTTCCGGCCTTCAGCGGCACCGTCGAGTGGGGCCAGATCCAGGGCACCACGGAGAACTACCAGGAGGTGAACGTGAAGAATCAGCTCTTCACCGCACCGGCCAGTGTTTTAGCACCCAGTGATGTGGATATTCCGCTTCAGTTAAGCGGCCTTACGCCGGAACAGTTAGGCTTTATCCGCATTCACGACATTCAACCCGCCGCGCAGTAATCCTCTCTTTTTTAGCGGAGTGAAATGTCACTCCGCTAACATTTACATTTCGTATGGATTGGCAACATAAATGATTGCCGCTACAATCCCGGCCGTTTAAAGTACGCAAACGTGAACGCAATCGATTACGCGTATGAGAGATATGTGAAACAACACATATTTTTGTGAGCAGGGATTCCTATAATAGGCACCGCAGAAACACGAAATATTTAGAAACGCAATTCGCGCATTTTTCACTCCCGGAAGGGAATTTCAATCAGTGGCATGATTATGAAAAAAACATTACTCGCAGCTGGCGCCGTGCTGGCACTGTCCTCTTCTTTCACTGTTAACGCAGCGGAAAACGACAAACCACAATACCTCTCCGACTGGTGGCACCAGAGCGTTAACGTGGTCGGCAGCTACCACACGCGTTTCGGACCTCAGATTCGTAACGATACCTACCTGGAATATGAAGCGTTCGCCAAGAAAGACTGGTTTGATTTCTACGGCTACGTCGATCTGCCAGTATTCTTTGGTGGTAACACCGATGCGAAAGGTATCTGGAACAACGGCTCTCCGCTGTTTATGGAAATCGAACCACGCTTCTCTATCGATAAGCTGACCGGCACCGACCTAAGCTTCGGGCCGTTCAAAGAGTGGTACTTCGCGAATAACTACATTTACGACATGGGCCGCAACGATTCTCAGGAACAAAGCACCTGGTACATGGGTCTGGGTACGGACATCGACACCGGTCTGCCAATGAGCCTGTCTCTGAACGTGTACGCTAAGTATCAGTGGCAGAACTACGGTGCCGCGAACGAAAACGAGTGGGATGGCTACCGTTTCAAAGTGAAATACTTTGTGCCAATTACCCAACTGTGGGGCGGTAACCTGAGCTATATCGGCTTCACCAACTTTGACTGGGGCTCAGACCTGGGTGACAACGATTTCCGTGACCTGAACGGTAAGAAAGCGCGTACCAATAACTCCATCGCCTCCAGCCACATTCTGGCGCTGAACTACGATCACTGGCACTACTCTGTTGTGGCACGTTACTGGCACAACGGTGGTCAGTGGAACGACGACGCCAGCCTGAACTTCGGCAACGGCGACTTCAGCGTCCGATCTACCGGTTGGGGTGGTTACCTGGTTGTAGGTTACAACTTCTAATCAGTGCGGGTTTCGCCCGGTGGCGCTACGCTCACCGGGCCTACGACCCAAATGTAGGCCGGGTAAGGCGTAGCCGCCACCCGGCTTTTTACTGCCTCACCTTGCGCAAAAAATCCGCCAAAGACCTGTCCGCACTTTCGCTAAACCGCCTCTCCGTAGCCACAATGTTGAGGCATCTGTCGAGCCGGAAACAGCGATAGTCATCGCGCCGTTCACACCACGCCGCCAGCAGCCAGCGCTCTCCCCAGAAGAACAGCCCCAGCGGCTGAACCTCACGATTAGACAGCTGTCCTGCTTCATCACGGTAATGCAGCGCCAGCACCTGCTGAGCGGAAATTGCCTGATGGATCCTGTCAAAATCGCTGCGGGAGTGGCTTTGCATGCAAAAATCCGGGGCGTAGATCCGCGTCTGCTCCGCCTTTCGACGACTCTCCTCGGGCAGAATCGCCAGCACCTTTTCCTGAGCCGACTCCAGCTCGCGCGACAGCGATTCCCCTCCCCAGGTTTTGAGCAGGCGAATCGCGACGATCAGCGCCTCGGACTCCTTATTTGTCAGCATCAGCGGCGGCAGGTCAAAGCCCGACATCAGCCGATATCCGCTCCCCGCCTCACCTTCCACCGGCACGCCGGAAAGCGACAGGTCGCGGATATCGCGGTAGACCGTGCGCTCGGACACGCCAAGCCGGTCCGCCAGATGCGCTGCCGTTGTCAGACGCCTGCCCCGCAGGATCTGCACAATCTGAAACAAACGGTCAGCGCGTCGGGTCATTTCTTAGTTCGCTCTCAGGCAGGTTGATGGAGGCCGACGCGGTTACCCTCGCTGTCGGTAAACAAGGCGATAGTGCCAATGCCATGCGGCAGTTCCAGCGGGCCAAACACGCACTCGCCGCCCGCAGAGGCGATGCGATCGAGCGTTGCCGCCAGATTGTCAGTATGCAGGTAAATAATAGCGCCCTGCAAAGACGGTGTAACGCCGTCAAATTTTGCCAGGGCGCCTCCGGTGGCGGGATCCTCATGCGGGAAAACCGCCAGCTCCGCACAGTCCATTTTCTCGCGACGCAGCGCAAGCTGCATCACCGGCTCATAAAATTTAATCGCGCGATCCATATCCAAGACCGGAATTTCAAACCAGTTAATGACGCTTTTCATACATCCTCCTGCCTGTTGTTTGGGTTCAGAAGGAGTCTACGACAGGGCTCCTGACAGCATACTGTCAGGAGTGTTTGTCAGGAGCAGATAAAAAAAATCCCGGTCAACCGACCGGGATTTCGATAACGCGCTAAACGTCGCCTTACGGCAGAATGGACGGCTGATCCGCCCCTTCTTTTTCGACTTTCTGCTGGAGCAGGTGCTCGCGCTTCATGCCGAGTTTCAGCGCCAGGGCGGACGCAACGTAGATAGACGACGCCGTACCGATGGTGACACCAATCAACATGGTCAAGGAGAAGCCTTCCAGAACCGGGCCACCGAACAGGAACAGCATCAGGATCACCATCAGGGTGGTACCGGATGTGATCAAGGTACGGTGCAGCGTCTGGGTCAACGACACGTTAAAGATTTCGTACGGCGTACCGCGACGGATCTTACGGAAGTTTTCACGGATACGGTCAGATACCACGATACTGTCGTTCAGTGAGTAACCGATGACGGACATCAGGGATGCCACAATCGTCAGGTCAATCTCAATGTGGAACAGCGACAGTATGCCCATGGTGATCACCACGTCGTGCGCCAGAGCGATAACCACACCGGCCGCCAGTCGCCACTCAAAGCGGAAACCGACATATACCAGGATGGAGATCAGCGCCACCAGCAGCGCCATCGCGCCGGTCTGCGCCAGGTCAGCACCCACGCTTGGGCCGACGAACTCAATACGCTTAACCGCCGCGTTCTGGCTGGTTGTTTCGTTAATCACGCTAACAACCTTACTGCCCAGCTCCTGGCTGCCGTTAGCATCGTGCACCGGCGGCATACGCACCATGATGTCGCGGCTGCTGCCGAAGTTCTGCAGCAGCGGCTCTTCAAAGCCCGCTTTCTGCAGCGATTCGCGCATCTGGTCCATATCGACCGGTTTTTCCAGGGAGATTTCAATTACCGTACCACCGGTAAAATCGAGACCCCAGTTAAAGCCTTTCACGCCCATAATGACGATGGACAGAATCAGCAGGAAACCTGAAATGCCGAAGGCCCAGTAGTCCCAGCGCATAAAGTCCCAGACTTTACGGCCGTGGTTCAATTGTTCAACAGTATATTCCTGTGCCACAACGCACTCCTCAGATAGACAGCTTTTTGACGCGCTTGCCGCCGTACAGCAGGTTCACGATGGCACGGGTGCCGACAATAGCGGTAAACATTGACGTTGCGACACCGATACCGGTTGTAATCGCAAAGCCTTTGATCGCGCCAGTACCCACTGCATACAGGATAAGAACCTTAATCAGTGTTGTTACGTTCGCATCGAAGATAGAGCTGAACGCGCCTTTATAACCTTCATCAATCGCCTGCTGAACAGAGCGACCGTTGCTCAACTCTTCTTTGATACGTTCGTTAATCAGTACGTTGGCGTCGACCGCCACCGCAAGGGTCAGAACGATACCCGCAATCCCCGGCATGGTCAGCGTCGCTCCCGGCAGCAGGGACATGATGCCGATAATCAGCACCAGGTTCGCGATCAGCGCGGAGGTCGCAATCAGACCAAACTTCTTATAGAAGAAGATCATGAACAGGATAGAGACCACCAGACCGGCCAGACACGCTTCCAGGCCCTGCTGGATGTTTTGCATACCCAGAGTTGGACCAATGGTACGTTCTTCAACAATCTGAATTGGCGCTATCAGCGCACCGGCACGCAGCAGCAGGGAGAGCTGACGCGCTTCGTTCGGGTTGTTAATACCGGTAATACGGAAGCTGTTACCCAGACGAGACTGGATATTGGCGATGTTAATCACCTCTTCCTCTTTCACCAGCACAGCACGGCCGTTTGCATCTTTCTTACCGCTGTCTTTGTACTCCACGAACAGGGTCGCCATCGGTTTACCGATGTTGTCCTTGGTGAAGTTAGACATGATGTTACCACCCGCGCTATCCAGCGAGATGTTAACCTGCGGCTGGTTGTATTCATCCTGGCTCGACGTGGAGTCGGTGATGTGGTCACCGGTCAGAATCACACGTTTGTACAGCACAACCGGCTGACCTTCGCGGGTCTGTTTCACTTCGGAGTCACCCGGAATACGGCCAGAAGCGGCAGCAGACTGGTCAACGTTGGTATTCACCAGACGGAATTCCAGCGTTGCGGTCGCACCGAGAATCTCTTTCGCACGCGCGGTGTCCTGGATACCCGGCAGTTCAACCACGATACGGTCAGCACCCTGACGCTGTACCAGCGGCTCGGCCACGCCCAGTTGGTTTACACGGTTACGCAGAATGTTGATGTTCTGCTGAACGGCATATTCACGCGCTTCTTTCAGGCGCGCATCGGTCATCACCGCGCGCAGCTGGTTGCTGCCCTGCGAGGAGATCACCAGGTCACGGTGACGTTGGGCCAGGTAATCTACAGCCTGATCGCGCGCCGCGCTGTCGCGGAACGTGATGCTCATGCCGTAGTTATCTTCTTTACGCACGGTGGTGTAAGCGATGCCTTTATCACGCAGATCGCTGCGCAGGCTGTCGATATTCTGTTCCTGCAGCTTGCCGAGCGCGGTATCCATATCCACTTCCATCAGGAAGTGAACGCCACCACGCAGGTCAAGACCGAGTTTCATTGGCTCTGCATTCATCGCAGCCAGCCAACGCGGGGTTGCAGGGGCAAGGTTAAGCGCCACGACGTATTTATCACCCAGCACGCCCATCAGCGCTTCACGTGCGCGGAGCTGCGTGTCGGTGGTGTCGAAGCGAGCAAGAATTGCGCCCTCTTCCAGTGCCACAGACTTAGCGGTAATTTTTTCTTCTTGTAACGTTTTCTGGACCTGGATCAGCGTTTGCTCACTGGCGGCGACACCGCGCGCGCCAGTGATTTGAACAGCCGGATCCTCACCATACAGGTTGGGAAGCGCGTACAGCAGGCCGACGAGAATCACGACGACCAGCATGATGTACTTCCACAAAGGATAACGGTTTAACACGGCAGTTCCCTTTGGGAAAAGTTGGGATTACAGCGCCTTCATGGTGCCTTTCGGCAGAACGGCAGCTACGAAGTCACGTTTGATGACCACTTCAGTGGTGTCGTTCAGGGCGATTGCAATGTAGCCACTTTCAGCCACTTTGGTTACGCGACCGACCAGACCACCGTTGGTCAGCACTTCATCGCCTTTCGCGATGGAGTCCATCAGCTTTTTGTGCTCTTTGGTGCGCTTCTGCTGTGGGCGCAGGATCATGAAATAGAAGATCAGACCGAACACAACCAGCATCAGAATCAGAGACATTGGGCTGCCCTGCGCTGGAGCGCCTGTTGCTGCTACCGCATCAGAAATAAAAAAGCTCATTCAAATTCCCTCATTATTAAAATTAATCAACGTTCAACGGTGGAACATCCCGCCCCTGACGTTGGTAGAAATCGGTCACGAAGCTCTCTAATTTACCCTCTTCGATAGCCTTACGTAAACCAGCCATTAAGCGCTGATAATAACGAAGATTATGAATGGTATTGAGACGCGCGCCCAAAATCTCGTTGCAACGATCGAGATGATGCAGGTACGCACGAGAATAATTGCGACAGGTATAGCAATCGCACTCGGAATCGAGCGGGCTGGTGTCACTCTTATGCTTCGCGTTACGGATTTTCACCACGCCATCGGTAACGAACAGATGGCCGTTACGCGCGTTGCGGGTTGGCATGACGCAGTCGAACATATCAATGCCGCGGCGTACGCCTTCAACCAGATCTTCCGGTTTGCCCACGCCCATCAGGTATCGTGGTTTATCCGCCGGGATTTGCGGGCAGACGTGCTCCAGAATGCGGTGCATGTCTTCCTTCGGCTCACCCACAGCCAAACCGCCGACAGCGTAGCCATCAAAACCTATCTCTACCAGACCTTTAACAGAGATATCGCGTAAATCTTCGTAAACGCTGCCCTGGATAATGCCGAACAGCGCATTTTTGTTCTGCAGGGAGTCAAAACGGTCACGGCTACGCTTCGCCCAGCGCAGAGACATCTCCATGGAACGCTTGGCGTAGTCCCAGTCGGCCGGATACGGCGTGCATTCGTCGAAGATCATCACGATGTCAGAGCCGAGATCGTACTGAATCTCCATTGATTTTTCGGGATCGAGGAAAATCGGATCGCCGTTGATCGGGTTACGGAAGTGAACGCCCTGCTCGGTGATCTTGCGGATATCGCCCAGGCTGAAGACCTGGAAACCGCCGGAGTCGGTCAGGATAGGGCCTTTCCACTGCATGAAGTCGTGCAGGTCGCCGTGGAGCTTCATAATCTCCTGACCCGGACGCAGCCACAGGTGGAAGGTATTGCCGAGGATAATCTGCGCGCCAGTGGCTTCAACTTCTTCCGGCGTCATCCCTTTTACGGTGCCGTACGTGCCCACAGGCATAAACGCGGGGGTTTCCACCACGCCGCGATCAAACACCAGGCGACCGCGGCGCGCGCGACCGTCGGTGGTATCGAGTTCAAATTTCATTTTTTCTCCGACGTCAGAAAAACAGTCCAACGTTGTAAAACGGTGCCGCGGACTTATTCCCCGACACGCTCATTCAAAGCCTGCGGATTGTACGTGATAAACATCGCGTCCCCGTAGCTAAAAAAGCGATATTTTTGTTCTACCGCAGACTTGTAGGCATTCATCGTATGCTGATACCCCGCGAACGCGGAGACCAGCATAATCAGCGTCGATTCAGGCAGATGGAAGTTGGTCACCAGCGCGTCAATCACTTTGTACTGGTAACCCGGGTAGATAAAGATCTGCGTATCGCCAAAGAACGGCTCAATCAACTCGCTTTTCGCGGCCTGCGCGGCGCTCTCCAGCGAGCGCACCGACGTCGTACCGACCGCCACGACGCGGCTACCGCGCGCTTTCGCCGCCAGCACCGCGTCCACGACATCCTGCGGCACTTCAGCATACTCAGAGTGCATGATGTGGTCTTCAATGCTGTCCACGCGCACCGGCTGGAAGGTTCCCGCCCCGACGTGCAGCGTAACAAACGCCATCTCAACGCCTTTCGCGCGCAGTTTTTCCAGCAGCGGTTCATCAAAGTGCAGGCCTGCCGTCGGGGCCGCGACCGCGCCAGGCTTCTGGCTGTAGACGGTCTGGTACAGCTCGCGGTCAGCCTCTTCGTCAGGACGCTCAATGTACGGCGGCAGCGGCATGTGGCCGATGGCGTTCAGGATATCAAGCACCGTGCGCTCGTCGTTGAACTCCACCTCGAACAGCGCGTCGTGGCGCGCGGTCATGGTCGCCTTGATGCTCTCGTCATCGCCCAGCAGCAGCTCCGCGCCCGGCTTTGGCGCTTTGGATGCGCGAATATGTGCCAGAATACGTTTATCATCGAGCATACGTTCGACCAGCACTTCAATCTTGCCGCCGCTGGCCTTACGGCCGAACAGGCGCGCCGGGATCACGCGGGTATTGTTAAAGACCAGCAGATCGCCAGGGTTGAGCTTGTCGAGCAAATCGGTGAAAGTACCGTGCGTCAGCTCGCCCGTTGGCCCATCCAGTGACAGTAAACGACAGCTGCTGCGCTCAGGCATGGGATAGTGAGCAATCAGGGATTCAGGTAGTTCAAAGGAGAAATCGGCGACGCGCATGACGTATACTCGTGACTTAAAAACAGGCGGCATAGTCTAGTGCTCACACCCTTTTGCTGCAACAACTAGCCGCCCCCGGACAAATAAAACGCATGAATTTTCTCGCTCACCTGCATCTCGCTCACCTCGCTGACAGCTCCCTGTCCGGTAATTTGCTGGCCGATTTCGTACGCGGCAACCCCGCGGAAGCGTACGCCCCTGAGGTTGTCGACGGGATTTTTATGCACCGCCGCATCGACGTGCTAACGGATAAGCTGCCGGAAGTGACGGAAGCCAAAGCGTGGTTTCGGCCGGAAACGCGACGCGTCGCACCGATCACGCTTGATGTGATGTGGGACCATTTCCTGTCGCGCCACTGGGCACAGCTCTCGCCGGAGCTTCCCCTGCCGGAATTTGTGCGTTATGCCCATCAGCAGGTGTCGATCATTCTGCCCGACTCGCCGCCGCGCTTTGTGAATCTGAATAACTACCTGTGGTCAGAGCGCTGGCTGGAGCGCTATCGCGAGATGGATTTCATTCAGAACGTGTTGAATGGGATGGCGAGCCGTCGCCCGCGCCTGGATGCGCTGCGGGATTCCTGGTATGACCTGGATGAACATTACGATGCGCTGGAGACCCGCTTCTGGCGGTTTTACCCGCGCATGATGGCGCAGGCGAAAAACAAACAGCTCTGACAGAATTCGTATTGATAGGTAAAAGCTGGCGGAACGATTGTCACCACCTCTTTGTCTTATCCATGAACACTCTCTATACTGGCTCGCGTTGCGTTCCAAATAACCTTAGTATCTACAGGAGAATCATATGGTTCTGGTAACTCGTCCGGCTCCGGATTTTACAGCTGCAGCAGTTCTGGGCAACGGTGAAATCGTTGAAAACTTCAACTTCAAACAGCACACCAACGGTAAAGCGACCGTTCTGTTCTTCTGGCCAATGGACTTCACTTTCGTTTGCCCGTCTGAGCTGATCGCGTTCGACAAACGTTATGAAGAATTCCAGAAGCGTGGCGTAGAAGTGGTTGGCGTCTCCTTCGACTCTGAGTTTGTACACAACGCATGGCGTAACACCCCTGTCGACAAAGGCGGCATCGGTGCGGTGAAATACGCAATGGTTGCGGACATCAAACGCGAAATCCAGCAGGCTTACGGTATCGAACATCCGGACGCTGGCGTTGCGCTGCGCGGTTCCTTCCTGATCGACGCGAACGGCATCGTTCGTCACCAGGTTGTGAACGATCTGCCGCTGGGTCGTAACATCGACGAAATGCTGCGCATGGTTGACGCGCTGCAGTTCCACGAAGAGCACGGCGAAGTGTGCCCGGCTCAGTGGGAAAAAGGTAAAGAAGGTATGGCTGCTTCCCCAGACGGCGTAGCTAAATACCTGTCTGAGAACGTATCCAGCCTGTAATCGGCACGGTTTACGAGAAAGGCCCGCTTATGCGGGCCTTTTTTTATGCCTTGCGCTGCGTTTCCCGCCAGATGCGCCAGGCCATGCCCGCCAGCAGGAGCACGCCCGCGATCAGCACGCCCCACACCAGCAGGGCGTTCATCCAGCTCGCCCGCTCGCCTGCAGAGGTGGCGTTTAGCCGCCCCTCACCGCCCAACGCGACATCATCCAGAATATCGGCCTGCGGCAGGTTCGCCATATCATAGGTCTTGCGCAGATCGGCTGGGATCAGCATGTCAGGTTCCACCTGTGCAGGCTTTGCGGCGCCGTTGCCCCAGGCGAGCACGTACGGCGCTTTACCCTGCGCGTTGAACACCAGGTCATAGCGGTCGCGATGCCCCGTGACGCTCGGCAGGTATTCTGGCAGACGCGCATTCAGCGTCGTGATTTTCACTGCCTGCACCAGGTCCCCGTTAAGCGAAACCGGTCCGGATGTTTTCCCCTCCAGGCGGTAAATCACCTCTTTTTTCAGGGGATGCCATGTGTCTTTTTCCGTACGCCGCCAGGCGATCTCCACGGGAAGGACGCCATCGCCGTTCAGCGAGATGCTGACAGCGCTCAGCGGCTGCGGACGCGTCCAGCGCCACTGCGCTTCGGTTGTCGATAACTGCTCCCCTTCCCCCTCAAGATTGATCTCTTCCGGGGCCGCCTGCGCAGGTGCGCTAATTGCGTTTACGCCGGTCAACGTTACCCCCTGGCTCTGCGTTTTCAGCACCACCATGAGATAGCCATTCGCCTCGGGAGATAAAACCGTATCGGTATCGATCCGATCGAGCTTAAGGCGATCCTGACCGCTGGCGACGTCCAGCAGCGGCATATCTTCGCGCAGGGTATACCAGCGCTTAAGATCCTCGCTGTAATAGACCGACGCCGTTCCCTGCCACGGCGTCTGCGGGGTATTCCAGAGCAGCTGCAGCTGGGATATGGCCAGCTCACCCGTCGTCTGCTCCGGCAAGCTCAGCAGGTAATGTTGCCCGGCTGCGGCGGCTTTTTGCCCCTCCAGCACAATCTCAACGCCGTTTCGGGAACGGAGCCGGATCTTATCGCTGTCACCGGCGTCTGAGGCAGCCGCGAGCGGCGAGACATCCAGCGGAAAGAGGCGCAGCGCCGTGGATTGCGCTGTGGACTGCGGGCGCGTCGCGGCGATCAGGCTAAAGGGAACCGGCTCACCCGACTGGTTAAAGACGCGAACATCATGCAGATCCGCGGATTTGCTCTGCTCATAGACGGCAAGCGGCAGCATCACTCGATACCACCGGGAAGGAACGGACGTGTCGAGTGAACGACCAAAGGCGTAGTCCCGTGGCGATTCCGCCGGTACCTCGTCGCAGAACGCCGGGCCGGAAAGCGCCAGCAGCGCGGTACACGCTACCGCTTTCATCCATTTCATTTTTCATCTCCTGTTTTTGGCGGTAGCGGCGAGAAATAGCCTACGATCAGCACCAGTATCGCCACGCCGATAAACGCCACCGCGCGCGACAGACCGCCTCCGCCCGCGCTGTCCACCAGCATCAGTTTAACCATCACCACACCCAGCAGCGCGGCCCCGCAGAGCCACTCCTGCCGGGAAGCCCGACGGGTGGCATGGATCATGACCACCAGCGCACTCAGCATCCAGAACAGGGCAAAACTGGTCTGGATAAGCCGCGAATCCCACAGCGATGCCATATTCCAGGCCACGTCGCCGTACCAGGCCAGGGCGCGCATCAGCGCACCGTTCAGCCACCAGAAGCCAAACGCCATGAGCGCGACGCCAGGCCACGGACGCGCTTGCGCAAGCAATGCCGGGTAGTAGCGGTCCACCGCCCGATAAAAGACCACCAGCCCCAGCAACGCGAACGCTGCGCCTTCCTCAAGCGGGTTTACCAGCGGGAGCCAGGTTTGACGATAGACCACGCCGTCCTGGAAATTGGTCACCACCAGCAATACCAGCAGCGCCACGACGGCAGGGATCGGAGCCAGACACGCATAGAGCGCAGGCCATTCCCGGAACGGCCACGCGCGACGCCGTACCGCAGCAGAGAGCGCCATAATCACCCCGCCGCCTGCGGCCATCGCTAATCCGCTGCCCCAGGCCGCCATGCCCCACGGCAGAGACCGGGCAAACCAGTAAAGCTCGGCGGCCAGCGCCAGTAAAATCATCCAGCACAGCGACAGATGCAGCCCCATCGCGATACGCGGCAGAACCCTTTCACCATCGCGCCGCAACAGCATCAGCGCGGCAGGAAGCGCAACGCACCAGGCCAGGTTTGACCAGCCGGCGGCAACGATCTGCTGATGCCAGATCTGATACCCCACCATCAGCAGCATTACCGGCCACAGCAGCCATTTGCTGGCGTCCAGCTCTCGCCACGCCAGACGAGCGGCCACCTGCCGCCAGCCCCAGACCGACGCCGCCGTCAGCGCCAGCACGCCCGCCAGAATCGGTAATTCTTTCGTAAGTACAAGCTGCGACGCACCCAGCTGCGCAACCAGCCAGAACAGCAGCCCGCCTGCCAGCAGCGCCCAGCTGACCGGCAGAAAAAGAGTCCGCCACAGCCAGGCCGCAGCCAGCCAGCAAAGGCTGAGGATGGCGAAGATAAGGAGCAGGCTCAGCGACGTAACGCCGTCCGTTTGCGCCCACAGCGCGCTGCCGAGGGCCAGCACCAGCAGCGCCGTCCCGCTATAGCTCATGCGCCGCTGGTGCTGCTGCACGCCCAGCCAGAGAATACCCAGCCCCTCCAGCGCCCAGGCCATTGCCGTCCAGCACGCCGACAGCGCCAGCGGAATGGCGAGCGTGGCGAACCCGCCGCCGATCGCCAGTGCAGCCATGACCAGCGGCCGTCCGAGGGAGGGATAGCGCCGCAGCGCGAGGTACGCGAGGGTGAGATAAAATGCGCCGTATCCCAGCGCGCTCAGCGCCGGACCATAGTCCCAGTGCTGCGTCATACCGTACTGCATTCCGAAGCCGATCAGCGGCGGGGCAAACAGCAGCACGCCGTCAACGATCTGCTTCCCTTTTTCCTGGGCCCGCAGCGACAGCGCCACGCTCAGCACGCCGAAGATCAGCGTATTGGCAATCAGGAACAGCTGGCAGATCCAATAGTCTTCAGGCTGGTAATCACTCAGCCCCCACAGGCCGCCCACGCCGAACGTGAACAGCAGCCCGAGCAGGTTCAGCTCGCGCCAGTGCTGCCAGATGCTGATAGCAAGAATGCCGATGGACAGCAGGAGATAGAAAGAGAACAGCGCGACAAAGCTGCCGCCCCCGGTAGACAACAGCAGTGGCGCAAGATACCCGCCGAGGCTCGCCAGCATGGCCAGGCTCAGGGCCTTCTGCAGCACCGCCAGCCCGACGCTCGCCGCGCAGATCACCACCAGCAGCGCAAAAGCCAGCGTCATCGGCAGCATTTGCCAGAGCCGGAAGGCGCCAAACACCGTCAGGTAAAGCACCCCGGTCGCCCCGCCCTGGAGGATCAGCGCATAGACCCGCTGCCTGTGCCGCAGCCGCCACCCAATCGCCAGCAGAACAACGGCAAACAGCGCCGCTGCCACGAGGCGCAGCTCAAGCGGGAACAGGGAATGTTCGACGGTATAGCGCAGCAGGAAAGAGAGGCCGAGGAAGAGCAGCAGAATGCCCAGCTTCGCCAGCGGATTGCCCTGCATGAACCAGCGCGCCAGCGACGTCAGGATGCCGCCAAAGGCTGAAGGCTGTTTTGCCGCAGGGGTCGGGGCCTGGGAAGAAGCGGGTTCTGCCACCGCTGCGGGAATATCGGGTCGCCAGGGGTCGACAGGCGCGGGAGCGTCCTCCACCACTGGCGCGGTAATTGCCTCCGGCGCGGCGGTCTGCACCGGTTCCGACGCGTTCTCAGGCACGCCGCGCTGCTCAAGCGCCTCTATGCGCTGGCGCAGCCGGGCGATCTCCTGCTGCGCCGCCGTACTGCGATTAAACCCGATAACCGCAAGCACGGGCGCAACCAGCAGCGCAAAAACCAGGAATAAACAGCCAAGGATGTAAAGCTCGTCCATGTTTCCACCTTCACCGTAAACGATCTGTTAAGATTGACACAAATCGTTGCGTTTGCGCCATCTTAAAAGGTGGAAACAATCGCGTATTAGCTGCCGAACCAGATCGTCGCGGATATTGCAGGCAGCGCCAGCACGCCGTCCTGTATTGTCGCCTTGCCCTCTTTGCTCTTCCACGCAGCGACATTCAGCAGCGGTGAATCATCCAGCACCACTTCGCAGGCCTCGCCCCGGTTGATCGCCACCAGCACGCGCTGCTGGTTATAAACGCGGGCAAAGACCACGACGTTATCATGAGCGTATACCACCTGGCAGCCGCCGTAGCGCAGGGCAAGACTCTGCTTACGCAGCTTCGCCAGTCGCTGATAGAGGCTGAACAGCACTTTGTCCTGTTTCTCTGGTGACCACGGGAAGGTTTTGCGGCAGAACGGATCGTTGTTGCCGTCCAGCCCCACCTCGTCTCCGTAGTAGATGCACGGCACGCCCGGCCAGGTGAAGAGCCAGGTCACCGCCAGCGGCAGACGCGCGACATCCTTGCCCAGCAGGGATTTAAAACGCGCGGTATCGTGGCTATCGAGCTGGTTAAACATCCGCAGCTGCTGCTGATGCGACAGCCCGGCGCGGTAGTTCTCCATCCACGCCATGCAGGTTTCCGCGTCGATATGATTTGGATCGTAGGAGATATCGGTGTTGGCGAGGAATCCCCACAGCGGGAAGGTAAAGCCGCGATAGTTCATCGCCGCATCTTCCGCATCATTCTGCAGCCACTGGCGCGCGTCACCAAAGTGCTCGCCAAAAACGAACGCTTCCGGCTGTGCGGCTTTTGCCGAGCGCGTTATGCCGGCGACGTGCTGAAGGTTGTTCCGCGCCCCGCCCGCTTCGCCGAGCATATGCACCACGTCCAGGCGCCAGCCGTCCATATTCCACGGCGCCTTCAGCCAGTGTCGGACGATGCTGTCTTCGCCGCCGTAGATTTCATTAACGAGCGTTGGCGACTGGAAATCCAGCTTCGGCAGGCTCGGGTAGCCCAGCCAGTCCAGCGCGCGGCCCTCCTCGTTAAAGCTGTACCAGTCGCGCTGCGGCGAATCCGGGTTATGACATGCCCCGCCCATCGACTGGTTATGCCGATCAAACCACGCATGCGAATCGCCGCTGTGGTTGAACACGCCGTCCAGGATCAGGCGCATCCCCTCTTTTTGCGTATTCTTACGCAAGCGCAGCAGCGCCTCGTCGCCGCCAAACTGCTCATCAACGTGGCGATAATCTTCGGTATCGTATTTGTGTACGCTCGGGGCTTTAAACACCGGGTTGAGGTACAGCGCCGTCACGCCCAGTTTTTTCAGGTACGGCAGCTTTTCGCTGATACCGTCGAGATCGCCGCCGTAGAAGGTCGAGCCGCCCGCCTGCGCGGTTAACGGCTCATCCCACGCTTTCAGGATAATGTCGTGGCCCGCTGCATGGTGGTAATAGATCTTATCCTGGTCGGCACTGCGCTTTTCGCTGCGCGCAAAACGGTCCGGGAAAATCTGGTAAAAGACCTGATCGTTAACCCACTGCGGACCGTTATCCGGATAATCGACCGCAAACTGCTCCAGCCGTGCAGGCGGGAAACGGCTAAACCCCTGCGGGGTAAACCACAGCTGGCTGTTGTTCCACAAAAGCTTAAAGCTGTAGCGGCGGCGCGGCTGTCCGCTACGCAGGTCGATATTCGCCCGCCAGGCGGTGATTCCCGGCTGCGGCTGGCTGCGCAGCTTGTGCATTTTCAGCCCGGTCTCTTCGTTATCGATTTCGGCGCGGAGCGTCACGCGTTCAGGCTGATTTTCACCCGCCAGCCAGAGCGTAATCACCAGGTTGTCTTTGTTTTGCTTAACAAATGGGGCAACCGGAAGGTGCCAGGCGTTTAACATCACGAATCCCCTTTGATGAAATTGACGTCACCTTGCCACAGGGTGGTTAAGGATAGCTCACCATGATGGGATTTATTGGGGGAGGAGGACGGGGGAGGAGTTTTTTTCGGGGGCAAAAGGGAGTGTAGGCCGGGTAAGCGCAGCGCCACCCGGCATTTTTACCTTACTGCGCTTCTGCCAGCTGACGGTCGCGGCGGCATTTGAACACCCAGCCCACCAGCAGCAGCACGATCCACGCGCAGCCCACGTAGAGCGAAATGCGGGTGTCCGGATGGTAGCCAATCAGGCCAATGATAAACACCAGGAAGATCAGCCCGACGACGGTCGTCGCCACCCCGCCCGGTACTTTGAACTTCAGCGCTTTCGCCTCATCCGGCGACAGGCGACGGCGGAAGGCAATCTGCGACAGCAGGATCATGATCCACACCCACACCGTCGCGAAGGTCGCCAGGGATGCAATCACCAGGAAGACGTTCTCCGGCATGATGTAGTTCAGATAAACCGAGAACAGCAGCGCCACGGTCATCACCACAACGGTCACCCACGGCGTGCCGCGGCGCGAGGTTTTGGCGAACACCTTCGGCGCGCTGCCCTGCTCTGCCATGCCGTGCAGCATACGACCCACGCCAAAGACGTCACTGTTGATCGCCGAAAGCGACGCGGTCAGCACCACAAAGTTGAGAATGCTGGCGGCAAACGCAATACCCATATGCTGGAAAGTCAGGACAAACGGGCTACCGTTGGTACCCACCTGATTCCACGGGTAGATGGACATGATCACAAACAGCGTACCCACATAAAACACCAGAATACGCATCGGCACCGAGTTGATGGCGCGCGGAATG
Source organism: Enterobacter sp. GER_MD16_1505_Eko_090 (assembly GCF_003331015.1). NCBI lineage: Bacteria > Pseudomonadati > Pseudomonadota > Gammaproteobacteria > Enterobacterales > Enterobacteriaceae > Enterobacter > Enterobacter sp. GER_MD16_1505_Eko_090. Next base: position 73,136 of record NZ_PUQF01000001.1, on the reverse strand, counting down.
GATTTCTCCGGGTCTTTCGCTTCACCGGCGGTAATACCGATAATCTCGATACCGCCGTAGGCGAACATCACCATCTGCAGGGACATCACCATGCCGAGCCAGCCGTTGCTGAAGAAGCCACCGTTGCTCCAGAGGTTATGGATCCCGGTCGGCTGCCCGCCGTTGCCAATCCCCCAGATGATGATCCCGAAACCGGCCACAATCATGATGATAATGGTGGCGACCTTGAAGAAGGAGAACCAGAACTCCAGCTCGCCGAACACCTTCACGCTCATCAGGTTGACGGCGCAAATGATCAGCACCACGCTCAGCACCCAAATCCAGTGCGGCACCGCCGGGAACCAGACGCCCATATAGATGCCAAACGCCGTCACGTCGGCTATTGCCACGATCAGGATTTCGAAGCAGTAGGTCCAGCCGGTGATAAACCCGGCCAGCGGGCCGAGGTTTTCCTGCGCGTAGCGCGAGAAGGAGCTGGCGGAGGGGTTATGAACCGACATTTCGCCGAGGGCGCGCATGATGATATACGCCGCCACGCCGCCGATGATGTACGCCAGCAGCACGCTTGGACCGGCCATTTTGATGGCATCTGCCGAGCCATAAAAAAGACCGGTGCCAATAGCAGAGCCCAGCGCCATAAAGCGGATGTGGCGCGTGCTCAATCCACGTTTAAGTTTGTTAGTGCTTTCCATTTAAATCTTGCCATTCAACACGAAAAAAACAAAAAACCACGGGGCCTTAAGCCCCGTGGTTAAACAGTTTGTTGCCGTTGATTAATGGGCGTTCGATGCGACCTGACGCCCTGCAGCACGGTCCCAGATAACCGCCAGAACCAGTGCAACAACGGTAGGCATCAGCCAGGCCAGGCCCTGCTCGGACAGCGGCAGACGCTGTGTCCAGGCTGGCAGAATTTCAGCGAACGCTGATGCTTTAATCCCGTCAAGGATACCAAAAATCAGGCTGATAAACATGGCTGGCGCAATAATTCGTGAGGAGTTGTTCCACCACGGGCGGGTGAAGCTCAGCACCACCAGCACGATGCACGGCGGATAGATCGCCGTCAGTACCGGAATAGAGACCTGAATCAGGTGGCTCAGACCGAGGTTGGATACCGCCATGGAGAAGATACCAAGGATAAACACCAGGGTGCGGTAAGAGAGCGGCAGGTACTGCGCAAAGAACTCAGCACAGGCGCAGGTCAGGCCAACCGCGGTAACCAGGCAGGCCAGGAAGATGAGCGCCGCCAGCAGCATACTGCCTGCACCACCGAAGGTGTGCTGGACGTAGGCGTGCAGGATAGCCGCACCATTCGCGTTTTGATCGACCAGCATCGCGCTATCGGAGCCCAGGCGGAACAGCGCCAGATACAGCAGCGTCAGGCCTACACCGGCCATCAGGCCAGCCCAGATGGTGTAGCGGGTCAGCAGACGCGCTTCGGTCACACCGCGGGAACGCGCGGCGTTAACGATAACGATACCAAACACCATCGCGCCCAGCGTATCCATCGTCAGGTAACCGTTCACAAAGCCGTTAGAGAACGCGGCGTTTTTATAGGCGTCCATCGCGTCGCTAATCGGGCCTGCAGGCCAGACGATAGCCGCCACCGCCAGAACAATCAGCGCCACAATTTTCAGCGGAGCCAGGAAGTTACCCACGGTATCCAGCAGCTTGCCCGGATAGAGGGAAACCAGAATCACGATAGCGAAGTAGATCAGGCTGTAGATGAACAGCGGCATCGCGCCGTCACCGGTCAGCGGAGCAATACCCACTTCGAAGGAAACGGTCGCGGTACGCGGGGTGGCAAACAGCGGACCCACGGCCAGGTAGCAGACGGTAGCCAGCAGAACGCCCGCCACTTTGCCAATCGGGGTGCTGAGGCTATCCACACCGCCGCCGACTTTCGCCAGCGCGATGACGGTCAGCACCGGCAGACCCACGGCAGTAATCAGGAAACCAAACGCGGCGGTCCAGACGTGTTCACCCGCCTGTAAGCCAACCATTGGAGGGAAAATGATGTTGCCTGCGCCAACGAACAGCGCAAATGTCATAAAGCCCAGCGCGATGATGTCACGCGATTTTAAGTGATGGGTCATAAAACCTTACTGCCTGTGGATGTGGTGTTGAAAACATTGAGATTTTCGCTGCCCCTGACGGGACGATACAGCCGAAAATTTGCTCAATTTTAGCGGGATATGCTCCCGTCCTGGCGTGGAGAAGAATAGTTTTTCGATTTACCACGCAAATACAGTCGGTCTGACAGTATCTGGGGGGCAATTTAAACGCTTATAACGTTTAAAGGCAAGGTGGGATCGTAAAACCAGAACAATATGCCAGCATGAAAATACACTCCAGCACAATACGCTAATTATAAGAAAAACCCATGGCTAATCATGCGAACAAAAAACAGCCAGCCGTATAAAATTCAGACGCGTTTCGCTTGACTGCAAAGCAAACGGGCCAGCGATGGCTGACCCGTGGAAAGGTAAAATGACACACCTGCCGTCAGGCGATCTTTTTGGCAATTAATCGTTCCGGGATCACGAAGCTGAAGCGGGTTCCTTTACCCAGGGTACTCTGAATATCGAGACGGCTTTCATGGTGATTCACCGCGTGTTTCACAATCGCCAGCCCCAGGCCACTTCCGCCCGTCTGCCGCGATCGCGCTTTATCCACGCGATAGAAGCGCTCGGTCAGACGCGGAATATGCTCCGGCGCGATCCCCGGCCCGTTGTCCTCCACGCTAAACTCGGCCCCCGTTGGGGTATGCTGCCAGCGCACCACGATCTCCGTCCCTTCCGGCGTATGGTTTATCGCGTTATACACCAGGTTGGAGATAGCGCTGCGCAGCTCATCTTCACTGCCCAGCACCTTTAGCGTGTTGTCGACCTCAAAGGTCAGGTGATGCTTTTTGTGGCTTAACGTCTGCGCTTCACGCTCCACGACCCGCAGCATCATCGGCACATCGATGGTGTCATTCAGCGCGAGCGTGGGTGCCGCTTCAATCTTCGAGAGCGTCAGCAGCTGCTTCACCAGGCCTTCCATCCGGTGCGTTTGCTCGCGCATGGTGTGCAGCGCTTTTTCACGCGGCGCACCTTCCAGCGTTTGCTCCTGCATCATCTCCAGGTAGCCCTGAAGCACGGTCAGCGGGGTACGCAATTCGTGACTGACGTTGGCGAAGAAGTTGCGGCGCGCCCCTTCCAGCTGGTGCATCTGGGTGACATCGCGCGCCACCATCAGCCACTGCTTATCGCTGTAGGGCATCACGCGGATCTCCAGATGGCGACCGTTATTGAGCTTGAGATTGTGCGGACGGGTAAAATCACGCTTTTTCAGGTACAGCGTAAACTCGGGATAACGCAGAAGGTTGAGGATATTCTGGCCATTATCGTCCGGCCAGCGCAGGCCCAGCAGCTGCTGCGCCAGGCCGTTACACCAGAAGATCGTCCCTTCTTCGGTGGTCAGAATGACCGCATCCGGTAGCGACTCCGCACCGCTGCGAAAACGCTTAATCAGGCTTCCCAGCTCGCGGCGGCGCTTTTTATTTCGCATCTGCATCTGGTGCAGACCGTACAGCAGCGGCTCCCAGCTGCCGCTTCCGGGCGGCGGCGTCATGCTTCGGTCAACCCACAGCCACCAGGAGAGGCGCAGCAGGTTCCAGAAATGCCAGATCAGCAGCCCGGTGACCGACGCCAGCAGAAACCACGGCAGATGTCCAAGAAAGGCCCCCAGAATGAAGGCCGGAATACAGCATAAGATCAGTTCAAAGACGAGCCTTTTCCATGACAGACGTTCCAGCACGCGTCACACTCCTGTCATTGTTCAGAAACGGGTAGAAAAACGATAACCCGTGCCGCGGACCGTCTGCACCATGCGATCGTGGCCGCTCAGTTCCAGCGCTTTTCGCAGGCGGCGGATATGTACGTCAACCGTCCGGTCTTCGACATACACGTTAGTTCCCCAGACGTTATTCAGCAACTGCTCGCGGCTGTACACGCGTTCCGGGTGGGTCATAAAGAAGTGCAGAAGTTTAAATTCGGTAGGCCCCATGTCGAGGGGATTTTCACCGGTCATCACGCGGTGAGAAGTCGGATCAAGGCTCAGCCCCTGCATCTCAATCACCTCTTCCACCGCCATCGGCGAAATACGGCGCATCACGGCTTTAATGCGGGCCACCAGCTCTTTGGGGGAGAACGGTTTGGTAATGTAATCGTCCGCGCCGGTCTCCAGACCGCGCACACGATCCTCTTCTTCTCCGCGCGCCGTAAGCATCACAACCGGGATGTCGCGGGTCAGCGCTTCACGCTTCAGGTGTTTGATAAACTGCAGTCCGGAGCCGCCGGGCAGCATCCAGTCCAGCAGAATCAGATCGGGCCAGGGTTCATTCAGCTGGTTCACTGCGCTGTCATAATCTTCCGCTTCAACCGGCTGGAAGCCGTTTTGCTCGAGCACGAAGCACACCATTTCACGAATTGGAGCTTCATCTTCTACGACCAGAATACGTCTCGCCATACTTTGCCCTGTCTTATCTTATTTACGTTACAAGTTTGTAATTCGGCGCCATTATGCGTCAGATTTATGACAGATTTATGAAAAACAGTACCACTATAAATGGCAAACTGTTGTTTTATTACAGCGGTTATTTTCCCTTCTCTGAACGTTTATAATCCTGCTTTCTCTTTTTTGCCACGGATCAGCTATGCGCATACTTCACACCTCGGACTGGCATCTGGGTCAAAATTTTTACAGCAAAAGCCGTGCGGCTGAACATGAAGCGTTCCTGAACTGGCTGCTGGAAACGGCCCGGACGCATGAGGTGGACGCGATTATCGTGGCGGGAGATATTTTTGATACCGGCTCGCCGCCGAGCTATGCGCGTGAGCTGTACAACCGCTTCGTGGTGAATCTGCAGCAAACCGGCTGTCATCTGGTGATTGTCGCCGGCAACCATGATTCCGTCGCGACGCTTAACGAATCCCGCGACATCCTGGCGTTTCTCAATACCACCGTCGTCGCCAGCGCCGGGCACGCCCCGCAGATCCTGAAAAAGCGCGACGGGTCGCCCGGGGCGGTACTGTGTCCGATTCCCTTTTTGCGTCCGCGCGACATCGTGCAAAGCCAGGCGGGGCTGTCGGGCGCGGAAAAGCAGCAGCATTTGTTACAGGCGATCGCCGATTATTACCGCCAGCAGCACGCCGAAGCCTGTGCCCTGCGCGGTGACCAGCCGATTCCGGTGATTGCGACCGGGCACCTCACCACCGTCGGGGCCAGTAAAAGTGACGCCGTGCGTGACATCTATATCGGCACGCTGGACGCCTTTCCGGCGCAGCACTTCCCGCCAGCCGACTACATTGCGCTCGGGCACATCCACCGGGCGCAGATCGTCGGCGGCTGCGAGCACATCCGCTACTGCGGCTCGCCTCTTTCGCTCAGCTTTGACGAAACGGGCAAAGCCAAATCCGTACATCTGGTGACCTTCTCCGACGGAAAACTCAGCGCCGTCGACACGCTGGAGGTGCCCGTTACCCAGCCACTGGCGGTGCTGAAAGGCGATCTCGATGCCATCACCGCCCAGCTGGAGCAGTGGCGCGGCGTCGAGCAAGATCCCCCCATCTGGCTGGACATCGAAATCACCACCGACGACTACCTGCACGATATGCAGCGGAAAATCCAGGCGCTGACCGAAGACCTGCCGGTAGAGGTCTTGCTGGTGCGCCGCAGCCGCGAGCAGCGCGAGAAAATCCTGTTAAGCGCTCAACGTGAAACGCTCAGTGAACTGGGGGTCGAAGAGGTGTTTGAACGCAGGCTCTCGCAGGAGGAAATCGACGAGGCGAAGCGCGCAAGGATCAGCGAACTGTTCAGCCATACCCTGCATGCGCTCAATGATGAGGAAGAAAACGCATGAAAATTTTGAGCCTGCGCCTGAAAAATCTTAACTCCCTCAAGGGCGAGTGGAAAATTGATTTTACCGCTGAGCCGTTTGCCAGCAACGGGCTGTTTGCCATCACCGGCGCGACCGGGGCAGGTAAAACCACCCTGCTCGACGCCATCTGTCTGGCGCTTTATCACGAAACGCCGCGACTGCAGAAGGTCTCCCAGACGCAAAACGACCTGATGACGCGCGACACCGCCGAGTGTCTGGCGGAAGTGGAGTTCGAGGTAAAAGGCACCGCCTATCGCGCCTTCTGGAGCCAGAACCGGGCGCGCAACCAGCCGGACGGTAACCTGCAGGTGCCGCGCGTGGAGCTGGCGCGCTGCGAAGATGGCAAAATCCTGGCCGACAAAGTGACGGATAAGCTGGAGCAAACCGCCGCGCTCACCGGGCTGGACTACGGGCGCTTTACCCGCTCGATGCTGCTCTCTCAGGGGCAGTTTGCCGCCTTCCTTAATGCCAAGCCGAGCGATCGCGCCGAGCTGCTGGAAGAGCTGACCGGCACCGAAATCTACGGTCAGATTTCCGCCATGGTGTTTGAGAAACACAAAGCGGCCCGCAGCGTGCTTGAAAAGTGCGAGGCGCAGGCGGCGGGCGTCGTGCTGTTGAGCGAAGAACAACAGCAGCAGTTACAGCAAAGTTTGCAGGCACTTACTGACGCAGAGAAAACCCTGCTGGAACAGCAGCAAAACCAACAGAAACATTTTCAGTGGCTTACGCGCCATGATGAGCTCGTGCGCGAGCAACAGCGCGCCGCCGCGATGCAGCAGCAGGCGCAACAGGCGCTGACGGACGCTGCGCCTGAGCTGGCAAAACTGCAGCTTGCTCTGCCCGCCGCCCAGCTGCGACCGCTCTGGGAACATCAGCAGGAGCAAACCGCGCGTCTGGCACAAACGCAGCAGCGAATTATCGAAGTAAATACTCGCTTACAAGCCAGAACCGCGCTGCGTTCACGTATTCGCAATACCGCCCTGCGTAACCACGAGCAGCTTCAGACCGAACTGACGGCGTTGGCGCAGTGGCTGGCGGAGCACGAGCGCTATCGTCTGTTAGGCCAGGAGATTGCAGGCTGGCGCGCCCAGTTCTCGCAGCTTAACCGCGATAAAACGCAGTTAGCCTCGCTTGCTGCGCGGATAGGTGAATTACGCAACAGGCTGGCTGCGATGCCGGAAAACGCGCTGACGCTGACGGCGGATGAGGTCAGCGCGGCCATGGAGCAGCAGTCCAGGTCCCGCACGCTGCGCCAGCAGCTGACGTCGCTGCATGCCCGCTATCAGCCGCTGCAAAAGCGCCTGCGCCAGAGCAGTGAAAGCGTGCAGAAGGCCCAGGCCGAACAAAATAAACTCAATGAAACGCTGACGCTGCGCCGCCAGCAGTACAAAGAGAAAAACCAGCACTATCTCGATCTAAAAGCCCTGTGCGAAACCGAAGCAACAATTAAGAAGCTGGAGCATTACCGCTCCCGGCTTGAGGCGGGCAAACCCTGTCCGCTGTGCGGTTCCTGTGAACATCCCGCCGTTGAGCAATATCAGTCGCTTGAGCTGACGGATAACCAGCGCCGCCGTGATGCCCTGGAAAAAGAGGTCGCCGCCCTTAAAGAGGAAGGCCTGCTGGTGCTGGGACAGGTCAATGCCCTGACTCAGCAGATCCAGCGCGAGACAGACGACGCGCAGACGCTTTCTCAGGAAGAGCAAGCGCTCACTAAAGAGTGGGTGGCGGCCTGCACGTCCCTGAACATTACCTTGAATATTCAGGACGATATCGCGCCATGGCTGAACGAACAGGAACAGTACGAGCGCCAGCTTTATCAGCTCAGTCAGCGTCTCACCCTGCAGAACCAGCTCAACGAACAGGAAGGGCAGGAGCGGCAGTATCAGCAGCAGCTGGCGGCCACGCGGCAGGCGCTGGAACATGCCCTGCTCGCGCTCTCGCTTAACGCACCTGAAGAGGGTCAGGAAGCCGCCTGGCTTCAGGCCCGCGAAGCGGAATTCGCGCAGTGGCAGGAGAAGCAAACGCAGCACGGCGTGCTTCAGGAACGCATAAACGCCCTGAAGCCGCTGCTCGACGCGCTTCCGGCAGCGAACAGCGAAGACGCCGAACCGGTTATTCCTGATAACTGGCGCGCCATCCACGACGAGTGCGTGTCGCTGCAAAGCCAGCTGACCGCGCAACAGCAGCAGGAAGGGCTGGAGCGAGAGCGCCTGCAGCAGTCGCAGACGCAGTTCACCGCGGCGCGCTCGGCGAGCTGCTTTGCCGACCAGGACGCGTTTCTTGCCGCGCTGCTGGATGACGATGCTATTCGCCACCTTGAACAGCTGAAACAGTCGCTGGAAAACCAGATCCAGCAGGCCGCGGCGCTGTGCGGGCAAGCGAACCAGCAGCTGCAGTCTCATCTGGCGCTGCGCCCGGAAGGGCTCGACGCCGATGCCGCCACGCTGCAAAGCCAGCTGCAGCAGCTGGCGCAACAGCTGCGCGAGAACACCACGCATCAGGGCGAGATCCGTCAGCAGCTTAAGCAGGACAGCGATAACCGGCAGCACCAGCTGGCGTTGATGCAGCAAATTGAAGAGGCCGCGCGCCAGGCGGATGACTGGGGTTATCTGAACGCGCTGATCGGCTCCAGCACCGGCGACAAGTTCCGTAAGTTCGCCCAGGGGCTGACGCTGGACAATCTCGTCTGGCTCGCAAACCAGCAGCTTAACCGCCTGCACGGGCGTTACTTATTGCAGCGTAAGGCCAGCGACGCGCTGGAGCTGGAAGTGGTGGATACGTGGCAGGCGGATGCGGTCCGCGATACCCGTACCCTCTCCGGCGGCGAGAGCTTCCTGGTCAGCCTGGCGCTGGCGCTGGCGCTTTCCGATCTGGTGAGTCATAAAACGCGGATCGATTCCCTGTTCCTGGATGAAGGGTTCGGCACGCTCGACAGTGAGACGCTGGATACGGCGCTGGATGCGCTCGACGCGCTGAACGCCACCGGGAAAACCATCGGCGTGATCAGCCACGTAGAGGCGATGAAAGAGCGTATTCCGGTGCAGATCAAAGTGAAGAAGATTAACGGGCTGGGGTATAGCAAGCTGGATAAAGAATTTGCCGTGCAGTAAAGGTCCACTCCACATGTAGGCCGGGTAAGGCGTAGCCGCCACCCGGCTTTTTTATTGTGGCTGCCTGAATTCGCCCGCAGGCGCTTCGCTTACCGGGCTTACAGAGCCGTTTATTCTGGCCACAGCCACGCCGCGCCGCGCACGCCGCTGGAGTCCCCATGGACGGCTTTGCGGATCGGCGTTTCACACTCGCCGCCGAAGACCCACTGCTTCACCAGGTTCGGCACCGTGGCGTACAGCCGGTCGACGTTGCTCATGCCGCCGCCCAGCACAATTACGTCTGGGTCGAGAATATTCACCACGTGGGCCAGGGATTTCGCCAGCCGCATTTCATAGCGGCTCAGGGCCAGCTCCGCCACCGGATCCTGCGCTTCGACCAGACGCATGATCTCATTTCCCTTGAGCGGCTGGCCGCTCAGGCGGTGGTAATCGGTCGCAAAACCGGTACCGGAGATAAAGGTCTCAATACAGCCCTGTTTTCCGCAGTAGCACGGCACTTCGGTGCGGTATTTGAGTTCGTCTTCATCCATCCACGGCAGCGGGTTGTGCCCCCACTCGCCCGCGGTGCCGTTACCGCCGATATGGGCGCGCCCGCCGAACGCTAAGCCCGCACCGCAGCCGGTGCCGATGATCACGGCAAACACGGTCTGGGCACCGGCCGCCGCGCCGTCGATGGCCTCAGAGACCGCCAGGCAGTTGGCGTCGTTGGCCAGACGCACTTCCCGCTTCAGGCGCGCGCTTAAATCTTTATCAAACGGCTGACCATTGAGCCAGGTGGAGTTGGCATTTTTAACCACGCCGGTATACGGCGAGATCGACCCCGGTATCCCCATCCCGACGCTGCCGGTTTGCCCTGTCGCCTGCTCGGCCATCTCGACCAGCCTGGCAATCGTCTCGATAGTCTGGTGATAATCATCGCGCGGCGTTGGCAGACGATGGCGAAACAGCTGCTCCCCCTGCTCGCTCAGTGCGATGACTTCTGTTTTGGTGCCGCCCAAATCGATCCCAATACGCACAAGACTCTCCTCATTATTTTGATTATCAACAGAGTAGAAGCACGCTTCCCGATTAGCAATGCAAGCGATGCGACAATTCGTTATCATGCCCGCTGATTTAACGACAAGGCCGTGGAAATTATCATGCTGTGGTTCAAAAATTTGATGGTTTACCGTCTCAGCCGCGACGTTTCGCTGCGTGCAGAAGAGATGGAAAAACAGTTAGCCGCTTATACCTTTTCCCCTTGCGGTAGCCAGGATATGGCGAAAACCGGTTGGGTTCCGCCAATGGGTTCACAAAGCGATGCACTGACCCACGCCAGCAGCACGGGTCAAATCATCGTCTGCGCCCGTAAAGAAGAGAAAATACTGCCGACGCCGGTGGTTAAGCAGGCACTCGAAGCGAAAATTCTCAAGCTGGAAGCCGAACAGGGCCGCAAGCTGAAAAAGACCGAAAAAGATTCGCTGAAAGATGAAGTACTGCACTCCCTGCTGCCGCGCGCCTTCAGCCGCTTCAGCCAGACCATGATGTGGATCGACACCGTTAACGGGCTGATCATGGTGGACTGCGCCAGCGCCAAGAAAGCAGAAGATACGCTGGCCCTGCTGCGTAAAAGCATCGGATCTTTACCGGTCGTTCCGCTGGCGCTGGAAACGCCGATCGAGCTGACGCTGACCGAATGGGTACGCAGCGGTGCTGCGGCTCAGGGTTTCCAGATCCTTGATGAAGCCGAGCTGAAAGCCCTGCTGGAAGATGGCGGCGTGATCCGCGCGAAGAAGCAGGATCTGGTGAGCGACGAAATCGCCGTCCACATCGAAGCGGGTAAAGTGGTCACTAAACTGGCGCTCGACTGGCAGCAGCGTATTCAGTTCGTGATGTGCGACGACGGCTCCGTGAAGCGTCTGAAGTTCTGCGACGAGCTGCGCGATCAGAACGAAGATATCGACAGGGAAGATTACGCCCAGCGTTTTGACGCGGACTTCATCCTGATGACCGGCGAGCTGGCGGCGTTGATTCAGAATCTGGTGGAAGGTCTCGGCGGCGAAGCGCAGAGATAACGGGCAAACCGTAGGCCGGGTAAGCGTTAGCGCCACCCGGCTAATTTTTTATTTCAGGTAGCGGCACAGATAAGAGGTAGGTTCAGCCACCTGCAGATGGAACTCACTGTGGCCAGGGACGTTGAAAACCTGTCCGGCTGCGTAAACTTTCCATTCCGTTTCACCCGGCAGTAAGACGTTCAGCGCCCCGCTGACGACCGTCATCTCTTCCGCTTCCGCCGTGCCGAAGGTGTATTCCCCTTCCGCCATGACGCCAACGCTGGCGCGGCCAGTGCTGCTGCTGGTAAAACCAATGGATTTCACTTTACCGGAAAAGTATTCGTTACTCTGAAGCATGAACTGGCCCTTATATTTTTAGATAAAAATTCACTATAGGGGCCATGCTCATCACCTGTCACGCAAAATCATTACATGAGCAGTTCCGAGGCCAGGCGAGCCATCAGAACGTTGGATAACAGCACCGGCACATCCAGCGCTTTTTGCAGTAAATCACGATGATGCTGGTGGAACCCCAGGCAGTCCAGAATCAGGACATCGGCCCCTCTTTCCAGCAGTTCCTTCCCGGCCGCAATGAGTTTGGCCTCGCTGTCCCAGAACGGATTCGCCAGCGCGTACAAGGGCACTTTTTCCAGCACGTGCCATTTTGCCTCCTGGTTATCCATGAGCTCCTCGATGGGGACAATCACCCCCACCTGATGACCATCCACGATGGAGGCCACCAGCGGCGGAATGATGCGCATCGGTTCCAGCAAAATCGCATTGCGCGCCGTAAGTCCCTTTATGGGGGCGGTGCTCATCAGCAAAATAACGTCATATCCCTGATTATCGAGCACTTCTATTACGCCCTGCAGCGAGCGCTCGATCTTCTGGCGGGAAACATGCGCCAGTTTACCGTCACTTAATAACGTCGCCAGGGGATCCTCCCCCGCCTCGACAGCGTAGTCTTCCATGACCTCTTCCCGACTCATCTTGCCCAGCAGGCTGAGATGCGTAATCTGTTGTTCAGATACATGCTCGGTTAAGAGCGGTAACACTTCGCTTACAGGGACCACACCAATGGTGAGGATCGCCAACGTTGCCTTCATCTTTATCGCCTTCCATTACTCCAACATCGTGCACACAGGTACAGGCTCACTACGCTGCACAGTTCGTTTTTTCAACAAAACAGCACCAAGCGTAGCAGGTGATCCCGACACCGAAATGTAAAGATCGCCTGCCGATACCAGAGTTACTTGTATTAACTAAATATTAACTCCTGCTTAACTTTTTCGATGAGTAAAAAGTGTGATTCAGGCACGATCCTGGAGCGTTTAGGAAACCGCTCAGGTTATGTCGGGATCTTCATAGCGCCGCTTCGCATCCAGCGCTTCCTGTTCCGTCTCGTGTTCACTGATCAGCGAGTCGGGTTTGGGGTGATCGGCACGCAGTTGATACCAGGTCACAGTGTGACCTGTCTGGCCTTTTTCAACGGTTACAATGCGCGCTTCACGCGGATAGGGAGGTCTTGTTGGCATAGCTCATCCTTTTTTTATGTCTGAGCTATAAGTATAGACGCCGCTTAGCTGGCACACGCCAAACGCAGGGCGGTAATAATCTGAATCACAACGTCTTCGGGAGAGGCGGACGCATCCACCACGTGGTGAGCCGCTTCGCGGTATAACGCATCGCGTTCGGCCAGCACTTCACTCACCTCTTCGTTCAGCGGCCTGGAGGTCAGCGCAGGGCGTTGCCCCTCTTCCGGAAAGGCTTCCAGACGCCCAACCAGGGCCGACACCGGCGCGCTGAGGTAAATCACAATCCCTTTTTCGCGCATAAAGTGACGATTACACTCCGCCAGAACAATGCCACCGCCGGTGGCGATCACCGCGGACGGGGTCGTGACCGCTTTCAGCGCGGCCGTTTCGCGTGCGCGAAAGCTCTCCCAGCCTTCCTGCTCAACAATGTCGGCGATAGTTTTTCCGGCCTCGGTTTGCAGCCAGTGGTCGGTATCCACAAACTGGCGATGACACACGCGTGCCAGCTCCAGGCCAACGGTGGTTTTCCCACAGCCGCGGGGGCCAACTAAAAAGATGGGTTGGGTCATAGCCAGGTGTTCCCCTTGATGCCGGAAGGCTGAAGACTGTAAAGAAATAATTGCAGAAGATGTTGCGATTACTTTACTGCAAAGCGGTACGGGATGACAACCCTGTGGAGGCCACACTGTACCACACATTGACAATAATTATCATTTCGCTGTACGGCGCTTTACTTCCAGCAGCCATTTATCCAGCTCGGCAGCAAACTGCTGGCGATCGCGCTGTGACAGGCTGTCCGGCCCACCGGTCTGCACGCCGCTGGCCCGCATGGTATCCATAAAATCGCGCATCGTAAGCTTCTCGCGGATGGTCGACGGCGAGTATCGCTCACCGCGCGGATTGAGCGCTGCCGCCCCTTTCTCCAGCACGTCGGCCGCCAGCGGAATGTCCGCCGTGATCACCAGATCTTCCGCGCTGCACAGGCGGACAATTTCGTTGTCTGCCACGTCGAATCCGGCAGGCACGCGCAAAGAACGAATGAAGCGCGAAGGCGGCACGCGAATGTTCTGGTTCGCCACCAGCGTCAGCGGCATCTGAACGCGCTCGGCGGCGCGAAATAAAATCTCTTTAATCACGTTCGGACACGCGTCCGCATCAACCCAAATCGCCATATTGTCTCCCCATAATGACTCTGCCGACTATTGTCGCCTGCATTTCGTTGTTAAGCTATCAATCAGAGAAAACAACGCATAATGACGGAGGATCGTGATGGACAAGAAAATCGGGTTTATCGGCTGCGGTAACATGGGCAAAGCCATTCTGGGCGGCCTGATCGCCAGCGGGCAGGTGCTGCCGGGTCAGATTTGGGTCTATACCCCGTCACCGGACAAGGTCGCCGCGCTGCGCGATCAATACGGGATTAACGCCGCCGAAAGCGCGCAGGAAGTGGCCCAGGTCGCCGATATCGTCTTTGGCGCCGTCAAGCCGAACATCATGATCAAAGTGCTGAGCGACATCACCTCCAGCCTGAATAAAGAGACGCTGGTGGTGTCGATTGCCGCGGGCGTGACGCTTGACCAGCTGGCGCGCGCGCTGGGCCATGACCGCAAAATTGTTCGCGCAATGCCCAATACCCCCTCGCTGGTTAACGCCGGCATGACCTCCGTCACGCCTAACGCGCTGGTGACCCCGGAAGACGTAGCCGATGTGCTGAACATTTTCCGCTGCTTCGGCGAAGCGGAAGTGATTGCCGAATCGATGATCCATCCGGTGGTGGGCGTGAGTGGTTCTGCGCCTGCGTATGTCTTCATGTTCCTGGAAGCGATGGCCGATGCCGCCGTGCTTGGCGGAATGCCGCGCGCCCAGGCGTATAAGTTCGCCGCGCAGGCCGTCATGGGCTCCGCCAAAATGGTGCTGGAAACCGGCAAACACCCGGGTGAACTGAAAGATATGGTTTGCTCCCCGGGCGGTACCACCATCGAAGCGGTGCGGGTGCTGGAGGAGCGCGGATTCCGCTCGGCCGTCATTGAAGCAATGGCAAAATGCATGGAAAAATCAGAGAAGCTGAGTAAATCCTGATCGTTTCAGTCGGGCGTCAGGCGGCCACTTCGGTGCGGCTGCGCCCGGCATTTTTCGCCCTGTACAGCGCCACGTCAGCCGCCTTTAGCCATTCCCGATAATGTGCAAACTGCGGCCCCCAGGGGGCAACGCCCACGCTGATGCGCAGCGCCTCTTTTGGCGCGCACGGTAGCGACAGCGTTTCCAGCCGCTCATGCACCCGGGACATGACGGCGATGGCGCTTTCCGCTGCGGTCTGCGACATAATCACCGCAAACTCATCCCCGCCAAACCGGCCGATGGCATCACCTGACCGCACCGACATCTGAAGCTGGCGCGTGATGGCAATGATCGCCTCATCCCCCACGGCGTGCCCCCAGGTATCGTTGATATTTTTAAAGTGGTCGATATCAATCAGTAAAATCGTGGCGGTGCAGCGATCGCGGCGGCAATGCTCAAATTCATTTCGCAGCAGCATTTCCCTGTGTCGGCGATTATAGACCCCGGTCATGCCGTCGCGGGTGCTCATCATTTCCAGCCGCTGCTTGTGCTCAGCAAGCCTGACGGCGGTGCGGTGGCTGAGCCAGGCAAACAGCATGGGATAAAGCACCAGTACGGGAAGCGTTAAGCTCCACTCCACGAGGTCGGGGTTGAAGACGGCCACGCGCCCAACAATCGGCAGCGTCACCAGCGCGGAGAGCAGAGTCAGCAGGATCCCCGGGATAAACAGACGACAGCCCCCGGAGCCCATCATATTCATTCCGACCATCATCACCAGCGCTGCAGAGGGTAACGCGCTCATCCCCATCACGCCGATCCAGAGCCCGCCAATAATGGCATCGATCTTAAGATTGAACACTTCCTGCTGATGAGGTGACGCGGCCCGGCAGGATAATTGCCAGGCGAAATGGGGCCAGACGAACGCCCATCCCACCAGTAAAAGCCACCAGCCCCCGGGTAAAAAATGGCTAACCAGCATGCCCGCAACCGGGAAAAACATCGCCGCCAGCCCCACGGCGCGCGCCAGCCGAACGCGCCGGGCGAACTGGATGCCGGCGCGGTGAGAATCATCCTGAGAAAGGGTTAAATTCCACTCTTCCCGAATGCGCTTTGTGTTGTAATAGGTTTCATCATTCATCATTTTTGGGAATATTCTGAAACATTTTCCCAAATTATAGAGAGGGGGTCTGCGGGGAAAGTATGAAATTTCGGGTGAGCCGCCGGAGCCGCTCACCCGTTCGAACTACACTTTTTTCTTCAGGCAGGCACTCATGAACTTGCTGCGGTCATCCCCTTTCAGGGACTGCTCGGTTGCCTTGGCATTACACTCGCGCATCTTTTGCTGCTGAGGCGTCAGGCTTTTTTCAGCTGGCTTTGAAGCGCCGTTTTTGAGGCAGTCGCTCATGTAGGTCTTGCGGGCATCGCCCTTCAGACTCTGAGACGTCGCCTGTTGATTACAGGTGGTCATACGCTGCTGCTGCGGCGTTAACGTTTTCTCTTCCGCGTTCGCCGATGCGACCAGGAACAGGCCGGAGAGCAGAGTAACCAGTAATGTTGTTTTCATTGCACCATCCTTTTGTGAACATTCCCTGTAAGTCTGGTTCGTGACAGGAAAAAAACCACCCGGCAGATGTGATTTCCGCCGGGAATTTATCATTTCAGACCCAGCGCCGCCTTCATGGTGTAGAACAGATCCGTTTGATCGGTCAGGCCTACCACGTTGGCCGCGTGCGGACCGTAGGCGGCAATGCGCAGCTGGGTGCCGGTGTGCTCCATGGACTCTTCTTCAGAGTTGCCGTAGCTCATCACCATGACGGCGCCATCTTTGGTGTTGAGCGCCTGCGTCAGGCCAGGGGCTTTGGTATCTGGCGGAACGATCTGGCTGGCGTGCGCGTGATCCGCGGTGACGATCACCAGGGTGTTACCGTCTTTTTTCGCGAACGCGAGCGCCTTCTGCACCGCTTCGTCCAGATCGACGGTTTCGCCAATCTGACCGCACGGATTTGCCGCATGATCCTGCTTATCGATTGACGCCCCCTCAACCTGCAGGAAGAACCCTTTTTCGCTCTTGCTCAGCAGATCGATCGCCTTATCGGTCATCGCCGCCAGCGTCGGTACGCTGTCCGTGCGTTTAGGGTTAGGCGTACAGGTCACCGCTGGCTTATCAATATTGCCGTGATATGAGGCTTTTGGACCTTCCCAGCGCACGGGCATGTTGCCGTCAGAGAACAGTCCCAGCAGCGGTTTGTCCTGGTTCGCCTCGGTTATCGCCGCCAGCGAATTTGCGTCACTCACCAGCTGATAGCCGCGCGCCTGCGCCTGCTCGCGCAGCGTTTTGCCCTGCCACTCGCCCGCCGTCGCGGTTTCCGCGAAGGTTTTCGCGCCACCGCCCAGCGTCACGTCAGGACGCGCATTCAGCAGCTGTTCCGTAATCGAGCCTTTGCCGCCTTTTTCCAGCGCGTTCGTTGGGCATTTTTCGCTGGTCACTGACGGGCCGTAGCATTTACGCGAGGTCACGTGTGCCACCAGCGCCGCAGGCGTCGCATCCTGAAGTTCAGCAGTGGAGACGTTACCGGTCGCCAGGCCCGCCGCTTTTGCCATCTCCAGAAGGGTTTGACGATCTTTTTCGTGAATATCCACGCCCAGCGCGCCATTATAGGTTTTCACGCCGGTGGACCACGCCGTGGCCGAGGCCGCAGAGTCCGTTACGTAATCCGGTTTACCGGTTTTTTTATCCAGCGCGTAGTGGGTATATTGTCCGGTCAGCGGTAATGCGTCGATACCTTTAAAAAAGCCGCCCGCCCCCTCGGCATAATTTCGCGCCGCCGTGATTTCGGAATCACCCATTCCATCGCCAATCAGCAGAATAATATTTTTCGCCGGTTTTTCATTAAGCGAAGCGCGAATGGCGGCGGTTTGATCTTCCGACAATCGGCGCGCGCCGCCGGGCTGGGTGATATCCCCTTTTGCCGCACGATTATCCAGGACGCTGGTTTGCGTCGTGTCAGCATAAATGGCAGGGGTAATTAACAGAGGAAGTAATGCGATGAAAAGTGCGCTCTGTTTCAATTTATTTTCTCCATGTAAAAATACATAAAAATAAAAACAGAGCGACTATAGGCATCCTGCATGACAATTCTATGACACGTCGTTACGTCCTGTGACGGTTTAGCTGCGCGGATGCCTTAACAGCTTCTTTACGTACTGGTGGAGCATCTCAGCATCTTCAACCGGTACCTGCGATTCAGGCCTGACGCTCTCCAGCGCGCCTTCCACGCTCTCAATCAACGCCTGCTGATCGGATTTCGCCATTTGTCGCAGCAGCGCGGTGACCACAATTTCAAGCGCTTCGACCTGGGCCACCAGCTCTTTTGACTCTTCTTCCTTTTGTGCCAGCTTGACCAGCAATTCAGCAATGAGGTTTTTCATCGTGCCAGTTCCTTTTCAGTTTTATCTGACGTTATCACTCTGAATCCATAATGCAAAGAGAAGAAATTAATTATGGTATGCAAAAGTGATACAGAAACGGAAATAAAGAGACCTCGCCGTGAGCGAAACGTTTTTCTATAAAAAGACGCCGCATTTTGTTATATAAAAATGCGGCTACCATAAGAATATATAATACATCTGCGAAAGCGTTATCTCGCCGATTTCGCCTCCGCCATTTGTCTGCGGCGTCGCAGCGCAATAGCCAACTGGATAATATTGATTAAAACGACCATCGCCGTCGCCGCAAATACCCAACGAAAACCGGCCATCGCGGAAACGGAGGCGCCAATAAGCGGACCGGCAACATTCCCCAGATACATAAATGACTGGTTATATCCAAAAATACGCCCCGTCACCTGGTCGCTGGAATATTTGACCAGCAGGGTCTGTACCGCAGGCAACATGGCGCCATCGGCAAACCCGAGAAGAAATCGCAGTACGCCAAGCTGAAGCGGAGAGGTGACGAACGACATCGCAAAGAAGAGCACCACCGCAAAGATCAGCGTCGCCATCAGGATGCGCGCCGTACCGATCCTGTCACCCAGTTTTCCGAGACGCGGCGCGGAAATCAGGGCGGATACGCCCGGCACGGCGGCAATCATGCCGCTTAAAA
This sequence comes from Enterobacter sp. GER_MD16_1505_Eko_090, assembly GCF_003331015.1. Classification (NCBI taxonomy): domain Bacteria; kingdom Pseudomonadati; phylum Pseudomonadota; class Gammaproteobacteria; order Enterobacterales; family Enterobacteriaceae; genus Enterobacter; species Enterobacter sp. GER_MD16_1505_Eko_090. The sequence continues at coordinate 54,378 of NZ_PUQF01000001.1, read as the reverse complement.
AAGCGATGTTCGTGCTCTCCGGCTCCATTGACTTGATAAACAGCGCCAGTATCGGCCCCACCGAACCGTTACAGAGCTGGATCACCATGGTGGTGACAAACAGGCTGATCATCAGCCCCGGATAAGGCAGCGAGGCGAAAACGGCCTTGCCGCTCAGGCGTTCAGATTTACTGATAACCGGGCGGCCTCCCTCTTTAATCAGAAAGAGCGTGACCAGAAAACTGACCACCAGCAGAACCGCAGTGATGATAAATACCGCGCGCAGTCCGACGTGGTCCGCCAGAAAGCCCCCCAGCAGCGGGCCACCGATGACGCCGCTGATCTGCGCCGTGGAGAGCGTGCTCAGCGCCCAGCCGCTCCGCTCGCGCGGCACCTGAGAGGCAACCAGCGCCATGGCGTTTGGAATATACCCGGACGTCAGCCCCATCACCGCCCGCAGAAAGAACAGCTGCCAGACGTTGGTGGCGAAGGCCTGCAGCAGAATGGCTATTGCCATCCCGAGCGAGGCGCGCAGCAGCATCAGTTTTCTGCCTTTTCGATCGGCCAGGCTGCCCCACATGGGTGACACAATCGCGGAAACCAGAAAGGTGACGCTGAACGTCAGGCCGGACCACATAGAGAGCGCTTCGTGCGAGGTGACCCCCAGCTGCGAGACGTACAGCGGCAGGAACGGCAAAATCTGGCTGATGGCCAGCCCGGTGAAGAAGCAACCGAACCAGACCGAGATGAGATTAACTTTCCAGGATTCCATACAGAATAGTCTTCATTTTTAGGCGAATTCGCCGTCAGATTAGCAAGTTACGCGTGTTAACGTCGCACCAGAGATGCGGCCTGACCGACTTTGGTGTTTTATCTTCCCAGTCATCATATTTGTGAAATAAGTCACAATTCATCCATTTTCTGGCGGAATATTATGCTTCACCGGCACAGGCCAAAACCGCGCATTCCGAGATGAAAATGGTTGGCATGCGCCGCGTTGTACTCTGGCCCCAGACCGTTCCCGTAGTACCCGCAGCTTGCCGCCAGCATCGCCTTCAGCCAGGGCTGCGTCGTGGCCGCCTTCCAGCCGTTCAGCACCGTGACGCGGTCGCCGTTCGCCAGACGAAAAGCGGCAATATCCAGCGCCTCCGCCGTGGCATGCTCGCTGCGGCGCGCGTCAGGGCGGTGATAAATATTGCGGCAGGCAAAGCTGCCGAGGTGATCGATACGCGCGAGGTCGCTGCCCGTATAGCGTTTTGTCAGCGGCCGGGCCTGCTGGCTGATAAAGAGGGCTGAGCTGAGCGCCAGCGGACAGCTGGCAAGAAAACTGCCGTTCAGGCCGACCGGGCCGAAGTTGCGCACGCGCACGACGTCGCTCAGCGGGCATTCCCCGGCGCTGTCAGCGACCGGCTGGGTGCGGATGAGATCGCGTTGATTAGCCTGCGCAAGCAGGTTTGCGCAGGCCTCGGGCGTTAAGCGCCGAAGCTTATACTGGGTGATTCGGCCTGGCGGATCGTCAAGCGTCAGCGGTATGAAAGGGTTGTAGTAAGGCGGCAACCAGCGGTAACCCACCGTTGCGACGGCGATAAGAATCAAAACGGTCAGCAGCGTTTTTCCTTTCACTCGCCCCCCTGAACATTCCCCCAAACATTATGGCAGAAGGTCGCGAAACCCGCCGGGCATCGTGGTATGTTATTGGCTTTTCGTCAGACTGGAAGAGAGTGAGATGGCTAAGCAGCGCGTAGGTATTGTCTTTGGGGGAAAATCAGCGGAACACGAAGTGTCATTGCAATCGGCTAAAAATATCGTTGATGCGATCGATAAAAGCCGTTTCGACGTGGTGCTGCTGGGCATTGATAAACAGGGCCAGTGGCACGTTAACGATGCCAGCCAGTATCTGCTGAATGCTCACGATCCGGCCCATATCGCCCTGAATCCTTCAGAAATTAGCGTCGCCACCGTACCCGGCGTCGCGAAGGGGCAGCTTATCGATGCCGGCAATGCTCAGGCACTCGCCCAGATCGACGTCGTCTTCCCTATCGTTCACGGTACCCTGGGGGAAGATGGTTCCCTGCAGGGGATGCTGCGCATGGCCAACCTGCCGTTCGTCGGCTCGGACGTACTCGGCTCCGCCGCGTGCATGGACAAAGACGTCACCAAACGCCTGCTGCGCGACGCCGGGCTGAATATCGCGCCGTTCGTCACGCTCACCCGCGCCAACCGCGACAAGCACAGCTTCGCGCAGATTAGCGCTGAGCTGGGTCTGCCGCTGTTTGTGAAGCCGGCGAACCAGGGCTCCTCCGTGGGCGTCAGCAAAGTGACCAGCGAAGCAGAGTTCACTCAGGCCGTCCGCCTGGCGTTTGAGTTCGACCATAAAGTGGTGGTTGAGCAGGGCATCAAAGGCCGTGAAATTGAGTGCGCCGTGCTGGGCAACGATTTTCCACAAGCGAGCACCTGCGGCGAAGTGGTCTTAAACAGCGACTTCTACTCGTACGACACCAAATACATTGATGATAAAGGCGCGCAGGTTGTCGTGCCTGCGGATCTCGATCCGGCGGTTAACGATAAGATCCGGGCGATCGCCATTCGCGCTTATCAGACGCTCGGCTGCTGCGGCATGGCGCGCGTGGATGTGTTCCTGACGCCGGAAAACGAGGTGGTGATCAATGAAATCAACACGCTGCCGGGGTTCACTAACATCAGCATGTATCCGAAGCTGTGGCAGGCGAGCGGCCTCAGCTACCCGGAACTGATCACCCGCCTGATCGAACTGGCGCTGGAGCGTCATGCCGCCGACAGCGCGCTTAAAAGTTCCGTAAACGGTTAATCGGCGCGCTTCGCCGACGCTGCCTCATCCGCTGTCGTCTCTTCAGGACGGCGGCGGATAATCAACCCCGCCAGCCAGAAACTGATGACCCAGGTCACCAGCCCGACGGCATAGGTTTGCCAGCCTTTTGCCTCAAACCCCAGCAGGCCCACGACACCGTTAAGAATAAAGATCAGCCCGATAGCGAAGGCGTAGTAGTGCCAGTCACGGCGTAGTTTGGACGTGAGCTTCATAACAACTCCGGCAGGAAAAAAAGACATCCTCTCACAGTTTTACGGCCAGGTCTGTGGCAGATACGGAAATTCTGAAACGCGACGCAATTTCACTTAAGTTAATAAATTGTGACGTGCTGCAGAAATCAACAATCCAGGAGGATTCCGGCGCGTAAATTACCACGATTCTGATATTGACAAATGCGATGACCTGTCAAACTCACCCTGTACGAAGCGTATTAACAGAGCGATTTATCCGGAGGTCATCATGGCTGACTTTACATTGTCGAAACCGATTTTTGGCGGAAAACCAAAAACCTCCACGGCGGGTAATATCGCGTATGCCCTGTTTGTTCTGTTCTGCTTCTGGGCTGGCTCGCAGCTGCTCAATATGCTGGTCCATGCGCCTGGCGTTTATGAACATCTCATGCAGGTACAGGATAACGGACGCCCGCGAGTTGAGATTGGCTTTGGCGTCAGCACCCTGTTCGGCCTGATTCCCTTCCTCGCGGGATGTATGATTCTGGGCGTTGTGGCATTAGTGCTGCGCTTTCGCCGCCGCCGTTAAAGCCCCATACAGCGAGCCCGGCGATCGTCCACGCGTTTCGCGAACCACGCGGTGGTCAGGTTACGCGTGATCTTCGGGCTTTCCAGCTGGATCCCCGGCAGGATAGCCCTCGGTAACGTTTTCCCGCTTTTCTTATCGGCAAGCGCAAACACGTTCTTGTAGAGATCCGTTTTCTCAAAGGCCAGGCTGTCGCCTTTCTCAAGCTGACGGCGAATGTCGCTGTTACTCATATCAAGCGTTGTCGATAATTTCCGGATCGCCCGCTCGGTGCTTCCCGCCTCGCTGCTGCCGTAGGCGATAAGATCGCCGTCCAGCGCCAGCTTAACGCCGCTTGCGCGGCTGACCGCACTCTGGAATGCCGCATTACGGCTGGCATACCAGCCTGCGTTAAAGTCGGCAAAGCGGTACAGCGGCTCATCGTAGTTCGCCGGGTAGTTCAACAGGTGATACGTGCCGAACCACAGTCCGCCGCGCAGGGAGAAGACCTCCTGGCGCACCGTACCGTCGATTTTCCACGGATAGCCGTCGGTGTGTTTCTCCGCGAACGCGATGCTTACCTGCATTGGGCCACCGGTGTGGACCGGGTTCAGTGAGCCAAACAGCTTCTGCCCCATCGGCACCATGTTGATGAAATCATCGAAAATAGCGCTAAGCTGTTTTTCGGTTTTCACCGTATCCAGCCGTTCGCTGTAGCTTTTGCCGTTCGGCGAGGTGATTTTAAGCGCGGTATGCACGAGGAACACCGGGATATGCATGGACTCCGCGCGGCGGTCGATCTCTTTCCAGGCGATTTTATTCAGCCCCGGCACAGCCGGGTCTGACTGATACATCGACTCCTGCTGTGCCACCGCCAGCACCGAACAGATGTTCTCCTCGGTCGGCGCGATCTTTTGGCTTTCAAAGGTTTTTGCCAGCGCGTCTGCCCACGCATTGCGATCTTTCACGCTGGCGGGCATTTTCTGCCGCACAACGCTCGCCACATCAACGGGCTTCTCGCCCTTTTTGAGCGGAGCGGCCCCCTTTTCGGCACAGCCTGCCAGCACAAAAGCGGCCAGTATGGTCAACGGTAACGCGCGCGGTACGGCAAAAGGCATAGCAACGTCCTGTATTAGCTAAATGTGTTAGTGACTTCCTGCAGGTCACGATCGTCCAGCTCGCGTTCAAAGCTGCGCAGACGTTTGTAGATGGACATCAGTTCCACCAGCGTGGTCCAGGAGCTGATCAGGTACTGGAATGAACTTCTGACCTGATCGAAAACGTTAGTAATTTGGGTCATCAGTCCCAGGGTAATTGTCCCTGCAACAATTGACGGGAACAACAGGACTATTCCAAAAACAGTATCGGCCTGAAGATATAAAATACGAGCTATGTTGAAATACATGTAGTGGAAGTAGAGCTTAAAGTAGTTAAAACGGACGTTCTGAAATAACTCTTTTACCGTTGGTGGCGCAGCTCGTGATGGGTCATCCTCACCGTAAACGAGTTCTTTACGGTAAGCCGCTTCCACGCGCTGATTTTTAAATTGTAACCCCGGTAATTTGATCCCCACCACAGCAAGAAGCCCCGTTCCCATAAGAGACCAGACCAGTGCGGCAATAACCAAACCATAGGGTAAATGACCAACAATTGGAAGTTCAGGCACATGGGGTGAAAGTGCAATCAGAATCGGTAAAAAAGCGATAAGTTTCATCACAGCATTAAGCAAGCTGACCCCCATGTCCTCCAGCGTTGAGGCAAAACGCATGGTGTCTTCCTGCACACGCTGTGCAGCACCTTCGATGTGCCGCAGTCGTTGCCAATTTGCCATGTAATATTCGTTCATAGCAGTACGCCAACGGAAAACGTAATGGCTAACGAAGAAATTGTTCAGCACTGCCACTGTTACTGCAATCATGGCAATGCCGGTAAAACTAACGAGACTGGCATAGAGTTCACCAATCGGAACCTTATTCGGGGCGCTTAGCGCTTTTTGGATCAAATCGTAGAAGGGTGCATACCATGCATTAATTGCAACGCTCACTTCCACCATGAACCAGGTAACGAAAATGATCAGCGCAGATCCCAAAATCGACCAAAACTGCCAACGATGCGGAGAATACTTGAACCAGAAGAGTGCAAACAGCCCCACACATACCGTGTAGTAGGCATAAAATGCGATAAAGCTCAGCGACCAGAAGCGCGCCGCGCTAATCGGCACCTCACCTGTCGCCCCCGTGATGCGCGTCAGCCATGCGCCGCCGCCCGCCTGCCAGAAAATGACAGCGATCAGTGCCCAAATAAATGCCGACAGGAAAAAAGGCCCCGGCTTTGGGAAAAAAGACTTAAACATAATGCTTCCTTCTTGTTGTTATGGCTGTTGCTGTGTACAACACGTCACCACACGAAAACCTGCCCGCGCCAGACTCCCGGCCCGGGCAAAAAGGTCAGACCCATGGGTTGATTATTAGTTCGCTTTCCAGTTTTCGAGAATTGTTTCGGTGCGTTTCACCGCGAGAGGATTCGCTGGCGCAATGAAGTTACGCCAGACGTCGTTGTGATGGTTAATCAGGATCTGTGCGTCAGCAGCCGGACGGTTGGCGGTGGTATGGGCATCTTCGGCAACGGTGATGTGATAACCCCGGCTAACGCCGTTCTTGATCGTCGCATCGACGCAGTAATCGGTGGCGCAGCCGCAGATGACAAACTCACGAATGCCCTGCTCCCGCAGCAGCGCCTCAAGCCCGGTGTTGTAGAAGGCATCGCAGGCCGTTTTGGTCACGTAAAGCGCACCAGCAGGCTGATGGAGTTCAGGCAGTAGCGCAAACCCTTCGCTTCCCTCTTCCAGCCCCCCGGCCTCGGTATGCTGTATAAAAATCACCGTATCGGCTGCCTGCGTAAGCTGGTTGATCAGAGAGACACACTTTTCGCGCTGATGACGAGGGGTTTCAAACACCCCGTTTTGCATATCGACAACCATAACCACACGCTTCTCAGACATACCGTTCTCCGTAAGATTGAGTGACACTGGTGCCTATCATAAGCCCGATGTCACAAAATGGGAGATGGCTCGCAAGTAAATTGTTCATATTTACCCATGGTTACGTTTTTCTCGCTATCGTTATGCAATTCGGGGCATTGCACGGTACCGATTAGTAGTATAAATACCCATTACTTTCCTCATTCACTTCATGGATGCTTTTCGTTGAAACGTTGTCTGCTCTCTTTTGCCGCGCTGTGTGCGGTGAGCTTCTCTACCGCCCAGGCAGCCCAACCGCTGACGGCTCCCGTTTTAGCTTCAGATATTGCCGATCGCTACGCGAACCTTATCTATTACGGCAGCGGCGCGACCGGTATGGCGATGGTCGTTATCGACGGAAACCAGCGTGTATTTCGCAGCTTTGGCGAAACGCGCCCGGGCAATAACGTTCACCCGCAGCTGGATTCCGTTATCCGCATCGCATCCTTAACCAAGCTTATGACCAGCGAAATGCTGGTGAAACTGCTCGACCAGGGCGTGGTGAAGCTCGACGATCCGCTCAGCAAATACGCGCCGCCAGGCGCCCGGGTCCCCACGTATCAGGGGACGCCGATCCGGCTCGTGAACCTTGCTACCCACACCAGCGCCCTGCCGCGTGAACAGCCAGGCGGCGCGGCGCATCGTGACGTATTCGTCTGGCCAACGCGCGACCAGCGCTGGAGCTACCTGAGTACCGCCACGCTGAAGGCGGCGCCGGGTTCGCAGGCCTCATATTCAAACCTGGCGTTTGACCTGCTGGCGGATGCCCTCTCAACGGCGGCTGGCAAACCCTACACCCAGCTGTTTGAAGAGCAGATCACCCGTCCGCTCGGCATGAAAGACACCACCTTTACCCCGTCCCCGGACCAGTGCCGTCGCCTGATGGTAGCGGAGAAAGGCGCCAGCCCCTGTAATAACACGCTGGCGGCCGTGGGCAGCGGCGGGGTTTACTCCACGCCTGGCGACATGATGCGCTGGATGCAGCAGTTCCTTTCTTCGGATTTCTACTCTCGCAGCAGCCAGGCCGACCGTATGCAGACCCTGATTTATCAGCGTACTCAGCTGCATCGGGTCATCGGGATGGACGTGCCGGGTAAAGCCGATGCGCTCGGCATGGGCTGGGTCTATATGGCACCGAAAAATGGCCGGCCAGGTATTATTCAGAAAACCGGCGGCGGCGGCGGATTCATCACCTATATGGCTATGATTCCGCAGTCGAACGTGGGCGCGTTTGTGGTGGTCACTCGCTCCCCGCATACGCGTTTCGTCAATATGAGTGACGGTGTTAATAACCTGGTGGCGGAATTGAGTGCCAATAAAGCCCAGGTGCTTACCGCATCCAACTGAGATTAATATTCCGTGGGCAAGCGGTTGATGCTGACCAGCTTGCCCCGGCTCATATTGATATAATTTCCCTGTCGCAGGGCGGCCAGAACTTCGGCAACAACAGAACGTGAAATGCGTGTGCTTTGCTGAATATGATTCATCACACCGATTTTTGAACGCAGCGTTTCATCCCACTCGGCCATATTAAGCAGCATCGCGCGGATCTGGTGATAGGAGTTATTGCCAACCAGCTGCTTATCGCGCTTCTCAAGAATGTAATTTATCCAGGATAACCAGCTGAAGGCCTCTTTCCACAGTGAAAATTGCTGGATTTGTTGTCGGGTAGTTTCTGTGGATAAATAAAAACCGGTACAGGCCGTTTTAGCAATCACTCTGTATTCCTGTGAATGATTAATCATCACCGTAGCCAGACCAAAAATAAAGGGGGCAGTCGCAATCCCCACCAGAAGTTCATCAGAAGGGCGATAGATCTCAATAACGCCGGTTTGTAATACGATCGTGCGAGGCTCATTCGATTCGCCCGACGTAATTAATTGTTGGGGTGCACATGTAAAAGGGGTACTGGCTGCTATTAACCCCTGTTCGAGCCGGCGTAATTCAGAAAGTGGTTTCGCATTAACGTTCATGCAGACCTCAAGTCATCCGTATTTGTCGGTTCAATATTATTTTTATTGCTTCGCTAAAAAGCGGAGGAGTTAACCCCTCCCCCGCTTTATTCATTACCAGGTATATTTCACACCCAGGTTTGCGCCCCAGTTCTGGTCAACGTCGCCGCCGCCAAGATATGTGGCATCCGTGTAAGCGCTGAAGTTCTTCGTGAAGCTGAACTGGGTGCCCAGCCCAACACGAACAGCTGAACCTTTCACGCCGTTATCAATGCTGTCACCGTTAATATCGGCATTGTTATCGGCGTCGTCATAAACCCAGGCCAGTTTGAAGTAAGGGGTCAGAGCCTGTTCGCCGCCGTAGTTGAAGGTGTAACCCGTATCAACACCGAGTTCATAACGCAGGCTATCGTATGATTGTCCATCCATGCGCATGTCATTGCTGAGGCGATAATCATCGCCTGACTGGAACAGACCCGATACGGCTGCGTATGGCGTTACGTAGCCAGAGAGGTTTGGCTTCCAGTCATAGCCCAGCTTCAGACCAAAGCCAACAGCGTCACTGGTGGTATTGCCGTCAACATACTGACCGTTGCTCATGTTAGCGGAGAGATCGTTGTTGAAGCGGGTGTAGCTCAGGGAGCTGTCGAGGAAAAGATCGTTCATGAACTTCGCTGACGCGTAGATCATCGCCGTCTGGCTATCCTGATCGACCTGACCGGTACGATCGCTGATATCGCCCTTCGCGAAACCTGCCGCACCACCGACGATCCACTTCGCGTTATTACCGTCAATCTGGGTATCCAGACCCACCATAATACCGCTCACGTCCTGATCGTAGCTGATAACGCCGTTGTCACCGTCGAAGTTGCCGCCGAAGTAGCTCACCCACGCCCCGCCGTTATCCGCTAGGCCGTGACGGCTGTTGGTCAGACGTGCACCTACGGTATCCTGCTGCAGATTCCAGATATTGGTATTAGCAGAAGGGATGCTGAGCGCCATATTGGCATAGTCGGTCAGTTCTTTCTGCTGCAGAACGACGGTGTCACCCTGCTGCTGCGCCTGGTAGGTATAAGCACCTAAATCGGCTTTGTTTGCGGCAGTAAAGCTGGCCGCCGTATCCGCGTTATTGTCATAGACACGGACAATCTCTTTATTTTTGTAATCAGCGACGGAACCTGCTCCGGTCGCGTCGTCGATACGGACTTTATAGTTGCCTGCGACGTCACCGTTCACCGCCAGATGGCCGTCAGAGTGAATGGCCACTACGCCGTAGTCATAATCGGCGCTGCGCTTGTCGTTAGTGATATAGCGTGCGTTGTTCAGATCGCTGTTCAGCACGTAATCGCGGCTCGCAACATTCAGCACGCCGCCATCGGTCAGAACCATAGTGTGCGTATCAACCTGGCCCAGACCCAGCGCCAGCTCTGCACCGTTATCCACGGTGATGGTGTTGGCATACAGCTCGGCCGTTTCTTCCGTCAGTGCCGCACGGCTATCGCTGTCCAGATACAGATGGTCGGTGGCCACGCCGCCGTTGTCGCCAATGTTCAATGAGGAAGCATTGGTCAGAGTGATGGTATCCGCCAGCAGGCCTGAGTTTTCAACATTGACCTGAGACTGGTTGTTTACCGTCAGCGTGTCGATGTTAGACATCTTGCGGGTATCCCACTCGGAGCCGTTATCCAGCGCAATGTTAAACAGACCGCTCTGATACACCGCTTCACCCGCAACATGTGCGTTGCTGTCATAGGTGGAATCCGGCCAAATGCTGTTCGGGGACAGCGTGCGCCAGTCTACGTTGCTGTAGCCCTGGCCATACATCTGCGTCGTGCCGATAGCCTCAACGCTGGACTGCGCAGCACCGACCCATTTGCTGCCGTTGGTCAGGGTGACATCCAGCTTATCGGTGCCGTCCCAGCCGTTGGTGGTAGGGTTATAGACACCGTCTTCGGTGGTATCGGTTGCCGGATCGCCGTTCGGGTAGAAGTTGTTGTCGAAGGTGCTGGAGAACAGGATGTCGCCCGTAACGGTGGAGTGATCGAAGGTGGCAGCGGTCTGCATCGCGTTATCAGACGCGCTGGCGGTAACAATCAGCGCGGCATCATCTGCCCCTGTCGCGTCGGTTTCACTATAGTCGCTCGGCTTCGCGGTCTGACCGTAGAATCCGCTGGTACCTAAATCGCGGTACGCACCGGAAGTCAGTACCGAATCTTTTACCAGCAGCGTGTCGGTAAAGACCTTGCTGCTGTTGGCTACGCCTTCAACGCCGTCGTACGGGGTATTATCCCGTTCCTGATACCCCTGCGTCAGGGTAATCCCCGCGACGTGAGAATTATTCTGGATAACAATATCTGATTCCACGTCCAGGGTAATCGCATTACCCATATCATAGGTATCCAGATAGTGTCTTTCCGTATTTTCCCCATTTACAACATCATACGCATAATGTTCATACGTATCGTTAATGGTGGAATTATCAACGGTCAGGCTAAAACGATCGTATTGAGCATGTTGGGTGCCGTCGGCATCCAGACCATCAGCACAGGTGGCGGTCATACACTGAGAGGTAATCATGCCATTAATGGTGCTGTTGGAAATACTCAACGCATTCGCCCGACCATTGATGCCATCATCGAGATAGTACGTTGAAATAACACCATTCACGGTGGATTTATTAATCACCGGGTAAATATCACCATCGTGGATGGCATCTGAGAAATCCCAGTCGGCATAGCCATAATACCAGGGAGTGGTCGCTGTATTATCGTATCCGAAGGTATTATATGTCGTACCGGAAATATCCTTCGCATTGGCCTGAGAAGCGATAGCCAGGGTGCAGGCTAATGCAAGTTGAGATACAACGAGTTTCTTTTTCCATGTTTGCATTGGGTCATCCCTCCTCAGGGACGTAAGCAAGTTTGTCCATCAATGAATTTGCAATATTTAATTGCGGAGGGAATTATGCAGTTTCATTTCGAAAAGGTTCAATGAATGTTTCCATTAAGTCCGCATTCAGACAAAAAACAGATTCAGACCACAACGCACAGGGCGTCATAAAATAAATATTATAAAAACAAAATGTTAATGCACGGGCAAAGCAATCAGGGAAATATCATAAAAAATAATAAATCATTTTTAATGATACATTCATTTCCATATAGAAATAACACAAATATCTCGTTCTTCTCTCAGCGTTATACTGTCCTGCATTATATATTATTGGTAACAGGCAAACTCATCTGCCGCATTTCGCAAAAGCAAAATGCCCACTTTAGTAAAACACCCGTCGCCACTTTGAGGTACACTAGCCCTCTTTGTTCCACAAACATCAGGCATACCATGACCGATTTAATTGCACGTCCCCGCCGTCTGCGTAAGTCACCTGCACTGCGCGCTATGTTTGAAGAGACAACCCTGACCTTAAACGATCTGGTGTTGCCGATTTTTGTTGAAGAAGAGATCGATGACTACAAAGCCATCGAGGCCATGCCGGGCGTCATGCGCATTCCGGAGAAATATCTGGCGCGTGAGATCGAACGTATCGCCAACGCGGGGATCCGCTCGGTGATGACCTTCGGCATCTCCCATCATACCGACGCCACCGGCAGCGACGCGTGGAAGGAAGATGGCCTCGTCGCCCGCATGTCCCGCATCTGCAAAGAGACGGTACCGGAAATGGTGGTGATGTCCGACACCTGTTTCTGTGAATATACCTCTCACGGCCACTGCGGCGTGCTGTGCGATCACGGCGTGGATAACGATGCCACCCTGCTGAACCTCGGCAAGCAGGCGGTCGTCGCGGCCGCTGCGGGTGCGGACTTCATCGCACCGTCTGCGGCGATGGACGGACAGGTTCAGGCGATTCGTCAGGCGCTGGACGCGGCCGGTTTCACCGACACCGCCATCATGTCCTACTCCACCAAATTTGCCTCCTCCTTCTACGGCCCGTTCCGTGAAGCAGCCGGCACGGCGCTGAAAGGCGATCGTAAAACCTATCAGATGAACCCGCTGAACCGCCGCGAAGCGATTCGTGAATCCCTGCTCGATGAAGCCCAGGGCGCAGACTGCCTGATGGTAAAACCGGCTGGCGCATACCTTGATATCCTGCGCGACATCCGCGAACGCACCGAGCTGCCGCTGGGCGCTTACCAGGTGAGCGGCGAGTACGCAATGATCAAGTTCGCCGCGCTGGCAGGGGCGATCGACGAAGAGAAAGTGATCCTTGAAAGCCTGGGCGCGATCAAACGCGCGGGCGCGGATCTGATCTTCAGCTACTTCGCCCTGGATCTGGCCGAGAAGAAAATTCTGCGTTAATCCGCTTTAGCGCCGGGTGGCGGCTTCGCCTTACCCGGCCTGCTCTCTGCTCAAATCTTCACCCAACTGCAATACAACCGACATCTGCGCCTTCTACTGTCTTCGCAAGACGGCAGGAGGAGTGACCATGTTTAGCCTCGATAGCGTTCTCGACGATCTTTGGCCTCAGGCGAGGCCCGCACCCTGGCAAAAAAGTCTGTTAAAAAGACTGTTCTACGAAGACGAGTTTCAGCAGTTTGCCGCCGCCCACCGCCATCTGAAAGGACTGGATATGGTGGAGCAGGTTCTGGAACACCTGGATATTCTCTGCACCGTTTCCGCCCGCGATCTCGAACAAATCCCCGAACATGGCCCGCTGGTCATCATTGCCAACCACCCGACGGGTACGCTGGACGGTCTGGCGTTGCTGTACGCCGTCTCCCGCGTGCGGCGCGACGTTAAAGTCGTGACCAACCGGATGCTGACCCACCTTGAGCCCCTCAGCTCGCTGTTTATTCCGGTGGACAATATGGGCGGCAGGACGGCGAAGTCGTCGCTGGTGCAGATGGAACAGCACCTGCAAAACGCGGGCGTACTGATCTTCTTCCCGGCAGGCGAAGTTTCCCGCCCCACGCGCAAAGGCATTCGCGATAAGAAATGGCACTCTGGCTTTATCAAACTCGCCGGCAAGCTGCGCGTCCCGCTGCTGCCGGTGCATATTCAGGCGCACAACAGCCTGCTCTTTTACGCCAGCACGCTGGTCTCTCCGACGCTGTCGATGCTGCTGCTGATGCAGCAGATGTTCCGCCGCCGCCACAGCCAGCTGCCGATTAAAATCGGCCAGCAAATTGCGTGGCATCACTGGCACAGCGCCACCCTTTCGTCGCGTGAGATGGCCGAGCAGTGCCGTCAGCACGTGATGCGTCTTGGCAAGGGAGTGCCCGGCGTCTTTAAAACCCAGTGCGCGATTGCCCGTCCGGAAGACCGGGCCACTTTGAAGCGCGCGCTGGCGCAGGCCGAATCTCTGGGCAAAACCAGCGACGGGAAAACCATCTATCTTTGGCAGCGCAACGGTCAGGAAGACGCCCCGCTGCTGCGGGAGCTGGGCCGCCTGCGCGAGATTGCCTTTCGCGCGGTGGAGGAAGGGAGCGGCAAACGCCGGGACACCGACAGCTACGACGATGATTATCTGCACCTGATCCTGTGGGATGAGGACGATCTGGAGATCGTCGGGGCGTATCGCTTTATGCCGACGGCCATGCAGATCGAAAAGCGCGGCGTTGAGGGGTTGTACAGCTATAGCCTGTTCCACTACGACGACAAAATGCAGGACGTGCTGGCACACGGCATTGAGCTGGGGCGAAGCTTTATTCAGCCGCGCTACTGGGGGCGCCGCGGCCTGGACTATTTATGGTCCGGCATTGGCGCTTATCTGGCGCGTTATCCGCACTACCGCTACCTGTTTGGCCCGGTCTCGATTTCCGGTGGCTTACCGCCTGCCGCGCGGGATCTGCTGGTGGCATTTTACCGCCTGTGGTTCCCGGCGACGCATCCGCTCGCCGCCTCGCGCCAGCCGTATCCCGCGTCCCTGCCGGACGTCCTGGCGCAGTTTGGCGGCGTGGATTACGTGGACGATCTGACGAAGCTGAAATCCCTGCTCGGCAATCTTGGCTGCGGCATTCCGCCGCTCTACAAGCAATATTCCGAGCTGTGCGAGCCCGGCGGCGTGCAGTTTATTGATTTTGGCAGCGACCCGGCGTTCAACAACTGCGTTGACGGCCTGGTGCTGGTGGATTTGTGTTACCTAAAGGCGAACCGCTATCAGCGGTATATTGAGGCGCACCTTTAAATGTGCGGTATTTTGTAGGCCGGGTAAGGCGTAGCCGCCACCCGGCAATTGTGCACCGTTTTCGCCGGGTGGCGCTGCGCTTACCCGGCCTACGGGTACTACAGGATCAGGGGCGGTAAAACGGCTTATCGCCCAAAATTGTCGCCCGCTGCATAATCCGGCGCTGCGGCAGATAGTCCGCATTGGCATAATGCTGCGTCACGCGGTTATCCCAGATCGCCAGATCGTTCTCCTGCCAGCGCCAGCGCACCTGGAACTCCGGCTTGGTGATATGCGCGAACAGGAAACTGAGCAGCGCCTCACTCTCTTTTTCCGTCACGTCCACGATGCGCGTGGTGAACCCTTCGTTGACGAACAGCGCCTGCTTGCCCGTCACCGGATGGGTCCGCACCACCGGGTGCAGCAGCGGAGGATGTTTCGCCACCGCCTCCTGCCAGCGCTGATGCTCCTCTTCCGTTTTACGGTACTTGTACTCCTGGAACGATTTTTTGAAATCGTGCTCCGCCCGCAGCCCGCTCAGCAGCGTCCGGAACGGCTCGGAGAGCGCCTCATACGCCGCAATGCCGCTGGCCCACAGCGTATCGCCCCCCGTCTCCGGCAGCAGCTTCGCCGCCAGAATCGCCCCCGCAGGCGGCGTCTCGATAAAGGTCACATCGGTGTGCCAGTTGTCGTTATCCGGCGGGTTATCGTTGTGGGTGTCGAGGACGATAATCTCCTCCACCCCTTCCGCATGCGGATAGACCGGGTGGATATGCAGATCGCCAAACCGCAGGGCCAGCGCGCGCTGCTGCTGCGGGGTGATCGCCTGTTCGCGCAGGAACACCACCTGATGACGCAGCACCGCGTGGTACAGCTGCTCGAACTGGTTATCGCTCAGCGGACGGGTCACATCCAGGCCCGATACCTGTGCGCCAATGTACGGCCCCAGCGGGGTAATGGTCAGACGTTCACTCATTGTATTTCTCCATGCCAGGGCGTCAGGCGGCGCTGTAACGCGCGCAGCCCCAGTTCTAATCCGAAGGCAATCGCGGCGATCACCGCGATCCCTGCCAGCACCACGTCAGTCGCCAGGAACTCACCCGCCGACTGCACCATAAACCCGAGGCCGCGCGTGGCGGCAATCAGCTCAGCCGCCACCAGCGTGGACCAGCCCACGCCGAGGCCGATGCGCAGCCCGGTTAAAATCTCCGGCAGTGCGCCCGGTAAAATCACGAACAGCAGCACCTGCGTACGGCTGGCCCCCAGCGACTGCGCCGCGCGGATCCGCACCTGCTGGGCGCTCTTCACGCCCGCCAGGGCCGACATGGCCACCGGGGCGAAAATCGCCAGATAGATCAGCAGGATTTTTGAGGTTTCACCGATGCCGAACCAGATCACCATCAGCGGCAGATAGGCCAGCGGCGGGACCGGACGATAAAGCTCAATCAGCGGGTCGAGGATGCCGCGCACCGTCGGGCTCAGCCCCATCGCAATCCCCACGGGAATGCCGATAATCACCGCCGCCAGCAGCGCCACCAGAATGCGCGCCAGGCTGGCGCCTAAGTGCTGCCAGAGCGTGGCATCCATAAAGCCCTGCGGCCCGGCGATGGTAATAAGTTTGCTCAGCACCTGTCCCGGCGGCGGCAGAAACAGCGGGCTGACCCACTGCTGGGCAGCAACCGCCCACCACACCGCCAGCAGCACCAGCAGCGTACCGACGCTCAGCGTAATTTGGCGCGAGAAAGGCCAGCGCAGCGCCAGACGCGTGCGGCGCGTTTTTTCACTGAAGACGATACTCATGAGAAAGCCTCCCGTTGTTCAAACACGCGGCTTAAGACGTATTCACGCTGTTCGATAAACAGCGGATCGGATTTGATGCTGCGTACGGGTTCTCCCGCGACGTAGCGGCGGGCAAAATCCAGCGGCAAGCGCTCCAGCACGCGGCCCGGCCCCGGCGAGAGCAGCACCAGCTCGGTAGCCATAAACACCGCCTCTTCGATATCATGCGTAATCAACAGTACCTGCTTGCCCGTCTCATGCCAGAGGCGCAGGAGCAGGGTTTGCATCTGCTCGCGGGTGAAGGCGTCGAGCGCCCCGAACGGCTCGTCCAGCAGCAACAGCTGCGGATTCGCGGCCAGCGCGCGGGCAATCCCGACACGCTGCCGCTGGCCGCCGGAAAGCTGCCAGATATAGCGTTTTTCCGCCCCTTCCAGCCCCACTTTTTTCAGCATCGCCCGCGCCGTTTCCAGCCGCTTTTCGCGATGGATGCCCGCAAGCTGCAGACCAAACGCCACGTTTTCCTGCACGTTGCGCCAGGGGAGCAGGCCTTCATTCTGGAAGACCACGCCGCGCTCGGCGCCGGGGCCCTCCACCTTTTTGCCTTCCAGTTGAATGGTGCCATGCTGATAAGGGACAAACCCGGCGATGAGATTCAGCAGGGTGGTTTTTCCGCACCCGGACGGGCCCAGCACCACCAGCAGCTCACCGCTGTCCAGCGTCAGGTTGATGTCCTGTAAGGCGGGTTTACCACCGTAATCGGCAGACAGATTTGTAATATTCAGCATGGCGAACCCCTTATTTCACAAAACGATCGGTCACGTACTGGCTGTAATCCGCCGCTACCGCGGGCACTTTGCCCTGCTCCTTCAGGAAGGTGGCGGTATCCACAATCGCTTTGTTAACCGGCCCGGTCAGCTGCTGCACCTGCTGCGCGGGGGTCAGATAGGTATTGCCCTTCACCAGCCCCGGCACGTCCGCTTCCGGCACGCCGCTCAGGCGGGAGAGTTTTTCCAGGTTGGCGGGCTGCTTCAGCCATTCATCCGGGTTACTGATGTACGGCTGCTGGGCGTCAATCGCGCTTTTCGCGAAGGCTTTCACCACCTCAGGATGTTTCTCGGCGAAGTCTTTGCGCACGACCCACACGTCGAGGGTCGGCGCGCCCCACTGGCCCACTTTTTCGGAGTCGGTCAGCACGGTGCCGTCTTTTTGCAGCTCGTTCACCGCAGGCGCCCACACATAGGCCCCGTCAATGTCGCCGCGCTGCCAGGCCGCAATAATCGCCGGCGGCTGGAGGTTAATAATTTGTACCTGCCCCGGCTTGATGCCCCAGTGTTTCAGCGCCGCCAGCAGGCTGTAGTGGGTGGTGGAGATAAACGGCACGGCGATGCGTTTGCCGATCAGGTCTTCCGGTTTGGTGATGTTTTTCTTCACCACCAGCGCTTCAGAGTTACCGAGCTGCGAGGCGAGCAGGAACACCTCAATCGGCACCTGCTGGCTGGCCGCAACCGCCAGCGGGCTGGAACCGATATTGCCGATCTGCACGTCGCCGGAGGCTAACGCACGCACCACGGACGCGCCGCTGTCGAACTTGCGCCAGTCGACCTTCGCGCCGCTCTCTTTGGCAAAGGTGTTATCCGCCTGCGCGACTTTCGCCGGTTCCGCAGAAGTTTGATACGCGACGGTGACGTCCACCGCCTGCGCCTGAAATGCCCACAGCGCCAGCGCGCCGAGTAGTGTGATTCGCGATGAAATTGCCATAGTGCCTGCTCCCCTTGTTGTTATGAGGGCAGTATTTCCAACGCGGGAATTTTGATAAAGGAATAAAAATGAATCGCTCATAACGATTCGTTTTTAGATAAAAAATGGGAAAGGATAGTTGGTTTTGTGCGGTTGTTTTATGCCGGGTGGCGCTGCGCTTACCCGGCCTACACATTGTGCGATCCGTAGGCCGGGTAAGGCGCAGCCGCCACCCGGCAAAAAAACTCAGCGCTTCGCGTTAAGCTCAGCAATATCCTTCGGCGTGGTGCGACAGCAGCCACCAATCAGCTTCGCTCCGGCGTCCAGCCACTGGGGCAGATACCCCGCCAGCGTCTCACACGCTTCGCCGTGGTGGTGCCAGGTTTTGGTCACCGCATCATAATGCTCGCCCGAGTTCGGGTAGACCACCAGCGGCAGCGACGTCAGGCTCTGCAGGTGCTTCAGCGCCGCCGTGGTATTTTCCAGCGCGATGCAGTTAATGCCCAGCGCGACGATATGCGGAGAGTCGGCCAGCACGCTGACCACGTCACGCAGCGGCGTGCCGTCGCTCAGGTGCTCGCTGTCCCGCAGGGTAAAGGAGAACCACGCCCGGGCGCGGGGATACCCGGCCAGAAGGGCCGCCAGCGCCTTAATCTCAATAAAAGACGGCAGCGTTTCGCAGGCCAGCAGGTCAGCGCCCGCGTCCAGCAGCGCTTCCACGCGCGGGCGGTGGAAGGCAGTAAACTCCTCAGCGCTGCGCACGTAATCACCCCGATACTCTGAGCCATCCGCCAGATAGGCACCATACGGCCCAACGGATCCCGCCACCAGCAGCGTGCCCGCATGCGGGTTTTCGGCCAGATACGCTTCACGCGCCTTACGCGCCAGCTCCACGCTTCTGCCAATTAGCGCCCGGGACTGCGCCTCGTCCAGGCCGCGGGCCGCAAAGCCCGCAGGCGTGGCCTGGTAACTGGCGGTGATCGCCACCTGTGCCCCCGCGCGGTAGTAATCAAGGTGCACTTCACGGATAAGCGCCGGGTTTTCCATCAGCACTTTGGCAGACCAGAGGCTGTCTGCCAGGTTGCAGCCGCGCGCTTCCAGCTCCGTCGCCATCGCGCCATCCAGCACCACAAACGGCTGCTTTTCAAGGAGGGCGGTAAGCGGATTATTCTGCGACATGTTCGGGCTCCTGCGATGTCATATTTCGGTTCAGGTAGTAGGCACCATAACACAGGGCGACAAACGGAATCCCGCAATAAAGGGCAATGCGCTGGCTTGGGTCAAACCACAGGCCGACGCAGGCCACCACGCAGAGAATAAACCCGAGTACCGGCACCAGCGGATACCACGGCGCGCGGTACTGCAGCGCAGAGAGCGGCTGGCCGGACTGCAGATGGCGACGACGGAAGACGAAGTGCGACGCACAGATGCTGATCCAGACGGCTACCACCGCAAAGCCAGAAATCGCCGAGAGCGCGACAAATACCGTGTCCGGCGCCACGACGCTTGAGAAGAGCGCCAGCACGCCGCCGAGCATGGACACCGACAGCGCCGTCAGCGGCACGCCGTTTTTGTTCACGCGGGCAAAGCAGCGCGGGAGCGTTTTCTCATTAGAGAGCGACCACAGCATGCGCCCGGAGGCGTACAGCCCGGAGTTCGCCGCCGAAAGGATCGCCGTCAGGATCACGAAGTTAAAAATATCCGCCGCGTAAGGAATACCGACCTTTTCAAACACCAGCACGAACGGGCTCTTTTCCACGCCCGCCTGCTGCATCGGGATCAGCGCCGCCAGCACAAACACGGTGCCGATAAAGAAGATGATCAGGCGCGCAATGGTGGTGCGGATCGCCACCGGGATGACCTTGTGCGGGTTTTCCGTTTCCCCTGCGGCGATACCGATGAGTTCGGTCCCGGAGAAGGCAAAGTTCACCGCCACCATGGTCATCAGGATCGGCAGGCCGCCGTGCGGGAACCAGCCCTCGGCGGTGATGTTGCTTAAGCCCGGCGCGGGTGAACCGTCCTGCATCGGGATAAAGCCAAAGACCGCCGCGCCGCCAAGAATAATAAAGGCGATGATGGTGATGACCTTCACCAGGGAGAACCAGAACTCACCCTCCGCAAAGAAGCGCGTGGAAATGACGTTCAGGCCAAAAATCACCACGCAGAAGATCACGCACCACGCCCAGACGGGCACCTGCGGGAACCAGTACTGCATGCAGAAGCCCGCGGCGGTAAAGCTCGAGCCGAGCGCCACCGTCCAGGTGAGCCAGTAGAGCCACGCCACGGTGTAGCCCGTCGCCGGGCCAAGATAACGCGCGGCATAGACGTGGAACGCGCCGGTTTCCGGCATCGCCACGGAGAGTTCGCCTAGACACTGCATCACCAGCCAGACCACCAGCGCACCTATGAGGTACGCCAGCAGCGTGCCCGCCGCCCCGGTCGTGGAAATGATGTAGCCGGTATTGAAGAATAACCCTGTCCCAATCACGCCACCCAGCGAGAGCATGATCAGGTGGCGTGTTTTCATGGTGCGCTTAAGCTGCCCATTTTCTTGTTGTGTTTGCATATTACCTTCTATACGTATGGACATCTAAACATCCAAAGAAGGTGTGTTATACCGCGATTGTTAATAAAAAGCTAGATGACCAGACGCAAACGGGCGCGCCGCGCGCTGAGTCTGGGGTGGGTTGTGAGGATCACATAGAGAATCGGACGCCAGGCCATAAGCACCTCCGCAAGCAGATACTTACAGCATGGTGCGGGAAAAGTCGATCTTCGGTCAGTCGAAAGTGGTATCCGTAAAGCGCGAAGTCATACCGTAACACTCCCCGTAGGACGGGTAAGGCGCAGCCGCCACCCGGCGCAAGGTTGGTAATTCTCACAATCAGTTCTATAGTCGTCACAGTTTCTTAGTAACCAGGACTGACTGATGCGCTTTAACGGACTGACTAAAGGTTTCTTTATTTTCATTCTCGCCCTTGTGACCTGGGCCTTCTTCGACGTGCTGTCGCCCTACTTCTCCGCGATACTGTGGGCCGCCATTCTGACCGTTATCTTCAATCCGGTAAAAAACAAGCTGCGCGCCGCGCTGGGGGATCGCAACGGGCTGGCCTCGCTGTTGACCATTGGCATTATCTGCCTGATCGTCTTTATTCCGCTGATGGTGATCCTCTCCTCGCTCGCCATTGAGCTGAACGTGGTTTACACCAAACTGCAGGAGAACAATACCCAGTTCCCGGAAGTGGTGGCGAGCATCTTCAACCACCTGCCTGACTGGGCCAGCGGCTTCCTCGCGGATCACAACCTGACCAACGCGGCGCAGATCCAGAAAAAACTCTCCGACGTCGCGCTGCAGGGCGGACAGTATCTGGCGGGCAGCGCGTTCCTGATCGGCAAAGGCACCTTTGGCTTTGCGATTAGCTTCGGCATCATGCTGTATCTGCTGTTCTTCCTGCTGAAAGACGGCCCGTATCTGGTACGCCAGATTCTCGACTCCCTGCCCCTGTCCGATTTTGCCAAGCAGCATCTGTTCGCCAAATTCGTCGGCGTGTCACGCGCCACGGTAAAAGGGACGGCGGCGGTGGCCGTGGTTCAGGGCATCCTCGGCGGGATTGCCTTTGCCATTGCCGGTATCGACGGCAGCGTGCTCTGGGGCGCATTGATGGCCTTCCTCTCGCTGGTGCCCGCCATCGGCTCGGCGATTGTCTGGGTGCCCGCCGCTATCTTCCTGTTCGCCACGCACCAGATCTGGCAGGGGCTGTTTATTGTCGGCTTCTTCGTGATCGTCGTCGGGCTGGTGGATAACATCCTGCGCCCGCTGCTGGTGGGGAAAGACACCAAAATGCCGGACTATCTGATTCTGATCTCAACCCTCGGCGGCATGGAGCTTTACGGCATTAACGGCTTTGTGATTGGGCCGCTCATCGCCGCGCTGTTTATCGCCTGCTGGAACCTCTTCTCCGGACGCGATCACGAAGGCAACGCTGAAGAGCTGGACGCGGATTTCATCGAAGAAGGAAAAAATCCTCCAGATTTGTAAGGACGTGACGATAAAGACCACACCAGGCGGCGCCGTGCCGCCTTTTTTTTCGCCTTAAATCAGACGTTTTCTATAATTTGAAGAACGCCATCCTACTCATGTCGTAAAAGGATCATCTGGTGCGAATCGCGACGATAACAAACTGGGCCTATGGGGCCACGGTCTGCCTGACCATCGCCTCCGGCATCATCATGCTGATGGCGTCCAGTGCGGATACCCTCGAACGTCAGGCCGTTGAACAACGGCAGAAATTTGATCAGCTGACGGAAGATATCGAAACCGATATCTGGGCGCAGTCTGATTTAGCGCGGCTGTACGCCATTAAAAAAGATCCTCAGGTACTCAAGGAATATAACCAGGCAGAAAACAGCCTGAAGCGCATCGAGCTTCGGCTGGAAAAGCTGCAGGATAACGGCGCATCGGATGAGGAACTGGCCCTGCTGCATGAAGGAATAAAGATCGTCGATGAGCTGCAGGACGAGCAGCAAACCGCCCTCGAAAGCCTGGAACGCGGTGAAGACGCCCAGGCCGTAGCCTTGCTCTATGGTCAGCCCTATGAGCAGGAGCTTGAGCGCGCGCAGAATCAGCTCGATCACTTCCGCCAGATACTCGACAAGCGCGTCATCGCCGCCGTTCAGGAGGCGACAAAAAAATCGAAAGCGCTGCGTACCGCCTCTGAGCTGACGGTCGGCCTGACCGCCCTGCTGTTCCTGTTTGTGCTCGGCTTTATATTAAAACGCCGCGTGCTGCGCCCCGTGGTGCGCCTGAGCGACGTGGTGCACCGCCTGGCATCCCAGGATTACGCGGTTGAAACGCCCAATTTCAACCAGATTGATGAGATAGGCGATATGGCTCAGGCCATCAGCATCTTCCGTGAAAACGGCCTGGCGCGGCAGCGTCTGGAAAAAGAGCGCGATGCCGACTGGGCCATCCGCGAGCTGCTGGCGCGCATGACCCAGCGGCTGCAGGGGTGTGAGAACTTTAACGATGTGATTAACGTGGCGGAGCTGTTTGCCCCCAATATCGCGCCGGGGATCGCGGGCCGGCTCTACGTCCTTGACCGCGAGCCGTGGCAGATGCGCTGCGTCGCGCAATGGCTTTCGCCGGTTGGTGAAGAGACGACGTTCCACCCGGACGAGTGCTGGGCCGTGCGTCGCGGGCAGAGTCATCCGCCGGTGAACGGCGAGCCGGATATTGCCTGTTATCATCTTCCGGCATCCCAGGCGGAAAGCGCGCTTTGCGTGCCGCTTATCGCTCAGGGTGAGGCCATTGGCCTGCTCTCCTTCCAGAATATCACGGCGGATAATGCCCCTTCCCGCGCATATCTGGAGCTGATGGCCGAGGCGCTCGGGCTGGCGCTGGCCAACCAGCGTCTGCGCGACGCGTTGCTGGAAAAAGCGTTGTTTGACCCGCTCACCGGCCTGCGTAATCGTCATCATCTGGAAGATACCCTGCAAACCCAAACGGCACAGGCGATACGCACTGGCGTGCCGTTAAGCTGCATGATGATTGATATCGACCACTTCAAGAGCATTAATGACCGTTTCGGCCATGAAGCGGGCGATCTGGTGATCAAAAGCGTGGCGTCAATTGTTCAGCGCGCCGCACATGACAACGGGCTGGCATTCCGCTACGGCGGCGAGGAGTTTCTGGTGCTGCTTTCCGGTGCCGATGAAGCAGAAGCGTACGCCTGCGCGCAGAAGATTTACACCGGCGTGCATGAGCTGTCGCTTCGCTACGGGCTGACCGAGATTGGGCCGGTGGACGTGTCGATTGGCATTGCCAGCTACCCACAACATGCCCAGACCGACAACCTGCTGCGCGCTGCGGATGTGGCGCTATACCGGGCAAAAGAGCTGGGACGCGCGCGGATTGTGAGTTTTGGGATGCTGGAGGCGGGCTGACGCTGATTCTCGCGCCCTGACTTTCCCCCGGTTCAGGCGCGCGTGATAGCCCAGAGCACGACAATCCCCAGGGCATTGCTCCGCTTTTCCACATACAGGGTGGTATCGGAATAAACGTTACCCTGCGGGTTACAGATGCGGATCTCCTTCTTTAATTCCGGCTCGTAGACTTCCGCACCCGAGCAGGTGTGGCGGGTACTGGACTCATACCGGTAAGGTTTGCTCCAGGCCGAATAGTCCCCCTCCAGCAGCCAGGCCGTTGTAAAGACCGCGAACATGGCAACCGGCAGGCTGCAAATAAAGAAGCCGAGGTAGATTTTGACCGCGTCAGCAAGGCGCTTACCTTTCAGTCTCCCCTTTCTGATGAAATAGACCATCGGCACCAGCGCCAGCAGCAACGCCCCACAGGCAAGGTACTGCTCCCCGCGGATCGAAAGGTATGTCACGCGGTAAATGTTGACTGACCAGACCACAAAAGCCGATATCAGTGCTATCCCGCCCGCGATGAGAGGGATCCAAAAGGAAAAACGCGCTTTTTTCATGGTGGACTCGTCCTTGTCATTCTTGTCGGGTCAGAAGGTCAATCATTGCCCGGGTGGCTGCTGTGTATGACCGGATACCTAGGTGACAGATCAGACCGGGAACATAGGTAACACTTTTAGTCTATCCGGAGCACACTCTGGGTTTTTCGGTCGTCGTACGCAAGCGTTATTCCATTAAAGATGATGGCCTCAAGGCCAGACACGCCAGCAATCCGTCCGAACGGAGACCTGGTATTTACCTCGAGTCGCCTCAATGACCACTTCGCGGGAGCCGTTAAACCCGGAGAAGAACGCTATGATTTGTGGCGCTTGCGTCTCGATGCTTCAAAGGATTAGTCGCGCGTCACCTCAGTAATCAATATCGACAAGCCATTCATGTCATGACTTTTTTTAGCCATCTCACGGTATTTGGTTGGGGAGAGTCCATATTGGTTTGAGAACGCTCTGCTGAAGGTGGACGGCTCTTCATAGCCTAGCATTGTAAATATATCTGAAACAGAGAGCTGCGTATGTCTGAGCATATGCGCGGCTTTTTCAAGTTTCCGGCTGCGGATATAGAGACCTATACTTATGCCACACTCCTGGCGAAAGTTTCGTTGAATATAAGCCAATGAATAACCGGATTTTCGCGCCACATCCAGAACGGTAATAGGTCTGTATAAATTCGAGTCAATCCAGTGAGTCAGGGACTTAATTACAGTTTCACGATCTTTTAAAAGAGTAAACTTTATACACATAAGTATCCACGAAATTTTATTTACAAGAAGTCCGCTGGCAATGTCATCCAATGACAATTGAAAATAATATTTCCAAAAAGAAAAAATCACCCTAATAATAGGGTGAGAGAATGCTTACTGTATTTTAGTGAGATGTCGTTGCAACATCTTCATTTTGTTCAGGACCATACAACTTCATAAACGCATTAACGGAGGCCTGCGCTTTCATGACAATTTCACTTTCGTCCGGCTGATCCTTTCGTGCTTTTAAAAGCAAGGGTTCAAGGATACCGGCCTGGAGAAGAGAGCGAAAATACTCAGCGGCCAGCACTGGGTCATCTTTTCTTAAAATATTTTGATTCATTAAATCGGTGAAAAGCGCCGATACGTTTGAACGTAGTTTTTGCATTCGTTCATAATACAACTCTCCAATTCCCGACCTTCCGGCTTCGGAAATCATTAATCTTTGCAAGTCCACAATATCCGGTGAACAAATATAGCGTAAAAAGGCAACGGCAAATTGCTCGATGACCAGCTGTGGTGATTTTCTGAAAAGGCGCACCTGCCCTGCAGTTTCAATAGTCATGCTCTTAATATACTGTTCTGTTTCAGAAGACATGCATTCTACAAAAAGCTCTTCTTTCGAAGAAAAGTGACTGTAAATTGTCGATTTTGAGCCACCCACAATCGCGTTGATCTCAGAGATAGACGTAGCATCAAATCCTTTTTGTCGAAACA
Source organism: Enterobacter sp. GER_MD16_1505_Eko_090 (assembly GCF_003331015.1). Lineage (NCBI taxonomy): Bacteria > Pseudomonadati > Pseudomonadota > Gammaproteobacteria > Enterobacterales > Enterobacteriaceae > Enterobacter > Enterobacter sp. GER_MD16_1505_Eko_090. Next base: position 28,266 of record NZ_PUQF01000001.1, on the reverse strand, counting down.
GCCCGGATGCAACGTCCAGAATCTGTTGCCGTTTAAGCGCTCTTTTATCCATATGTTTCCTCGGTAGTTTAGGTATTTGGCCGCTCGCCAACACTTTTTGTTATCTGATTTCGGAATCACGTCTGTGAGTAGGGTTCGTAATCGTACCGACGAGTACATTTTTATTTGACGGCGTTCAGAAGTCAAGATATAAATCGTACCGTACTGTACGGTACTGCATTTGGACTACTTGATGAACAGCATGATGAGCGTACTGATGAAAGGTTTTCAGGAGGCACTCCCGAGGTGTCGTATTTCCGGTTCAACCCGGTCCAGGATAGTGATGGGCTGTGTTGTCTTTTCCGCCATCAGCCTGAGCGGATGCGCCATGATCCCCGATCTCGGCACCCCACCGCCTATGAAGACGGTCACACAACTTAAAAGCGATCAGAGTTTCCCACATCAGAACGGCCAGTGGCCGAAAGATGACTGGTGGAAAAAATACGGTGATGAGCAGCTCAACGGACTGATTGATGACGCGCTCAAAAATTCCCCTACGCTTAACATCGCCGACGCTCGCGTGAAGCAAGCGCAGGCGATGACCCAAAGCGCGAGCGGATCGCTTTTCCCCGAGGTCACCGCTAACGCCAGCTTTATGCGGGACAAAATGAGTTACAACTATGTGACGCCTGAAAGCGCAACACCCCAAAACTGGAACAGCTATGGGCGCACCACGCTGGATATGAGCTGGGAAATTGATTTCTGGGGTAAAAACCGCGCTGCGCTCGCGGCTGCAACGTCAGGTGAAATGGCGGCAGTCGCGGAAAAAGCGCAAACAAGACTGGTGCTGTCTTCGTCTGTTGTTACCGTTTACGCGGAGCTGGCGCATTTATACACCGTTCGCGAAACGCTTAACGATACCCTGACGATACGAACCAGTACGCTTGCGTTGTTCCAGCAACGGCATGACGCGGGGCTTGAAGATTTATCCAGCCTTCAACAGGTTGAGACGCGTCAACTCAACGCAAAAGCAAACCTGGTGGCAATAGATGAAGCGATTGCGATCAAAAAACATGCCCTCGCCGCATTGATCGGTGACGGGCCTGACAGGGCGCTGGCCATAACCGCGCCTAAGGCAACGCTTTTAGCGCATGAGGACCTTCCTCCCAATATTGCGTTGGATCTGATTGGTCGCCGTCCCGATATTGTCGCGGCACGTTTACGCGCAGAGGCGGCAGCAGAGAAAATCAAACAGAAAAAAGCCGGTTTTTACCCGAGCGTTAATCTGGTTGCCTTTGCCGGATTCCAGTCATTGGGTATTAACAACCTTACCCGAAGTGGCTCAGCAATTGGCAGCTTTGGCCCGGCAATATCGTTGCCCATATTTAATACGCAACAGCTACAGGGTGATTTGAAATACGCCAGCGGTGAATATGACATTGCGGTGAATGTATATAACGACACGTTAACGAATGCACTTCGTGAAGTGAGCGATGCGCTCACCAGCAGAGCCTCTCTTAAAGACGAGATGCTGTATTCTCAGGCGGCAGTCGCGTCAGCAGAAAAAGCGTATTCGCTCACCAGACAAAGGTATGAAGGAAAAGTTGCTGATTATCTTGATGTCTTATCCTCGGAAGACGAGCTGGTCGCTGCCCGCAGAAAATTAGCCGACGTTAATTCTCGTGCCTTTACGATTGACGTCGCATTAGCGCGCGCTTTAGGCGGCGGATATACCTCGAGCAAACAGTGATTATTTAACACCAGGTTAATAACTAAATAGTGGAAAGAAAGGAAATAAAATGAGTCATTCTGCAGCGATTGAAAATCAAAATATTGAATCATCCGATATCAAAAAGAAAAAGAGAAAACGTTTGTTCTCCTGTCTTGCAGTGAGTATTGCGCTTGCTGGTGCAGGCTCTTTTGCCTGGTGGGAATTCGTCGGTTCCCGGTATGTTGAAACCGATAACGCCTATACCGATGTCGAATCAGCCCAACTCTCTTCTGCCGTTACCGGTACGGTAAGCGCCATCCTGGTCACGGATTCCCAGGTGGTAAAAAAAGGCGATATTCTGATCCAGCTGGATCCCACCGACGCGCAGCTAGCCCTTAATCAGGCGGAAGCAGACCTGAACCTGTCCATTCGGCGAGTAAATGGATATAAGGCCACTGATACAAAGCTCGGCGCAGAAGTTGTGGCTAATGAAAAAGAGCAAAAACGCCTGCTGGCCCAGGTTGATGCCGCAAACGCTGACTTCCAGCGCGCGACGGTTGACCTCAAACGACGCGAGGCGCTCATGCAGACAGGCGCGATTTCAGGCGATGAGCTGACGCGCATTCAAAACGTTTATGCTTCCGCTCTGGCAAACCTGAATGCCGCTAAAGCCGCCGTGGCGCAAGCAGATGCTGCAAAACAGGCGGCGGTGGGTGCAAGACAAGCGAATGCCGTTCTGATTGAGAACGCAGATACCGAGACCAACCCTGAAGTTGTCCTTGCCAGAGCGAAGCGCGATCAGGCCAGACTGGATCTGGAAAGAACCGTAATCCGTTCGCCAGTCGATGGCGTAGTTGCTCGTCGCCAGGTCGAGCTTGGGCAACGTGTACAACCTTCCACACCGTTATTGTCCGTGGTGCCAGTACAGCAAATTCACGTCAATGCCAACTTCAAGGAGGTTCAACTCCAGCATGTGAAAGTGGGACAGAAAGTGGAGCTGGTAAGCGATCTGTATGGCGATAACGTGATTTTCCATGGAACGGTAGAAGGCTTTGATGGCGGAACCGGCGCAGCGTTTTCAGTTATTCCTGCTCAGAACGCAACGGGTAACTGGATTAAGGTTGTTCAGCGTTTACCCGTACGCATCAAACTCAATGCTGACGAGCTTGCAGCACATCCGCTGCGGGTTGGGCTGTCCATGAAAGCGACAGTTAATTTAAAAAGTGAATAACGGAAACCGGGCTATGTCTACATTCGTTATCGATAACCAGCCTCCTTCGCTGAAGGGCGGTATGTTATGGGTGGGTGCCCTGGTTCTTGCAATGGCGAACTTTTTAGCCGTGCTCAATATGACCATTGCAAACGTCACTCAACCCAATATGGCTGGTGCCCTGGGCGCAGGCACCAGCCAGGGTACCTGGATCATCACGGCCTATGCCGTTGCTGAAGCCATTACGGTACCGCTTTCAGGATGGTTAACCACACGGTTTGGCGGCGTGCGCGTTTTCTCCATTTCCGTGTTCATGTTCGGTATTTTTTCATTGCTTTGTGGCCTTTCCACTTCGCTGGGAATGCTGCTGCTGATGCGAGTTTTTCAGGGCATGGCAGGAGGCCCCCTGATGGCCTTATCACAAACGTTACTGCTGCGTATTTTCCCGAAAGAAAAATCCATGCAGGCGACGGGACTATGGGCGATGACAACATTGCTCGCGCCCGTGATAGGCCCGGTTCTCGGTGGATGGATTTGCGATCATTACAGCTGGTCGTGGGTGTTTATCATCAACGTTCCAATGGCCATCGCTTTTTCAGTCGTGGCGTGGTCAGTATTGAAAATCTTCGAAGATGAGCTGGTTAATAACGCTATTGATATCGTTGGGTTTGTTTTACTGGTTATCTGGGTTGGCGCACTGCAAATCATGCTGGATGAAGGGAAAGACCTTGACTGGTTTGCCTCAGAAGAAATATGGGTTCTGGCGATTGTGGCCTGCATAGGTTTTTTGAGTTTCTGTATCTGGGAACTGACCGCTGACCATCCGATTGTCGATATCAGCGTGTTTCGCCATCGCGGTTTCTCGGCCAGCATGTTTGTGCTCGCGCTTGCGTTTGGGTGTTTTTTTGGTCTGAATGTCCTGACGCCTTTGTGGTTACAATATAACTTAGGGTATACAACAACATGGGCCGGGATTGTGGTGGCCTGGGGTGGCCTTCTGCAGGTGGTCTTTTCTCCGGTTGCCGCTAACCTTTCCAACAGAATCGATCCGCGCATTCTTATCTTCTTTGGCTGCGCCTGGCTCGGTCTCGATACCTTCTGGCGCGCCTATGCGACGACCGATATGGACTACTGGTCCATCTGTGTCCCCTTGTTATTCATGGGGGTGGGAATGCCGTTGTACTATGTCCCGATTACGGGCCTTGCAATGGGCTCGGTAGATGAAGCGGAAATGCCCTCGGCAGCCGGGTTAATGAACTTTGTTCGAACGTTATCAGGCGCGTTTGCCACATCGCTGGTGACGACGTCATGGCAAGACCAGCGCTATATTGCGCATGACAAGCTGGCGTCCGTCGTTGACCCGACAGGCGATCTTTCACAGTACATCAACTCGGCGCCTCAGCAAGGTGGGCAGTTTGTTAGGGAGCTTTTTGACAAGATGGTTAACAGCCAAAGCATGATGCTTTCTACCAATAATCTGATGATGTCGATAGGCGTCATATTCTTTATCGCTGCTTTTGCTATTGCTTTAGCACCGAAACCCTCTCGCGTTGTTGATGCCGCATCTGTAGGACATTAATCGTTATTCAGCACAGGGATGTGGGCGTCAAATAAAAGAGAAAATTTGATGGATGAAAAACCAGGACTTTCTGTACAGAAAAAGCGGTGCTTAATATCAGAAATATATTTTTCAATATATAAAAAAGTGGACGCTTCCCAGTGGAAGAAGCGTCCTAAATCAGGCAATTATTCAGACACAGATTGAAACCGTTGACTGACGATCTCATCGATAATATCGCATACTCCCTTCTGTTCATTATTTACATTTTCTGCCATCGCCTACCTGTTTCGCCACTCTTTATCGCTGGGTCACCGACTCGGTCACAACTTCCGCCACAATGAGTAACCCGGTCTTTTTTGCAGCGGAAAGGTTTAAACTTTTCGTGATATTCTTTCTTTACGCCCCTTAGTTCCTATACTCGAGCCATATTCGCCACCGTATTAACACCTGTCACGCGCAATACGTTGCGCATGGCAGGTGAAGATATTTTGTTCTGGAAAAACGTCTATGTCGAAACTGGATTTGAGGTCCAAAAACACCTGGGGCGCGCTGGCAGCGATCGCCGTTGTCGCCGGAACGCTGGCATCTGCTTTTGCATGGACGGCGGGCTGGCTTGGTTCACGCACGGTCAGCCAGGCACTGGTAGGGGAAACACCGAAACCCTTCCCGCCGGGTTTTCGCCGCGCGCATGGAAAAGGCATCTGCTTTGCCGGAACCTTTACGCCAAACGGCTCGGCGGATTCCCTTTCAACCTCCCGCCTCTTCTCGCAGCAGGAAGTGCCCGTGGTGGGCCGATTTTCTATTGGTACTGGCGATCCGCATGCCCCGGATAGTACGACCAAAACCCTGAGCATGGCGCTACTGCTAAAGACAGATGACAAGCAACAATGGCGGATGGCGATGAACAACGAGCCTTTCTTCGCCACGCACAGCCCGGAAGGTTTTCTGGCCTTGCGAAAAGCCACTGCTGTTGATGCAGCCACCGGAAAACCGGATCCGCAGCGTCTCAAAGACTTTTTAAAAGCGTACCCGGAGGCGGAGAAATACCTTAAATGGGCGGCACAAAAACCCGCCCCCGGCAGCTTCGCGGGCGCAACCTTTTACAGCATTAACGCCTTTTACCTTGTGAACGCGCAGGGGGAACGTCAAGCCGTTCGCTGGATGATGCGTCCGCACGAGCCTTTCCTGTCGATAAGCGATGAGCAACGACAAAAAGCCGATGACAACTTCCTGTTCGAAAACCTGCGTCAGCGCCTGGCGCAGAAGCCACTCTACTGGGATTACGTTTTGCAGCTCGCACAGCCGGGCGATCCGGTGGATGACCCTTCCCAGCCATGGCCGGACGATCGCAAAAAGAGGGTGGCCGGTACGCTGGAAGTGACGCGCGTCGAAGCACAATCCACAGGCGCGTGCCGCGACGTTAACTTTGACCCTTCTGTCGTTCCTGCAGGCGTTGCGGTGTCTGACGATCCCATCTTAAACGCCCGTTCCGCTGCCTACTCCCACTCTTTCAGCCGCCGTGAGCGGGAAATCGGCTACGGCAAGGCCACCGAAGCCGTGCAAAAGCAGGAGGTAAAATGAGCCCAAATAAAGATAGGCGAGAGCACGCGCCGCAGCATTTCAATACCCTGGCGCGGAGCCTGCACTGGCTGATGGCGGTGATGATCCTGGCCATGCTGTTCATCGGTGCCGCGATGATGACGTCGTTACATCACCGGATTTGGTTAATCGATCTGCACCGGCCGCTGGGTATCGCCATTTTACTGCTGGCACTGGTGCGTCTGGTCAACCGACTTCTGAGCCGGACGCCCCCACTTCCTGCCGATTTGCCCGTCTGGCAGGTGCTTGCCGCAAAGGCATCACACTGGATGCTGTATGGGTTAATGCTGGCAATGCCGCTGCTGGGCTGGGCGCAGCTGTCGGCAGCGGGCCTGCCGATTGTGATGTTTGATGGCGTCAACCTGCCGGCGATTGTCCCGACCAGTCCAGCACTGTATGCCTGGTGTCACGACGCCCACAGCCTTCTGGCAAAATTGCTTTTTGCCGTGGTGCTGGTCCATCTCTCTGCCGCACTGATTCACGCGTGGATCTACCGGGACGCAGTGTTTGCCAGCATAGCGAAAGGGGCAAGTCGGCGTAAGCCATCCGGGAGGACCTGAAGTAAGGCAAGTGGTAGGGGACACGCACAGTCGAAATGTTCGTGTCCTCGCTTGTCATCATCCTGAAACAACGGACACAACCGGAGCACGTATTTGGTCTCCAGATTCGCGCGTCAATACGCCACGAACACCCCACAATTGTCTTAGAAGATAATATCCCTCAATTAAAGCGATTATTTTTTAATCAACAGAGCATTTATGCCCGCAATTTTAGCTTTTATCAAAAAGTTAAGTGTCGCTTGAGTATCAAATACTCTGTCACCTACACCATCTAACTCATTGATTTAATTGATATCACATCAATAAAAACGATAAAACCCCTGACTTCCCAACAAAATATATCAACTCGTGTGATATCTAAATTATAATTCTTATACTTCTGTTAAAAGGTGGAGGTCAAAATGCGATTAACCCTACTGCTGTTATGCTGTCTGGTACAGAGTGTAACCTGGGCTGGCGACCTGCCAAAACCAGTTGGTAAACCCATTTTAACGATTTCCGGTAATATAGAAAATACCAATGAAAATGGAAAAGCAGTGTTTGATCTCGCCAGCCTTGAAAAACTTGGTGTCGTGAGTTTCGAGACAACCTCCCCCTGGTATAACGGTCGTACGAAGTTTGAGGGTGTGCCAATGAGCAAGCTCATGGATTATGTGGGTGCAAAAGGTACGAACGTGAATGTTATTGCGCTTAATGATTACTCAACCATCATCCCTCTCAGCGACTTTAAAAAATACAACGCCATCCTTGCCTTAAAGGTCAATGGCGAATATATGCGCATCCGCGATAAAGGCCCATCGTTCATTGTATACCCCTATGACAGTCTTCCTGAGTTGAATAATCAGATTTATTACTCACGATCAGCATGGCAGGTAAGCAAAATGAAGATTGAGTAGTCGTTCAGGAGAACATAATGAACAGGATACTGGTTGGTATCATTTTTTCTCTTTTTATCACGACAGGATATATTGCATACCTTGTTTATGATCGTCAGCAAGAATTGCAAAAACTGACTCAATACACTGAGTCCTGGTCCGTGGCACAACTGGTATCAGAGTATTACCGTTTTGAATCATGGCTTGGTCTATACGCAACCGATACCGATGACGTTACGATAGACCAGGTCCGCATGCGTCTCGAAATTATGCTCAGTCAGGGCGATTTAATGAAGGGGGGCGATTTAGGTCGCTACATTGACAGCGATAAAACGCATCAGGAACTCGCTTTACGCTTAGAAAACATACTGGCCTATCTGGATAGCCATCTTGAAAATATGAGCCACCCGGCGTTAAAAGCATACCTGACAAATATGCATGAACTCGATGCACCGCTAAGCCAGCTTTCTGCCACGGCATTAACAAAAGATATTAACACAGTTAACGAATCCAATAAAAAAATACAGATACTGTATTATATCTACTCGGCACTTTCATTGCTCCTGGTGATTTTAAGCTTTATTCTCGGCTTCTTAATGATCTACCAGAATAAAAACATTCTGAAAGCACACATGCAGGTTAAGAGCCTGGCTGACGAGCTTCAAATATCAAAAGAAAAGCTGCAAATTCAGAACTCGAAGCTGGAGTATGATGTTTATCATGACTCCCTCACCGGCATGAAAAACCGCCTTTTCTTCTGGGACGATCTCAACAAAATTAATCTTCAGGCAGATAAAAACCACGACCCCGTCACGGTGATGTTATTTGATTTAGACCGTTTCAAAGAGGTCAACGATACCTATGGCCATGATACGGGAGATTTGCTGCTGAATCAGGTATCCCGACGGCTGACCTCGATGAGCAGCGCAACGGATACGTTTTACCGTTTGGGCGGCGATGAATTCGCCCTTCTCTCCAGCGGACTCACGGAAACCGCCGCCGTTTCGCGCGCCAAAGAAATCAGCGATCATATCAGCCAGCCCTATACGATTAATAACCAGCTGATAAAAATTGCCACCTGCGTGGGTATCGTTTTATCTGATAATGAACGACGCTCTGATTATCTATACAAATTTGCCGATCTGGCCCTTTACGAAGCGAAAAAAGAAGGTTCGCAGCAGATCAAAGTCTTCCGTCAGTGGATGCTGCAAAGACTGCAGGAAAGCAGAACCCTTGAACATGATATGGCTCTGGCGATCGATCACAATGAATTCGTTGTCTATTACCAGCCTATTGTCGATTCATTCAGCAATGAAATTTATGGCTATGAAGCGCTTATTCGCTGGATACACCCGGTGAAAGGGATACTCGCGCCAGATTATTTTATTTCCGTCGCTGAAAAAACGGGAATGATCAATGAGATCGGCAAGTCGGTGCTTGAGATGGCCTGCCGGGAAGCGGTGTCCTGGGCGGTGCCGGCCAGGATCTCGGTGAACGTCTCCCCCGTTCAGCTAGGCACGAAATCGTTTACCGCGATGGTGCAGTCCATCCTGAAAGAGACAGGGCTACCGGCCAGCCGACTTGAGCTAGAGGTAACAGAGTCTTCGCTCTTCAGTGACAGCAACATGCCGATCACTATTCTCAAAAAGCTCCGGGCACTGGGTGTCAAAATTTCCATCGATGATTTCGGAACGGGATATTCCTCGCTCTCACGACTGAGTGAACTGAATTTTGATAAAATTAAAATAGATAAATCTTTTGTGAATCCGATATCCACGCAGGATGATGCCCTTAATATTGTTAAATTGATTACCGGCATGGCGAAGAGCCTCAACATGCGGGTCATTGCAGAGGGTGTTGAAACCGAAGCGCAGCTTGAACGGCTTCAGGCGCTTGGCTGCGATCTCGTGCAGGGATACCTGTTCGGAAAGCTACAGGCTGAGATTGACAGGAAGATTAGATACGGTTGAAATGGTTGTCCGGTTGTTTCTGGCCCAAAATCACGTAGACGGTTGATAATCAAAGGTTAAACAATGAAAAAAACAGCCCCGGAGTATACGCCTGTTGATTTATCTCGTTGGCCAAGGAAGGAGCATTTTGAAGTCTTCCAGTCATTTGCTGAATGCACAATTAACCAAACCGTTCTGATCGACATTACCGCGCTGCGAAAACATATCAAAGCGGTGGGCTGGAAGTTTTACCCGACGATCATTTTTCTCCTGTCTAACATCATGAACCGGCATCCTGAGTTCCGTATGGCCATGAAGGACAATGAGCTTGTCATATGGAATGAAGTTCATCCCAGCTACACTATTTTCCACCCCGAAACGGAGACCTTTTCGTCACTGTGGAGCCACTATGACGGCAATATTCATCACTTCCAGAATACGTATGCAGAAGATACGGCCCGCTATGGAAATAGTCTTTCCTACTGGCCTAAGGAAGAGTCCCGGGAAAACGTCTTTTTCGTGTCGTCTATTCCGTGGGTAACGTTTACCAACTTTAATATGAACATTGCGCACATGAAGAACTTCTTTTCGCCTATGTTCACGTTTGGAAAATACTACGAGCAGGATGGAAAAGTGCTGCTGCCGCTCGCGGTGCAGGTGCATCATTCGGTGTGTGATGGCTTCCATGTGGCAAGGATGTTTAATGAGTTGCAGGAGATGTGTGATGGTTTGTCGGCGTTGTCAGAGGAGAGGAATGGCTGAAGTGCCTTAAATAGGGGAATCTCAATAAAGTTGCTTAGAAGATAGTGCGATAATAGAAGTCAAACCATGTACGTAAACTGCTTGAATAACGATGTCAATAAAATGATTTGGAAACCTAATTAATTGCTGAAGGAAATGCTTATAATCGGTTAGTTGTCTGTTTTTGGAGTGCCCCGAGGTTCCACCATTATTTAGCACCTGGCTGTTCTTGACCGTGATCGCGCCCGTTTTTTTCGACTGATGGCTGCCCTTACGCAGGATGCTAGGTTAAAGAGTATTTTATATCCAGACGTAGTACAATGACGTCGGTAAACTTGTCAATGCCTCGCTCGGTAGCCCTGATTGACAGCAACGCATTCGGGGGGAGAAGTGTTGCTGCGGCGAACGACTTCTACGATCTCACGGAAGATGCTGATGCCGGAATGATAATTCAAAATAATAAATTATTAGGTCGGCAAAATTATCTAGCATCATACTTGCTCGCATCAATCTTTAATAACTCGTTATTATATTCCTTTATTTTCTTTCTTCCTGGGAAAAGCATCCAAAACATAAAAGCCATAAATAAACAAGATAACATCAGAACAACACCAAGAATCATATAACCCATACCATTATTTAATAACGAAAGAGGGAATGCCAGACCAAAAATAACATAAAAAATGGCAGCAAGTTTTGCATACAAGCGATAACGCTTATACTTCCCTTTATAACGTATAAAGAATCTATCATATTTACATTGTACATGCGGTGCTAAGTGCCCCCATCGCCATGATGGCAAATTCAATTCAGAATATGTTCTAATATACAGAACTAAGCGCCTGAATTTTAGATTATTAATTCCCAGAACACTTTTTTTAACATCCCTTTTAATCTCTGCCTTCATAAATTCCATTTCAAGAGGGTCAATATACTCGGAGTAATTTTCAAAAATATGTGTAAATTTTGTTGCTTTAGGTAAGAACCAGCTAACATCTTTAAATAATTTATACACACCAATCGCTGCAGTTATAGTTGTAATAATAAGCCCAAAAAATGCGAGGGTATCTTTTATTTCCATTCAACAAATCCTCCTAGGTAAATATCATGAACAATATACTATCAGGCGGCATGGAAGACTATTACAAAATACCCGCCGCGAACGGCACGCATGCTTATGATGAGGATGTCGAATTAATGCTATATGCCTAGGCTATCAACGTTGACCCTCTCAGGATTTGGGATTTAATCATCTGTGCGCCAACTCCGAACCGTGTACGTAAAGCCATCGCCGCCCCCTACCTACTGCTTTATTGCCAAAATTCGGATTTTGACCATGCAGTTCTATACAATCCCATGTCAAAACTGGTCGCCGAGAATCGGTAGAATTTTCACATAAGCGACCAGCGAAACTAACGACGGCAAATTATAGGCACTCCCCAGAGCGACACACTCATTAAGCACATTATAGAATCCTGCGATGTGGAACTGCGGAACACAAAGATTGCATGCTTGAGCGCCATATGACGGATCCGGATTTGCTGTCGGCGGTGAAAGAGCGGCTTGTAGTTCTTCTCGCCTGGCTATGCCGTGTCGACCCGTCGCGCATTAAGTTCATAAGTACCCGACTCAAATTAAGGTACCGTTTATGTACTAGTTTTAAGTTTGACTATAGCAGTAAAAGATGAGTAACGGTAACGCTGAACTGAAAGATGTTTAACACCATAAATGGAAAAAATGGACAACCGAAAATAATGAAGAATTAAATGGTGCAGAAAATAAGAATAAAAAGAACACGAATGCATTGATTTGAAAAAACAAAAACCTAAAAATGCCCCCACTACTAACCACCGTGTAGAAGCAACTCTGAAGGATAGTTTTAACTGTATACAATTGTTACCAACGTTCAAGGCGGCTTGTTAGGTCTTTATGAAGCTCAATTTGTTCTTCTTGCCATGCACTCGTCCATTTCCATTCAGGACTTCTTGGTTTACAGTCTTGGCAATCTTTACAGAATTCACTTTGGAATCCACCTAAGGGTTTTGAATTATAAATTTCGTCTAATCTCCAACCACCCATTACATGATTTTTTTTCAAGCATACAAGATATTTCATAGCAGCCGAATATAAGCCAACCATCATGGCAGGAATGCCAACTGAACGTGAAGCAATCATAATTAAATGTTCACAATTTTTTATAACGCGTTCAGGATTATAATCAAGCAACCCCTGTTTTATAATCCGTCCCATCTCGTCTTCCGGATCATCTATCTTAAATCCCATTTGCTTTGCACGGCTTGTGAAAAAATCAATTTCACTATCCGGATCACTCCGTTCCATGAAAGTAGTCTTGTGCTTAGCAATTTTTTCAAGTGCTAAATTTAAGCTGAACTTTATGTCCTCATCATTAATAAATTCTAATTTTTCCCTTGCCTCATGAAAACATTTCCCATAATCATCACGATTAGTGCTAACAGTAGCGTAGATTAATACAAACTTCCCATATAAGGCTTCATTCTCTTGCACCTTACATATTTCCATTGCCAAATCCAAACAATAATCTATCCAATTAAACAAATATTTCGAAGATTCAATCCGTTCATCTATTTTGAGTCTTTGCGCATACACCCCTAACTTAATAGCAACGCGTGATATAGCATCGGTGAAGAAGTTATCATTACCCTGCAACACCATTTTATTAATTGAAGAGATTGTTTTTTGTACATGACTTGCAGTCGCAGTTGCTATTCTATCGTTCTCATGGTTAAGCATCCATGAAGTCAATTCATCATGCGATGTATTTTTCTTTGTAATAACAGCATGATAGTCCGTTTCAATCAACTTATCTATAATGAAAGATCTCATTAAGAAAACAACATACATTCTGTAATTTCCGTTTTTCCTTTTACTACGTACAAGCCCAATTAATGCATTATAAAGATTAAACAAGTGCTCGTCTTTCAATTCTTCGTTCTGCAATGCATGTATATAAACCTGCTCTATATATATTGCAGAATTAAATCTGGTATCGAACAACTCTGAAGATGAATCGAAAGTAATTTTAGCCTTATTGAAAAGCTCCTTATAACTCTTCGATTTTAATAATCGTTCATATTGTTCAATATATAGATAAAAATTAAACTCTTTATTCCTTTGAATTAAATCATCAATGAGCTTAGTAGGGCTATTTTTTAGCATTTGGTTAATGGGCGTGTTTATTTTATTTAACGAGTTTATTTTCATCCATGTCATATTATCCTTTACGGCGCGTATGAGTTCATTACTGCCGTCCGGCAAGTTATTTTCGCATGGGATATGAATTGTGATGTTTTTCTTTCCTTCACCATTAGCTATTGCCAATCTGCCACTTAAATTTTGATCATCTTGCAAACTAATCCAATAAACTTTTTTTGTAGTAACATCTACAACAACCAGAATAATTGGAACATCCAGTTGATTCATGTAATAGTTTAATCGCTCTGTTGAAAGGCTAAAGGAAGTAATACTCCCCCCATTAATTATAGAAACATTTTCCTGGCCTTTAATTTGAGCTTTAAATATAAAACCGGTAGCTTTTTCATTATCACCTATTATTTCAATCTCTGCATCAACTCCATAGTCCTCCTGATCTTCTTGGCAACGATATGCCCAGTTGACCGGAATACTGGATTGGAAAATTCTTCCCGCCGCTCTACCAATTTGCTTCGGAGTTAATGTCATTTCTCTTACCTTCTATGTGAGTTAATATTCACAAATTCTACTCCAAACAATAGCCAGATGAGGTGGTTTTGTTCGTAAATATCTATCAATCTCTTGTTTTTTTGATGGTTCTCCTTCAACGAGTGCATACTTTAAAAAAACGTAACCCACCAAAATCGCACTACACCGCACCCGCCTGCGTTTTTCAGATCGCAAAAATTTTTCAGTTGGGATCTTTTACAAATGATAGCGCCAGACCGCACCAAAACTGGGGATTTACAGCGAGCAGGGAACTGAAAAGAGTGAAAAGAATTTCAGCTTTTTTCAGTTTAGCTTTACTCCAACATCGTAACCACTTGAATTAAGCTATTGATAGTAAAGAAATATAAAATTTTAGGTGAGATTTTTCATGATAACTGACGGCACACTAAAAAGTTAACAACTGATTCTTATAGACGTCTTCTCTTAAGCAGCTGAAATTTAATGAACCGGAGCCGGGAAAATTTTAGTTACTCCCGGTGAACCGTTCAGTGGCTCTCTTTGGCTGCCAACAGGAGTTCTAATGCTTTTTGTCGCTCGTCCGGTGGCAAGGCATCCATTAGTTCTTTAATCCGTCCCTGGCCGCTCAAAGCGCTGGGACTAATCGTGTGTGAGAAGGAAATGTTCATCACAACGTATGCCCACACTCAACATTTGAGCAATAACAATACACATATGATAATTTTGGGTGCTTTCGGTTTGTTTTCCTCACCGTTGCCGCAGACATACACTCCGGGCAGTAAATTGTCATCACTCGCATCGCTAAACCTCTGTTGCCTGCCAGAAGAAAGGATTTTGGTTCTCCTCCATTTTGTTCTGAACGTGTAACACTGGTAGCAAGTATTAAACTGAGAGGTAACGAGAGGTAACATACTGAATTTTTTACCTCTATTACAGGCCACCTCCATCAGATGATTTATGGTTTATAGCTTATATCTTTACCTTTAGCGGCTTCAACCTGACTGGCATTCAGCATCATCGAGGACACATTTACTAAGCCGAAAAGATGATGCCCTGATTGCCCCCCCAATCGCATGTTGATTTCATGAGACAAGGGGTGACCTCAAACGACTAAAATAGCGTAATTTGTATGTTCTGAAGGGTTTTGCTGATGTGAATCGTCGTGAGAAAACTAGAGGATGGTGCCGATAATAGGAGTCGAACCTACGACCTTCGCATTACGAATGCGAAGTTTTTATATTTTAACTGCTTGAACAACCATCAGAAATCACAAATTTATCATTTTAAATCATAATATTAAAACAAAAAACCTGTTGATGTAAATTGATGAGTGTTGATGTTTATCCTTTCAATTTACTTACACCAGCCGTTACATTACTGTAAACCGTAATCCCCAACAGGAACCCTAAAAATGGCGCTTTCAAGACAAAAACTAACCTTCGAACGAATTCGAAGATTTACTTTACCTGAAGGGAAAAACCAAGTTTTCCTTTGGGATACGGACGTAACAAGCTTGGCATGTCGAGCAACTCGTGGAGCAAAAGCCTTTGTATTCCAAAGCCTGTATGCGGGAAAAACCCTTCGCATGACCATTGGCAACATTAACGATTGGAGGATTGATGATGCGAGGGCCGAAGCCAGGCGACTGCAAACATTAATCGATACTGGGATAGATCCGCGTATAGCTAAGGCGGAAAAAATTGCTGAAGCGGAATCACAGCAGGCTGAATCTCGTAAAACGAAGGCAACCTTTTCAAGCGCTTGGGAAGATTATCTTGATGAATTGAGAACCGGAATCAGCGCAAAAACTAAACGCCCCTACTCTGCACGCTACATTGCCGATCACGTTAACTTGTCCAGTCGTGGAGGCGAAAGTAAAAAAAGAGGCCGGGGCCCAACCTCACCTGGGCCACTGGCTAGCCTGCTCGACCGACCATTATCAGAACTAACACCAGAGAACATTGCCGAATGGCTAAGTACAGAGAGACAAAATCGGCCTACCGTCACTGCTCATGCCTACCGTCTGTTGCGTGCATTCATCAAATGGGCTAATTACCAGAAAAAATATCAGGGAATAATCGATGGCGATCTTGCACAAGATCATAACGTGAGAAAAATGGTTCCAATATCAGCGAGCAAAGCGGGAGATTGCTTACAAAAAGAACAGCTCAAAAGCTGGTTCAGTGCCGTGCGTAGCCTCAATAATCCCATTGCATCAGCCTATCTCCAAGTGCTTTTGCTCACCGGTGCACGGCGTGAAGAAATTTCCTCACTTCGCTGGTCTGACATAGATTTCAAATGGTCAAGCATGAGAATTAAAGACAAGATCGAAGGCGAGCGAATTATCCCCCTCACTCCCTATGTTTCTGACTTGTTACGCTCACTGATGGAGATCCCCAATCGTGGTACAAACGAGGAGAATTGGGTTTTCAGAAGTAACAGCAAAAGTGGCAAAATTATTGAACCGCGTTCAGCACATAATAGAGCATTAACTCGCGCGGAGTTACCACATATCAGCTTGCACGGATTGCGCCGTAGTTTTGGGACCCTCGCTGAATGGGTCGAAGTACCAACAGGTATTGTTGCGCAGATTATGGGCCATAAGCCTAGCGCTCTTGCTGAAAAGCACTATCGCCGCCGTCCATTAGATTTGCTAAGAAAATGGCATGAAAAAGTTGAATTATGGATCTTAGAAGAAGCAAAAATAAAAAACAACGTTGATAAGCGTTGATTTTATCAAATATCAACAACTTACATAAAATCACATGTGTTGACAGAAATTTTTTTTCAGTTATCTTTTATTACTGCTAACTACATTCACTCACTAAGCAGGAGATTAACTACAGTGACTAACCCAATAACTGTATCAAGAGAAGACCGAAGTGCGGAAATCAGAGCGAGATGGGGTTTACATCCGACTAAAAACAAAAGTTCTAATTTTTGGGAAACAACAATTCAGCGTTTTAATAATAGTAGTACTGACCGAATACTACCTCTTTGGCACCGTGTTTCAAAACTTTTAGTTGCTATTAGGAATGTAGTCAATACTATAACATGCCTTTTTCCACCAAAGGGGAATACTTCCCGCTCACGCCGAAGTTCAACAACGTCATCAAAAAACTCATCATCATCTTCATCGGATGGTAGTAGTAGCGACCCCGATCCCGATAGAGACCCCATATTCACCCCTTTTCATTTCATTCTTTCATCTCTGTTAAAAACAATGATCGTCTTATTTGCCCACATATCAAATGTTGGGGTGATGAAATGAGCGATATCAAACATCAAAAACCCTCTCAGTCACAACTAATTTCTACCCGCGAGTTAGCTAATATTATTGGCTATGAAGTACAAACTATTCGAGCTTGGCTTTGCAAAGACAAACTGCCTAATGGTTTACCGCGACCGAAGAAAATTAAAAACCGACACTATTGGTCACGTAAAGACATTGATAGATACCTATTAACCTTCTCAGTATATAGTAACTAATAGAGGCCTCCCCCGGCTATTCTAAAGAATAGCCGGGTTAGTTAATACAAACCTTCCATTAACAATGGGGGGAGATTAATACTATTTATCACATCTCACATTAACAAAATTCAAGGTCACATATGAAAAAACGCATCACTTTCAGCGTAAACAATAGTTCTACTATTGATGCAATTGACGACTATAGCAATGCAAAAGGATACTCCAGGTCAGAGGTGATATCATTTTTATTAAACGCCACAGTCCCAGCATTGAATAAAATAACATCGCAATATCATATAGCTCAAACTTTGGAGTCAACATTAGGCTGTATTTTTGAAGAGAAGGTCCCGTCAATAGCACGGGGGGAGCCAAAATTAACTTACGAAGAGTTTTTTCATTCCGTCTGGAACACTCACATTCGACACCGGAACGAGGTTGTCGATCAAGATTTTTATGCGCACAAAATACCTCATGATAAGATGGGTAAGAGCGAAAAAAAATTAATTCATGAAAAGCTCTCATACATTATAAAAAGTTTCAATGTAAAAAAAGCAATTTTTATTTACACAGATCGGCGCGTGAACCACAAACATCTCATTGCAGGAGGGTTATCTAATATCATACTGATAAAGGAAACAGTCTACGATGGTTGTTTTTTTGATTTGAGCAGCATTGTGATTATGCCAATCTTTGAACTTATTACATTTGGAGTTGAAGCAGTATTGAAAAGAAATAAAACTCCCCCTAAACAATCATGCTATTGCTGGATACCAATTTATTACACAAATGATCTAGCGGTAATGGTCCCTGTGATTGCCGAAGGCGATACACCTCAAAAGGCGATGAAAGGAGGAGATGCCATCATTATTAACCCCTTTAACGGTGAAGTAAGCCATACTTTCTGATACCAATGTTAAGCATAACCACTTAGTTGCATACATCTCGACAGTATGGAGTTAGTACCTAATAGCTTGATGAGGGTAAAAGATGCCTACTAACAAAGCAAAATCAAAGAAAATTCTAGGAAGGCCTGAAGGAAGTAAATATTCCCATTTAATTCAGAGTGAGAAGGCTAAGCATTACTCTCAATCCAAGGTGGCAAAGATCTTAGGAATAAGTATTTCCACGGTAAAAAGACACTGGGATAACGGCATCTTTGGGTGATTATAATTGCAGAGTTGCTTTTTAATTATTTTACTGCATGGGTAATGGGTTGATAACAAGTTTTATTGTTGGAAAGGTATTATATAACAGTCATTACTATTAATAGTTAATTAATATAACTAACCACAGACATTCAGCTATGTCTGATCATATTACTATATACGGCTATCCAAAGCCGTAGGGCTAACGACAGGATCGAAACATGGAATTATATCATGGTTCCCATGGTGAGCATGTGCTCGCCTATAAAAAACATATTGAACGAGTCGTCAATGATGCTATCAGTGAATTCCCCAGAACAATGGCGTTACGTGTTGATGTTCATTATCCACCCATTTTAGACAGAGGTGACACTGTTTGCTGTTTTCCTAATCTAGAGCCTGGTGCCATATCCCGTTTCCGTAATGCATTAAATGCCATGTTGGAGGCCAATGAGAGAACCAGAGCAGCTAACGGCAAAAGAATATATCCAAACCGTGTTCGTCATGTTTGGGCACGGGAGTTTTCCGAAGAAGGAAAATGTCACTTTCACCTTGGTCTTTTTTTTAATAAAGATGCTTATTACCATTTAGGTGATTATGAGGCTGAAAGAAATTTAAGGATGATGATTGTAAGAGCATGGTATAGCGCACTGGGATTGGAACTGGATGATTATCCGGGATTGGTTCACTACCCTGAAAATTGTCGTTATATTTTAGACGTCAATGATTTTAACTTTGAAGGAGAATACAATAAATTACTGAATCGTCTCGACTACCTAGCTAAACTCGATACAAAAGCATATGGAGATGGCGACCGTAGCTTCGGCTGCAGTCGCGGGTAATTTATTTTTTACAGCAATGGCCTTTCTTATGGATGGAAAGGCCAGACCTTATATATCAAGAAGATGGTGAGCGATAAAGTATTGTTTTCAAGTAATCATCTGTTGCAGTAAACTCAGGGAGTTGGCCACTCATGGCCTGTGTTAGTGGAATAATCTTTGTCCTGACTCCCATCCCCCTGAAATCAACGTAACCATAATCACGTAAGACTTCCATAATAATCGTATTGCGTGGTGATCGCTGACCTGTAACCATCTTTTCAATCGACATCGAATTATTCAGCGCCCCTGGGCTAATAACTTCAAATCGATTGCTATACAAGCCAATCTCTATCTCAACAAAGCGTGTCCAGTCACGATGAGCCAGTGCATTTACAACAGTTTCGCGAATAGCTTCCAGTGGATAATACCAGGTTGTTTCCCGACGTAGATGCGTATCGGGTAGAGGGGCCTCTGAAGTGATAAAGGGCATGATAGTTGACATCAAACGCTCAATCAATCCACCATCGATCAAAGCCTTTCCGGCTTCCTCAGTATCAAAACGCCCAACCATTGGACCATCCAGAATATCATCGAGTAACGGTTGGTACTCCTTATCCTCGCTGGCAAACGCAAAGACTCGGATATCTGGTCGATGCGAGAGTTCAACCATTTTGATTTTGAACTCAACGGGATAATTAGGGCTTTTTTTACGCACTGTGGTTAATGATTTCATGGATAGTGTCCACCATATTTGGTGTCCACTATCCTCTCAGGAATTTCAGGATCTGCCAGACGGTGCTGAGACGACGCTTACGAATGTTATACCCCCTGCTGCAGTGGAAAGACGTGGTGACAGATACCCCTTCCCCACATTCAGGCAGCAACTCTTTCATCAGTAGCAGGCGGGAATCAATATGAGCAGGATCGGTGTGGTTAAAACGATGAAGGAGCGATTTTGTCCGCAAAGAATCCGCTTTTATGGCGGGTTCAGCAGGGAAAAAGTAATCCCCATCTTTAAGACGGACACGTTCCACCCTGGTATCAGCGCAGGGCGGCAATTTATCATTCATTAATTCTGTTTCCTCCGTATGCAGCGTGGAGCCTTTCCTGTTACCGGTTTTATCCGGATGTATGCTGTCCCGTGAAGTGGCGGGCAAACTCACTTCTAAAAAATTACGGCCAGATCTTGTCATGCCTATCACAAAGTATCATAACCGAGCATTGTGTAAAGATGAAAACCGTCAAATTGAGCGCAATCGAGCTGCATGATATGATCAGAACCCTACTAAATCAGAAGTATTGGGTATGAGATTACTTTTGAGGAAGCACGTAAATGAAACGAGTGGTTCTGTTTTCATGTGGGAGCGCTTGTCGCTCCCTGAATAGTCCATGTGACAATGAAGATTAAACAGCATCATAACCAGCATGATGCCGTTGCATTTCTTGCATATCGGCAGACTACATCAGAACCCGGTAACCTTGGATGCTGGGATAATGGCAGAGAAGAGGCACTTACTGTATCTACGGTAAAAAGCGGTTTTGTCGATGAAGTTTTAAAGGAAACCCTCCAGAAACGCTGATGAAATTGCGCAGTTTCGCTGGCCTGATGCGACAACAACTCGCCAGTAGAATGGGTATTTCTTACAAATACCTGCGCAGCATAGAAGCAAACCCATCCAGAGCGAGCATTACTACACTTAACCATTATGCCAAGAAGTGTGGTGTTAAAAGCCCTTTGATTTATCTGTAAATAAGATAAAACATGATAATTTCATCAAGTTGCATGGTAATTTATCCAGGATCCATTTGTGTCCAGGACGTAAGTCTTCACAGCTGTCGAATCAATTCTATTTCGTAAGGCGGCTCACGTTTTTATGCCCTGAGCAGTGCTTTTCCGGCTGGAACTTTCCCCCACTCATTCACTGTGATTTAATATGCTAAACCGGTTTAATTAAGTTTAGCCTTGGAGGGTTTTAGCATGAAAGCAAAAGTTTGGGTTCTGGGCGACGCAGTGGTGGACCTGCTACCGGAGAGTGAAGGGCGCTTGCTACAGTGCCCTGGAGGCGCGCCGGCTAACGTGGCGGTAGGGGTTGCCCGCCTTGGCGGCAACAGCGGATTTATCGGCCGCGTCGGCGGTGACCCGTTTGGCCGCTACATGCGTCATACCCTGCAACAGGAGCAGGTCGACGTCAGCCATATGTATCTTGACGATCATCACCGCACGTCCACTGTGGTGGTCGACCTTGATGACCAAGGTGAACGCACCTTTACCTTTATGGTACGCCCCAGCGCTGACCTGTTCCTGGCTGAAGAAGACCTGCCACAGTTTGCCGCCGGACAGTGGTTGCACATCTGCTCCATCGCGCTCAGCGCCGAGCCCAGCCGCAGTGCTACCTTCGCGGCTATGGAGAACATCAAACGTGCCGGTGGCCGGGTGAGCTTTGACCCTAATATCCGCCTGGATCTCTGGCAAGATCAGAACCTGTTGCACGCCTGTCTCGACCGCGCCCTGCGTCTGGCGAACGTGGTGAAACTGTCCGAAGAAGAGCTGATACTCATCAGCGGGAGTAATGATATCGCGCAGGGGATCGCCAGCATCACTGAGCGTTATCAGCCTGAATTACTGCTGGTGACTCAGGGTAAAGCGGGCGTCATCGCCGCATTCCAGCAGCAGTTTATCCATTTCAGCGCTAAACCGGTTGTCAGCGTGGATACCACCGGTGCGGGCGATGCGTTTGTCGCCGGACTGCTTGCCAGCCTTGCTGCCAACGGGATGCCGGCGGATATCAATGCCCTGGAGCCAACGCTCGCTCTGGCGCAAACCTGCGGTGCCCTGGCAACCCTGGCGAAAGGCGCGATGACTGCCCTGCCATACCAGCGCGATCTACACCGCCAGATTTGATCCTAAATACCGTCGTACGCGGTCCACTTTGTTGCATCCATCACACTTATTAAACCGGTTTAGCAAAATCAATTTCAAAATGTTAAATGTCGTGCTTAACATTGCAACTAAACCGGTTTAGTAAAAACACACAATTTTTTATTTTCCTTTTGGGATGCAATCAATATGTTCAGAAAAAGCACACTCGCGGTTCTTATCGCTTTGCTAACCGGCGCCGCCTCAGCCCATGCACAAACGGATCTCAGCAGTATCGAAGCCCGTTTAATTGCGCTGGAAAAACGCTTACAGGATGCCGAAAACAGAGCGCAAACGGCAGAAACCCGCGCAGAGTCGGCAGAGAAGAAAGTACAGCAGCTCACGACACAGCAACAAAAAACCCAGGACAGCACTCAGGAAGTGGCTCAGCGTACCGCCAAACTGGAGAAAAAAGCCGATGAGAAAAGCGGGTTTGAGTTCCACGGCTACGCCCGCTCCGGCGTGATAATGAATGACTCCGGCGCCAGCACCAAATCCGGAGCCTACATGACGCCAGCAGGGGAAACCGGTGGGGCTATTGGCCGCCTGGGAAACCAGGCCGATACCTATGTTGAAATGAATCTTGAACATAAGCAGACCCTGGATAACGGGGCAACGACCCGCTTCAAAGTCATGGTCGCCGACGGTCAAACCACTTATAACGACTGGACGGCGAGCACCAGTGATTTGAACGTGCGTCAGGCCTTTGTTGAACTGGGCAACTTGCCCACCTTCGACGGGCCGTTTAAAGGCTCCACCCTGTGGGCCGGGAAACGCTTTGACCGGGATAACTTTGACATTCACTGGATCGACTCGGATGTCGTGTTCCTCGCCGGTACCGGCGGCGGTATTTACGATGTCAGGTGGAACGACAGCGTTCGCAGCAACTTCTCTCTTTACGGGCGTAACTTCGGCGATATTGCTGATACCAGCAACAGTGTGCAGAACTACATCGTCAGCATGAACAATTTCATCGGGCCGGTGCAGATGATGGTCAGCGGGATGCGGGCAAAAGACAACGACGAACGCCAGGATACCAACGGTAATCCGGTCAAAGGCGATGCGGCAAATACCGGTGTACATGCGCTGCTCGGGTTGCACAACGACAGTTTTTACGGCCTGCGTGAAGGTGCCAGCAAAACCGCCCTGCTCTACGGTCACGGACTGGGTGCCGAAGTTAAAGGTGTCGGCTCTGACGGCGCGTTACGCTCGGGGGCTAACACCTGGCGCTTCGCCAGCTACGGCACCACGCCACTGAGCAAGAACTGGTTTATCGCCCCGGCGATACTGGCACAAACCAGTAAAGACCGTTATGTCGATGGCGACAGCTACCAGTGGGCAACCCTCAACATGCGTCTGATCCAGGAGATCAATCAAAACTTCGCCCTCGCTTATGAAGGCAGTTACCAGTATATGGATCTCAAACCTGAAGGTTATAACGATCGCCATGCGGTAAACGGCAGCTTCTACAAGCTCACCTTCGCCCCGACCTTTAAGGTTGGCGACATCGGCGATTTCTTCAGCCGTCCTGAAATCCGTCTTTACACCTCGTGGATGGACTGGAGCAAAAAACTCAATAATTACGCCAGCGATGACGCGCTGGGCAGCAGTGGTTTTAAATCGGGCGGCGAATGGTCGTTCGGGATGCAGATGGAAACCTGGTTTTGATGGTTAACACCTGGCGACAGTAACCGCCGGGGCGACAAAATACGTTTCGTCGCCCCGGACACAATAACAACGAAGAGAATGCGCTCCGGCTACCACGGGACGACAACTCGAAAATCAATACGCATTCAGAGGGTACTATGGATTTTGAACAGATTTCCCGCTCGCTACTTCCGCTTCTGGGAGGCAAGGAAAATATCGCCAGCGCCGCGCACTGTGCCACACGCCTGCGCCTGGTGCTGGTCGATGACTCACTGGCCGATCAGCAGGCCATCGGCAAAATTGATGGGGTGAAGGGCTGTTTCCGTAACGCCGGACAGATGCAGATTATCTTCGGCACCGGGGTGGTGAACAAAGTCTACGCCGCCTTTATCCAGGCGGCAGGGATTGGCGAATCCAGCAAATCGGAAGCTGCCGACATTGCGGCGAAAAAACTGAATCCTTTCCAGCGCATTGCCCGCCTGTTGTCGAACATCTTTGTGCCGATCATCCCGGCTATCGTCGCCTCCGGCCTGTTGATGGGCCTTCTGGGGATGGTTAAAACGTACGGCTGGGTCGACCCGGGTAACGCCATCTACATCATGCTGGATATGTGCAGCTCAGCGGCGTTTATTATTCTGCCGATCCTGATTGGCTTCACCGCCGCCCGCGAGTTCGGTGGTAATCCTTATCTTGGCGCGACGCTTGGCGGCATCCTGACTCACCCGGCGCTCACCAACGCCTGGGGTGTGGCCGCCGGTTTCCACACCATGAACTTCTTCGGCCTTGAGATTGCCATGATCGGCTATCAGGGCACGGTGTTCCCGGTGCTGCTGGCGGTGTGGTTTATGAGCATCGTTGAGAAACAGCTGCGTCGCGTGATCCCCGATGCACTGGATCTGATCCTGACGCCGTTCCTGACGGTGATCATTTCCGGTTTTATCGCCCTGCTGATTATCGGCCCGGCTGGTCGCGCGCTTGGCGACGGTATTTCGTTTGTCCTTAGCACCCTGATTACCCACGCCGGTTGGCTGGCCGGACTGCTGTTTGGCGGTCTCTATTCGGTTATCGTCATTACCGGTATTCACCACAGCTTCCACGCCATCGAAGCGGGACTGCTGGGCAACCCATCCATCGGCGTCAACTTCCTGCTGCCGATTTGGGCGATGGCCAACGTCGCTCAGGGCGGTGCTTGTCTGGCGGTGTGGTTCAAAACGAAAGATGCCAAAATCAAAGCCATTACCCTGCCCTCGGCGTTTTCTGCCATGCTCGGCATCACCGAAGCGGCGATTTTTGGTATTAACTTACGCTTTGTAAAACCGTTTATCGCAGCCCTGATTGGCGGCGCGGTGGGCGGCGCGTGGGTGGTATCCATGCATGTTTACATGACCGCGGTGGGCCTGACGGCTATCCCTGGCATGGCTATCGTGCAGGCCAGCTCGCTGCTGAACTACATTATCGGGATGGTTATCGCCTTTGGCGTCGCCTTTGTCGTCTCCCTGGTACTGAAATACAAAACGGACGCTGAATAATGTCACATCCATCACGCCTGCCTGCGATTTTGCAGGCTGTTATGCAGGGCCAGCCGCGCGCGCTGGCCGACAGCCACTATCCCCGCTGGCACCATGCGCCGGTGACCGGGCTGATGAACGATCCCAACGGCTTTATTGAATTTGCCGGACGTTATCACCTGTTTTATCAGTGGAACCCGCTCGCCTGCGATCATAAGTTCAAGTGCTGGGGGCACTGGAGCTCTGCCGACCTGCTGCACTGGCAACATGAGCCGATCGCGCTCATGCCGGATGAAGAGTATGACCGCAACGGCTGCTACTCCGGAAGCGCCGTGGATAGTCAGGGCACGCTCACCCTGTGCTATACCGGCAACGTAAAATTTGACGACGGCAGCCGAACCGCGTGGCAGTGCCTGGCGACGGAAAATGCCGACGGCACGTTTACCAAACTCGGCCCGGTATTACCGCTGCCGGAGGGCTATACCGGCCACGTGCGTGACCCGAAAGTCTGGCAGCACGAAGGTCGCTGGTACATGGTGCTGGGCGCACAGGATTTGCAAAAGCGTGGCAAGGTGTTGTTATTCAGCTCAGCGGACCTTCATGAGTGGACGAGTCAGGGCGAAATCGCCGGTTATGGCATCAATGGCCTGGACGACGCGGGCTATATGTGGGAATGCCCGGACCTGTTTGCCCTCGGCGACCAGCATGTCCTGATTTGCTGCCCGCAGGGCGTGCCTCGTGAGAAAGAGCGCTATCTCAACACCTACCCGGCAGTGTGGATGAGCGGCGATTTCGACTACCACCGCGCGGCCTTCGAGCATGGCGAACTGCACGAATTGGACGCAGGGTTTGAGTTCTACGCCCCGCAAACCATGCTTACCAGTGATGGCCGCCGTCTGCTGGTCGGCTGGATGGGCGTGCCGGAGGGCGAAGAGATGCTTCAACCGACCCTCACCAACGGCTGGATCCATCAGATGACCTGCCTGCGTGAGCTGGAGTTTATCGATGGTCAGCTATACCAACGTCCTCTACGAGAGCTGAGCGCCCTGCGCGGCGAAGCGCACGGCTGGGCAGGGAACTCCCTGCCGCTGGCACCGATGGAAATCGTTCTACAAACCACTGGGGACGATATTTTGAGCCTCGATTTTGACGGCGCATTAATCCTTGAACGCGATGCCAGCGGGATCCGCCTGGCCCGACCCAGTCTGGCCAGCGACGAGAAGCATTATCGTTACTGGCGCGGAGACGTCCGCTCGCTGCATATTTTCATCGACCAGTCTAGCGTGGAGATTTTCATCAACGGCGGCGAAGGAGTGATGAGCTGCCGCTACTTCCCGGCCTGTTCAGGGCAGCTAATGTTCTCTGGCATCACACCGGACGCATTCTGCTACTGGCCGCTGCGAACTTGCATGGTAGAATAAGCGTTTTGCCTCAAGCTCATGGCGTCGTAATGAAAACTAAACGCGTAACCATTAAAGATATCGCCGAACAGGCTGGCGTCTCAAAAGCGACCGCCAGCCTAGTACTGAACGGTCGTGGTAAGGAGCTGCGTGTGGCGCAGGAAACGCGTGAGCGAGTACTGGCGATTGCCCGTGAGCAGCACTATCAGCCAAGCATTCACGCCCGCTCGCTGCGCGACAACCGCAGCCACACCATCGGACTGGTGGTGCCGGAGATCACCAACCACGGCTTTGCGGTCTTTTCACATGAGCTGGAAATGCTGTGCCGCGAAGCAGGCGTCCAGCTATTGATCTCTTGTACTGATGAAAACCCCGGTCAGGAGAGCGTGGTGGTCAATAACATGATTTCCCGCCAGGTTGACGGTCTGATCGTCGCTTCATGTATGCACAACGATGCCGACTATCTTAAGCTCAGCCAACAACTGCCAGTAGTGCTGTTTGACCGTTGTCCTAATGAAAGCCTGCTGCCGCTGGTGATGACTGATTCGATTACCCCAACGGCGGAACTGATTTCCCGCATTGCACCTAAGCATAGCGATGAGTTCTGGTTTTTAGGCGGTCAGTCGCGTCTGTCGCCTTCACGCGATCGTCTGACCGGCTTCACGCAGGGTTTGGCTCAGGCGGGTATTGCACTGCGCCCGGAATGGGTGATTAACGGTAACTACCACCCGAGCTCAGGCTATGAGATGTTCGCCGCACTCTGCGCGCGACTTGGGCGGCCGCCTAAGGCGCTGTTCACTGCCGCCTGTGGACTGCTCGAAGGGGTACTGCGCTATATGAGCCAGCACCATTTACTCGACTCAGATATCCATCTGACGAGCTTTGACGATCACTATCTTTATGATTCGCTGTCGCTGCGTATCGATACCGTACAGCAGGATAACCGCCAGTTGGCCTGGCACTGCTATGATCTGATAAGCCAATTGATCGAGGGCGATACGCCCGAAACGCTACAACGCTACCTGCCCGCAACGCTGCAGTTTAGGCATCAGTAATAACTGAGCATTTTTGAATACCCTACAGAGGTGAAATCTGGTGCGAATCCAACAATCAAAAATCAATATTTGTAGTGATGTGATGCGGAAAGGTCTTCACTGCATCAGTAATCACACCAATCGGGTTAAACGGCAAACTGAGTGGTGGTAAAGACTGACACCGGCATTATTACTGTCACTGTGGAACATCACTCCGGCGGGTTTACCGCAAGCTTCCCACGCAATTTCCAGCGCTTTGATGTCAGCTTGCTGTCCGGTGAGAATGACATTGCCCAACCCTCAGGTTTCCTTGCGAACAGATCGAGAACAACAGCAAGGTAAGCCCAACGCTTGCCTGTCCAGAGTAGAGTAAGAGGCAGGGCGTAGTCGGACTATTTCCCTGCCTCTCCTCCCCGAACCGGACGTGCACCTTTCAGCG